>NZ_JAUORW010000005.1:0-295858 GCF_030548245.1 Psychrosphaera sp. 1_MG-2023
CTTTATACATATATATTTGTTGTCACTACTCTACGGAGTGCCCACACAGATAATTAATTACAAATTGTTAAAGAACGGTTTAGAGGGTTTCCTCTGGGTTAAGACTCTGTCTCAACCGGGAGGCGTATAATACGCTTCCTGTTTTTGTTGTCAACGTTTTATTTAAATCTTTTTGAAAGTTTTTTCAAACTTCCTAGTCGATTTAGACGCCAATCCTGCTACTAAACATATTGTTTTGAGCGGTTGATGTCTCCCTGACAACGAGGACGCATTATAGAGATCATTTTCCGGCGCGCAACTACTTTTTACAAATAGTTTTCTGTTTGGCTATTATTGCTACAGAACGCATATTTATTGACTAATGTGGTCAAAAAGTGTGATATTTGAGGCTTATAAAGTGTAATTGAGGTTAACAATGAAAAACCTAAAATCTTATAACGATATACTTCCTACTATTTACGACCGAGTTTATGTTGATGAATCCGCAGTACTATATGGAGAAATCACTATTGGCGACGATTCTAGTATTTGGCCGATGGTTGCTGCTCGAGGTGACGTTAATTATATTTCTATTGGTAAACGTACCAATGTACAAGATGGATCGGTGCTGCACGTAACGAGAAAATCTAACAATAATCCCTTAGGCAACCCCCTAATAATAGGAGACGACGTAACAATTGGTCATAAAGCAATGTTACATGGTTGTAAATTGGGTAATCGTATTTTAGTTGGGATGGGCGCAATCATAATGGATGGTGCTGAAGTTGGTGATGATGTATTTATTGGTGCCGGTACATTAGTTCCGCCTAATAAAAAATTGGAGTCTGGTTTTTTATATGTTGGAAACCCGATGAAAAAGGCACGGCCTTTAAAACAAGTAGAACTCGACTTTTTGACCGTTTCAGCCAAAAACTACGTCTTACTCAAAGATGAGTACATAGAACAACATAGTTAGTCACAATACAGTGCCTCGATTAACACTACATATATAGAAGAATGCGCCACGTAAATAATGGCGCTACTCTATATATGTATTTTTCTACTATAGATCTCGCAATACCTTGCGTATTTCCGTTGTGTCGGGAACGACGCCATGCCATATACGAAAGGATTCTGCTGCTTGTTCTATTAACATACCCAATCCATCAATCGTTAATGCTTTGGAATGCAGTTCAAGCCAGTTATTAAACAGAGTCTTTTCTTTTTTGTAACACATATCATAAGCAGCGACGGTGTTTTTGAAAACACTAGGGTCAATATCAGGAAGTTCACCCGTTAATGAACACGACGTTGAATTGATAACCACATCATAATTACCATCGAGTTCTGAAAAACCTTTGGCGACAACCGGAGCACCAGGCACTTTATCCACTATATGTTGCGCTTTAGATAGTGTGCGATTCGCAATTATCAGCTCTTTGGGTTGTTGGTCTAAAATACTCGCAACACTGCCTTTGCCTGCACCACCCGCTCCGATCAACAATACGCGACGACCTTTTAATTCAATACCGTGAAATAACAAGTCGCGAACAACGCCCTCGCCGTCGGTAGTATCACCCAATAATTTGCCATCTTTATAAGTTAAGGTATTTACCGCTTCGGCAAGCTTGGCGCGTGGTGATAGCTCGTCACAACTTGCAAACGCTTCATCTTTGAACGGCATAGTGACGTTAATGCCAATGCCACCAGCGTCAAAAAACGAATTTATCGTTGGTTTGAAATCACTAATTGGCGATAATAGCTTTTCGTATGTAAGCGCAATATCAAATTGCTTTGCAAAGTCTTGATGAATTATTGGAGACTTTGACTGTTCGATTGGGTTACCGATTACGGCAAACTTTTTCATTTGGGCTCGTAAATGTTAAAAAAATTGATGGATAAAATAGTGTCTAAAAAGCCACAACAAAACAAGTCTCATTTAAATATAAGCCATACCCCATACGATGTGATTGGCAATGACGGTGTTAAAAAGCTTGCCAATACCTTTTATGACATTATGGAAACCGACCTGCGGGCTAAAGAATTGTACGATATGCATCCAAAACCACTCGATGCGATCCGCGAAAAGTTTTATGAATTTTTAGTTGGTTGGACAGGTGGGCCGAATATCTTTATGGAAAAATACGGACATCCTCGCCTACGTGCCCGACATTTGCCGTTTTTAATTGACCAAAACCTGCGGGACCAGTGGATATATTGTATGAATACAGCGTTGGAACTCGAAGTAACGCAACCACAAGTTAAAGCGCATCTAAAAGATGCCTTTGCACAAATGGCTACGCATATTATTAATCAAGATTAAAACGGCAAAACAAGCTTGATAAGACTACAACCAGTCAATTGGTTGTAATACGTCATAGAGTTTGGCTTCTTCACTGCCTGCTTCTGGTGTGTATTGATATTCCCAGCGGGCAAGAGGTGGCATAGACATTAATATCGACTCAGTGCGCCCACCTGTTTGAAGGCCAAATAACGTACCTCGGTCAAATACCAAGTTAAATTCAACATAACGACCACGGCGATAAAGTTGAAATTGTCGTTGGCGGTCACCAAACTCTAGGTTTTTACAGCGATTGACAATTGGCACATACGCTTCACAGAATGAATGACCTATTTTTTGGGTAAACTCAAAACACTGTTCAAAGCCTAGTTCGTTTAGATCATCGTAAAATAGACCACCTACCCCACGAGTTTCGTCACGGTGTTTAAGGTAGAAGTATTCGTCACACCATTTTTTGTATTTTGGATAAACCGCCTCTCCATATTGATCACATACATCTTTAGCAGTCTGATGCCAATGTTTGATGTCTTGTTCGAACGGATAAAATGGCGTTAAATCATAACCCCCGCCAAACCACCAAACAGGTTCGGCACCTTCTTTTTCAGCAATAAAAAAGCGCACATTCATATGTGTAGTCGGGATATATGGATTATGCGGGTGAATAACTAAAGACACACCACAGGCATTAAAACTTCGACCTTGTAACTCTGGGCGGTGTGCTGTTGCAGAAGCGGGCATATTAGCGCCAAATACATGGGAAAAATTTACTCCGGCCTGTTCAAATACATTACCGTTTTTAATTACGCGGCTTCGTCCGCCGCCGCCTTCTTCTCTAATCCACTGATCTTGCTCAAACTCAGTGCCATCAAGTGTCGAGAGTTGCTCACAAATTTGATCCTGCAGCGACATAAAAAATGATTTTACTTGGTCTAACATTGGTGAGTTCAATTTAAGTCCTTACTACTTCGCCTGTAAATGAATTAATAATGGTTGATGGCTGATCATAACCACCTAATGGCTCATCTACAATGTAACCAACTTGATCAGAAAATTGCAATGCAAGAGTAGCAACGTCAGTTATCGTGGGTTGCCCTGTTACATTAGCGCTTGTGGAGACGATCGCTCCACCAAACTCTTTGCACATGCGTTTCACAGTTGGATGATCGGTCACCCGAACTGCAATTAAATCGTGTTGTCCTGTAATCCACTTAGGTGCGTCTGGTGCGGCTGGTAGCAACCAAGTTGTTGGGCCTGGCCAACGAGAAATAATATCAGTACGCTTATCCATTGGGATTTTTTTATCATCAACAAACTTCAACAACTGGCCGTAATCATTCGCAATTAAGATTAATCCTTTTTCAATTGGCCTTTGCTTTATCTTTAGTAATTTTAATACCGCTAGTTCATTTTGCGGATCGCATCCCATGCCGTAAACCGCTTCTGTTGGATATACGATTACATCGCCATTTAATAGCGATGTTACTTCTGGAGAATGAGTAATTGTTGGATCTGGGGTGTTCACAGTAAAACCTCTACGGAATTAATCTACATACAGTTTACAAAACGGACATTGCTTTTCACCATCACCGGTATCAACAACAATTGGCCACTCGCATTTTAAACACGGTGTCGCTATTGGTTTTTGATTCACTAAATAGTCGCATTCCGGGTATTGATTACAGGCATAAAAACGATGACCTTTTTTATTAGTTCGCATGTGAAGTTCGCCCGAATCACATTTTGGGCAATCGACGGGTTCAAAATCGTCGTCGTCATCTTCTTTCACAAGAAAATCACATTCTGGGTAATTCATGCAACCAATAAACATACCATATTTACCCGACTTAACACCTAAGTCGCCCTCGCATTTTGGGCAACAGACTTCATCGAGAATACGTAACACTTGGACTTCAGACGACGTAGTTAAAGGACGTGTGTAATCACATGCTGGATAGGTAGTACAACCCAAAAACGCGCCTGTCGCGCCAGAACGAATGTGCAGTTCCGCATTGCATTTTGGGCAATAGTTCTTAGTTTCGGGTTGGTTATGTTGTAAGTCCGGATCGGATTCCATGAATTTTGTCGTATAGTCGGCAATATGCCGTGGATCTTAGTCACTCCACGGCGTAACGCAATAGTTTTCTGTGCAGATCGATGGAAGCTTAGTGAATTGCGCCCTCAGGCTCGTCAAAAACTAAGTTTTCCATCTGCTCAAATGCAGACTCTTTGCCAGGAACGTTAAATAGCACCATTAGAACCACCCACTTTAAGTCTTCTAAACAAATGTGTGTTTCTTCTAGTTCCATTATCCGATCGATGACCATTTCACGAGTTGCAACGTCCAGCAGATTAATCTGCTCTAAGAACAAAACGAAACCACGGCATTCAGTGTCGAGTTTCAACATTTCCTGCGGCGTGTAAATTCGATTCGAAATGGCGGTCTGCCCGTTGATAAACGGTGAAATGTCATTAGCCTGGAGATCAGCTAAATCTTCTAACCACATTAGCGCTTTGAAAATATCGTCATCATGAAAGCCCGCTTTTTTGAGTTCTTTTGTGAGTTCATCTTCATCAACCCAGATCTCAGCGCTGTCATTTACAATGTTTTCAAACAAATACAAAAGGATATCAAACATAAAAAGCCCCTTTGTTAATTATTATTTTCGTTAGATTGGTACTTTAATGTAGCCGCCTGGGACAGCTTCTACATAGCCCTGTATTTCCAATTCCAACATTTCAATTAACACCTCATCCACAGGCATATTGGAACGTTGGACAATGACATCTACCGGGGTAGTATCATGGTCAACACTAGCTAACAAATTAGGTCCTGCCAAGTGATTTTTTCTAACTTCTTTGCGACAGGGTGAAATCAAATACTCATTTACGATATCGGCTGCACCTGTAACCGGTTTAGCTCCTTGTTTAATCAACGAATTACAACCCTCACTCAATGGACTAAATGCGTTGCCAGGGACCGCAAAGACGTCTCTATTTTCTTCCATTGCAATTCGAGCTGATATTAATGAACCACTTTTAATGGCTGCTTCGACGACAACAATTCCTTTGCTGAGCCCGGCAATGATCCTATTTCTACGGGGGAAGTTATGCTGAATAGCTGGTACATCTGGGGGAAACTCCGACACTAAGCAGCCAAAATTTTTAATGCGTTCCGCTAAGTTGCAATGTCTTTTAGGGTAAATATTTTGCATTCCAGTCGCCATTACGGCAATTGTAGGTAAACCATTATCTAATGCCAATTTGTGAGCATCGCCATCAATCCCCACCGCTAGTCCAGAAGTAATCGTTACCGGCGTGTGTCGTAATCCGTCAATAAGATGGCTTGTCATTTGTCTACCGTAAGAAGATGGACTCCGAGAACCGACAAAGCCGATTTGGGTCGAATTTAAAACATCCACATTGCCCGCAACAAATAAGCCTATTGGCGGCCGACTAATTTGTTTTAGCAGTAGAGGGTATTTGGCATCCAATATCGAAATAAAACGGACTTGGTTGTGTATCATCCAATGCGCCATTCGCTCAGCCCATGGCCAATTAGGTGCGGAAAAATACTTCACATGACAGGCTTTCAGTGGGTAATGGCTTAATTCTTTGGGAGTCAACGTAAATACGTCTGTTGGGCTTGGTAATACGGCAGCAAGTGCTCTAAACGAGACTATACCAAATTGGGGGCACTTAATAAGTGCTAACCATCGGGTAAGTTGACTAAATTCGAGGTCCATCCTTGGCTCCTTTATGGCCCCACATCCTGCGGGGCGTAATGTATTTATCTATTCCGGCGTTTGAATTTTATCGCCAACATAAATAGGAATTGAATTCTTAATCACTATGCCATACGAAACGCGTTCATAAACTCTGAACAGCATGACTTGGCCAATTTTTTCGTAAGGCATGACATAGATGCCTTTATCTTCGTCACTTTGGAACCAATTTTTAACTTGGCCAACAAAGCGTTCATAACTGCTTGCGTCTTCTTGATACTTCGGACCCAACCCTTGATTCACAACAGTTGGAGACTGACGTCGAACATCAAAAATATGACCTGGTGCTACATCGTGCATAAAGCCTTTGTTTATTACGATAACGTCATATTTTGATACACCGGCAACATCCGAAGGTGTACCAATGATGGCACCTTCTAAGTCGTTCTCAATTGGTCGCATTTTAAAAAATGCAGGTAAATCCTGACCTTGCCTAATAGGCAATAAAACGTCACTGGCTTTCACTTCTTGTTTCGCCGACTCGATAGTCACTTTTGCAGGTACCCCATTATCTGGGTCGCCAGCATGTTCAAGTTTGGCAATCGCAACGAGTACCGCTTCATAACCTAAAATGTCATCGGTTTCAGGGTCGATGTATTTTTTACCTTTACGATAAATTGCAAATCGACGTTCTGCACCAAGGTCACCTTTAATATAGAGCATATCGCCAACAGTTGCGCGTTTGATCGCGCGATCTGTACCTAATACATATGGGAGCCCTTCAATGACATCTTCTTCTAGCGTTTGTTCATAACTCAAAAATGGGGCAATAGAATTTAAAGGAACCAATGGGATAGGTTCGTCACGTTTATGCGAAACACGTTTTTGCGGTGACATTTTTAGTACACGTTTACCCATGATCAACACAGGTTCACCTGATGCGGTGTATATAAGTTGTAAGTTATCGCCTGGATAAATTAAATTTGGATTTGAAACCTGCGGATTCATTTTCCACAATTCCGGCCACTTCCATGGATCTTTCAAGAACAAACTTGAAATATCCCATAGGGTGTCCCCCTTTTTAACGACATATTCGCTAGGCGCGTCAGACTTAATTCGCAGCGTTTCAGCATAACTTGCTGTTGCTGACAAACCTAAAAATACAATTACGCTAACAAGTTGGCGAAGGAAATTAGCCATCCGCAGATCCCTTTTATAAAAATTAACTAACTTATACTTAATGTAAGCCAATATTTGTTTTGGCTTTAATCTGTTAATAGTGATCGTAAACAGGTAAAATTACAAGCTAATCATGGTATTTGGCAAGGTAACTACTAGTTATGGCAATTTTAGATGTATTACGTTTCCCTGACGAACGTTTACGCACAGTCGCGACCCCTGTCGCAGAAGTAAATGAAGAAATCAAACAACTCGTCGACGATATGTTCGAAACAATGTATGACGAAAATGGCGTTGGCCTAGCTGCTTCGCAGGTTGATCAACATGTAAGACTCTTTGTCGCTGATACGTCTGAAGAGCGTGATGAACCCCTAACGTTCATCAACCCAGAAATCATTGCCCGTGACGGCATGGTCATTAATGAAGAAGGCTGTTTGTCTGTGCCAAATTGTTACGCCAAAGTCGAACGTTCTGAAACCGTTACGGTTCGTGCGTTAGACAAAGATGGCAGTGGATTTGAAATGGATGCAGAAGGGTTATTGGCTATTTGTATTCAACACGAACTAGACCACTTAGATGGCAAATTGTTTGTTGATTATCTGTCACCTTTAAAGCGTGACCGCATCAAGAAAAAACTTGAAAAAGAAAGCCGTTTAGCCGCTAAAGGATAAGCAGAGTCAATGTCAGGTAACAATTTGAATATCATTTTTGCGGGAACTCCTGAGTTTGCCGCCCAACATTTGTCTCATTTAGTCGAGCAAGGTTATAACATTGTTGCTTGTTATACTCAGCCAGACCGTCCAGCGGGACGCGGTAAAAAACTGCAACCAAGTGCCGTAAAGCAAGTTGCCTTAGCGCATGATATTCCTGTATGTCAGCCGCCATCATTAAAAACCGATGACGCATTAACTGAATTAAACGCTTGGAATGCCGACTTAATGATCGTCGTGGCTTATGGACTTCTATTACCAAAAGCAGCATTAGACGCGCCTAAACTTGGTTGCATCAATGTCCATGGCTCTATCTTGCCTAAATGGCGCGGTGCTGCGCCAATTCAACGTGCCGTATTAGAGGGTGACGCTGAAACTGGCGTTACAATTATGCAAATGGACATTGGGCTTGATACCGGCGACATGCTGTTAGTTGAGACTTGCCCTATCGAATCAACCGACACCAGCGGCAGCGTCTACGAAAAACTTCAAAACATTGGCCCTTCAGCATTGATAAAAGCCGTAGACGCCATTGCTGAAAACAATGTAACTCCGATAAAACAAAATGACGACGAAGCCACTTACGCTCATAAATTAACAAAGCAGGAAGCTGAGATTAACTGGCTTGAACCTGCCGCCGTTATTGAACGTAAAATTCGAGGTTATCAACCTTGGCCTGTAGCCTATGCAAATTTAAGTGGCAATGTCGTTAAAATTTGGCAAGCAGCGGTTTCCCCAGAAAACTCAGGGAAAAACGCCGGCGATGTCATCTCGGCCGATAAATCTGGTATTTCGATCCAAACCGGCGACGGTGTTATATCTATCCAAAGTCTGCAACCACAGGGCAAAAAACCAATGTCAGCAGGCGATTTTGTTAATGGTCGCCTTGAATGGGTTGCCCCTGGAACTTCATTATTAACTCAGGCGGACTAATGTCAAAAGCCAGCAAAAATGTTCGCGCCGAAGCCGCTCGCTGTTTACTAGCGGTGTTAGATAAAGGTCAGTCTTTATCAGACGTCTTACCCCAAGCACAAATAAATGTTGGCGAGAAAGACGCTGCCTTATTACAGGAAATGTGTTTTGGTACCATTCGACATTTTGCTCGTTACGATGCGATCTGCCATCAACTATTAACCAAAAAGCTCAAGGGTAAACAACGGGTTTTTCATCATCTAGTTATCGTTGGCTTATATCAGTTAGAACATATGCGGATCCCAGAACACGCCGCGGTGGCCGAAACGGTTCAAGCTGCGGTTTCACTAAAAGCACAGGGACTAAAAGGCTTAGTTAACGCTTGTTTACGTAACTTTATGCGAAACAAAGACGTTTTACTGAAAAAAACAGCTAACCCTGTTACTGAATACAATCATCCGTCTTGGTTCATTAAACGCATTCAAGCAGCCTACCCTGAACAATGGCAAACCATTCTTGAGCAAAATCTACAACGTGCGCCAATGTGGCTGCGTGTTCATACCTCAAATAAACCGGTAACTGAATTTTGTACTGCACTTGATGACGCTAAAATTGAATACGAAGTACATCCACACAACCCAACCGCAATTCGTTTGTTAGCACCAAAACCCGTTGATAAAATTCCGGGATTTGACCAAGGTTGGTTTGTGGTTCAGGACGCTGCTGCACAAAACGCGGCGCGATTGTTAGGTGCTTGTGATAATGAACATGTACTCGATGCCTGTGCCGCCCCTGGTGGTAAAACCTGCCATGTGCTTGACACCGCAAAAGTAAATATGGTGGCAGCCGACATTGACGAAACTCGTTTAAGCCGAGTACAGGAAAACCTAACAAGGTTAAAACTTGAAGCTCAATTAGTATGCGGAGATTTGTCCGATCCTAAAACCCTTGAGTCATTTGAGCAATTCGACAGCATTCTATTAGACGCGCCATGTTCTGCTACTGGGGTTATACGTCGTCATCCAGATATCAAATGGTTAAGACGCAACGAAGATATTGAGCAACTCAGTACGCTCCAAGCTAATATTTTACAAACCATGTGGGATAAGCTAAAACCAGGCGGCACATTATTATATGCCACTTGTTCTATACTTCCGGATGAAAATAAATTGCAGATGCAACAATTTTTAACGACTCACGCTGACGCGATTCTCGTGCCAATCGTTAATCAAGGTCATTCTGACGAACAAAGTTTGAATGAGACAGTCGACAACCCAGGCTGGCAAATTTTACCGGGTGAGCATAATATGGACGGGTTTTATTACTGCCGTTTGAAAAAATCACAATAAAAAGAATAGGTCACAAAAGCTAAATCATGAAGATCATAATACTCGGCGCAGGACAAGTTGGTGCTACGTTAGCGGAAAACCTAGCAGGTGAAGAAAATGAAATCACCCTGGTAGATATCGATGCTGACGCACTACATCAGTTGCAGGACAAATATGATCTCCAAGTGGTTGTTGGTCACTGTTCTTACCCCGACGTATTGCGTCAAGCGGGAGCTGAAGACGCAGACATGCTCATTGCCGTAACCCGCAGTGACGAAGTCAATATGATGGCCTGCCAAGTAGCGTATAGTATTTTTAATACCCCGACCAAAATAGCCCGAATTCGCTCACAGCAATATTTAGAATACAAAGAACAACTCTTCCATAACCATGACTTACCTGTAGACCATTACATCGCCCCAGAGCAATTAGTCACGCAGTATATCCGCCGTTTAATTGAATATCCGGGCGCTTTACAAGTACTTGAGTTTGCAGAAGGTAGAGTCAGTTTAGTTGCGGTAAAAGCCTACTATGGTGGCTCACTTGTGGGTTACGCCTTATCGGCATTAAAAGAACATATGCCGTCGGTTGAAACTCGTGTTGCGGCAATATACCGTAAAGGTAAAGCAATCCGCCCACTCGGGACAACCGTCATTGAAGCCGATGATGAAGTGTTTTTTGTAGCGGCGTCAAAACACATTCGTTTAGTTATGAATGAATTACAAAAGCTAGAACAAAGCTATAAACGGATCATGATTGTTGGCGGCGGAAACATAGGCTCTGGACTCGCCCGATTATTAGAAAAAGATTATCGTGTAAAGTTAATCGAACTTGACCCCAAACGCGCCGAAGAACTTTCCCAGTCGCTTGAAAACACGGTTGTCTTTACCGGCGATGCGTCAGACCAAGAATTGCTATCTGAAGAACAAATTGAACAAACCGATGTCTTTATCGCAGTTACAAACGACGATGAAGCCAACATTATGTCTGCCATGTTGGCCAAACGCATGGGCGCCCAAAAAACCATGGTATTGATCCAACGTAGCGCCTATGTTGACTTAGTCCAAGGTAGTGAAGTCGACATCGCAATCTCACCGCAACAAGCAACAATTTCAGCACTTTTAACTCATGTTCGCCGAGCTGATATCGAAA
Source organism: Psychrosphaera sp. 1_MG-2023 (assembly GCF_030548245.1). Taxonomy (NCBI): domain Bacteria; kingdom Pseudomonadati; phylum Pseudomonadota; class Gammaproteobacteria; order Alteromonadales; family Pseudoalteromonadaceae; genus Psychrosphaera; species Psychrosphaera sp. 1_MG-2023. Next base: position 11,285 of record NZ_JAUORW010000005.1, read on the forward strand.
ATGTATACTCACTTCGCCGCGGTGCAGCCGAAGCCATTGAAGCGATTGCCCACGGTGACGAAAGCACCTCTAAAGTCGTTGGTCGCTCAATCCAAGAACTGAAATTGCCACCTCGTACAACTATTGGGGCCATCGTAAGGGGTAACGAAGTGCTCATTGCTCATGACAATAGGGTTATTGAAAGTAATGACCATGTGATCTTATTTTTAGTTGATAAAAAATACATTAGTGAAGTTGAAAAATTATTCCAAGTGAATGCTTTCTTCCTCTAACCTGTGTTAATTTTTGCTTTGCTTTGCTTTACTTTTCATTTTAAACATGACAACTGTGTTAACACGCTGTTTATATTGAATATTTCAATAATACGACCGTTGGTTAATAGCTGAATACGTATGTACCTATTTGCCAACAGTCCGTTCTGTCTCTAGGGTTGAATAACTCTATTCTTGCGTAGGTTACCCAATGACTGGTAAACCATTAAGACACATCCTTGCCTGCCTTTTATTGCTCTTCTCAAATGTAACTATAGCGGTTGAAGATACAAGCTTTCTAGCTCAAGCCGACCACAAATATGTATTTGATATCAATGCCTTGCCCTCAATTACCCTAACCTTTTCCGACGACGAATGGCAGAGCCTTTTACAATCAAGTCGCGAAGTTCCATATGAGGTGCCTGCCGATTTTTCATTTGATAAAAACGGTACCGTCACGCAACTCACTTCGGTTGGCGTAAAGCTAAGTGGCAATACCAGCTTTGTTTTACCAGACGACGGTAATGGCCAATATCGTCAAGCTCATTTTTCTTTAGATTTTGACGAATTTGTCGACAAACAAACCTTTTCAAAGTTAAGTAAATTACGCCTTAAACGTTTCCATAACGATCCAACATTTGTTCATGAACCCCTTAGTAATCAGATCATGCATAACTTTGATTTGTGGACCGCACACTCGTCTACATATGCCCGTTTGTTCATTAAAGTGGGCGCCGCAAATACTGCCTACTTTGGTGTTTATCGAATGAATGAAAGTGTTAACCGAAAAGAGTATATCGATAAGCGCTTTGGTACTGATAATGACAAAGGTTTTTTGTGGCAAGGTAACCACAAAGGGTTTGGTGCAGCGCTTTTTTCAAATATTCAGGAAAATTGGCAAGGCATCGACGTTAACGACCAAGCGACCTTTGAATTTAAAGGTAAAGACGATGACTTTGAACAAGCTAAATCACAACTTATAACTATCGCGAATAACTTCACGCAATTGAGCGGCAACGAGTTTAAGCTTTATATCGAACAACATTTGGATATCCCTGTATTTCTTAAATTTCTGGCAGCGGAGGCTGTTTTAGGACATTGGGACGGTTTTTGGGGCAATGGCAATAACTACTACTTTTATATCGACGAATCCGAAGTGGTTTATTTTATTCCATACGACACCGACAATGCCCTTGGAACGTCCCTGTTAGTTGAAGATGTTGGTAGTCGGAACCCAATGAACTTTGCCGCTCGTAGCCCTATTTTAGTTGAGAAAGTATTGGCCATCGCGCAGTACCGTACCGAGTTTAAAGCTCTCCTGGCCCAGTTGGTAAACCAAGACAACTTAATGACCGAGCATTATTCAACACGCTGGATTAGTGACGTTCACCAACTTATTCAATATAGTTTGCTCAATGACACAGGTGACAACCAACAGATTACCGATGAACCCGCTTATTGGGGCAATCAAAGTTCTTATCGTTTATTCGACTTTAGCTCAGGTAAAAACTGGTATACAACTCGTAAATCGGCCGTATTAAGTGGTATTAAGTCTGACGACCACATTTATCCATCTCTTTATTTTCGTGGTGTAACCAATCAATGGGGCACGACGCCTATGATTGAAATAGAAGACAATATTTGGCAAGTCACGGTAAATAATAATGAAGCCACAAACGCCACGGGCGTGCCTAGATTTAAATTTGACGTTTACGCCGATTGGAGCACAAGTTTTGGTGACAGCAATACCGATGGCATTGCTGAATTAGGCGGCGATTCAATCCCATTTGATGATGGCTTTGGCGAATACCTCATTCAATTCAACGCTTTTACTGGCGCCTATACGATGTTCAGAACGGACAAACCAAACGTTGCGCCAACCGCCAACGCAGGTCCCGATTTAATGGTTACTGTGGGTGAGTCGGTGCAACTTGATGGCTCTGCGTCGAGCGACCAAGATGGCCAAATTATCCAATTTGTTTGGTCAATTGGTGCTGAAGGTGAAACGACTATTGTTGAATTTGTACAAACTGGTGTATTTGAAGTGACCTTAACTGTAACCGATGAACATGGTGCAACCGCAACAGATAAAGTCACTATCACAGTCAATGCTATACCCGATGAGCCTAAAAAATCAGGCTCGGCCAATTTATCTTTCTCTGTTCTACTATTACTTGTGTTATTCGTGGCCGTCCGACGCAGATGTGGCGTTGAACGTCACGAATACCAACTCACTAATTTTTAGAAAACTGCGAAGCAAATCTTGGAAAACGCTCAGACCAAGACGCTTCACAATGCCGGCCTAAGTCATCTTTTACGGTTGTGAGAGATGCACCATTTGTCAGTTTTGCGTTAAGTAATTGCGTCAATTTATCAAACTTTGCATAGTCGCCATACTCACCTAACCCCATGTCAGTATAAATAACGACATCATCTATCTGATTTACCTGTTCAATAGCTTGGAATAAAACGTTAACGCCCTCTTCATTTTCAATACCCAACGACGGCGAAAACGCCCCGATATAGCCAAATATATCACTGTAATTTAGTGCAGAATAAATTGCCATCAAGCCACCTAAACTTGACCCCGCTATGCCTGTGGTCTTTTTACCCACTTGAGTACGGTATTTGTCATCAATCAAAGGCTTTAATGTTTGCGTGATAAATTTCATAGTCTGCTCCCCCTCAGCTTCAAATACATCGTCACCATATTGAAACTTCCAAGGACTATATTCGTTCATTCGTCGAGGGCCATTATCTATCGCAATCACAATAAACTCACTAAGTTGCTGCTCGGTGAACATTTGCTGCAGCGTCTCGTCAACTTGCCATTCACCACTGTATGACGTTTTTTTGTCAAATACGTTTTGTCCGTCCATCATATAAAGCACTGGAAATGCCGTGTTCGACTCAGCTTGATAGCTCGGTGGCAAATAAACCCAAACATCACGTTTTGTTTGTAGCTGAGGAAAATCAATATCAATAAGTTTTTCAATATTGCCCACCAGCGAGGAAGTTAATGGTTCTGTTGGTTTATCTCCGCCCCAGGCTGGGAAGCCATTTTCAACGATATTCAATCCAGCCTCAGGATTATAGGAAAACTGACACATGCCTTTACCGTATGCTTGAGCTGGACCATGTTGCCATGATTGGTTTTTGATAAAGGTATAAAATAACGGTTTTTCAGAAACTGGGATTTCAACACGGTAAAACTCACCCTCTAGTTTCATCGCATGTTTGCTTTCAAACTTCCAATCGCTAAAGTTTCCTACGATATGAATTTCGTCTGCCGGTGCCGTCGAATCTGGCGCTTTAAGCATAAAGGTTACTGTTGCGGATTTTGGCTCAAAAATGCGGATCCCAAAGACCACGACAATCAGCGTAATAACAATCGTCATTCCGTATTTTATTTTCATAAATATCCTAAGTCAGTATGTTTAAAAAGCCTTCTTAAACGCTGTTGTTTTTAATTAACATTGTGTTTGAGCCGGTATTCAAAACTAAAAGCGTACCCAATGTTAGATGAATACGTATGAAATTGATCTAACATTAGTAAACAGCTCATGAAATAATAAAGCGACTAGTAAAACGTATTCGACATAGAAGAGGTCATTAATGAGTAATATAACGTTCAAAAAATCTGAACAAGAAATCATAATTAGCAAGATCCAAAACTACTTTGAGTCACAGCTTGATCAAGAAATTGGGCAATTTGAAGCTGGCTTTTTACTCGATTTTTTTGCTGAGCAAATAGGTGATCACTTTTATAACCAAGGATTGACAGATGCACGAGCCATCATTTCTGAAAAAGTCGCGACAATAGATGATGAACTATATGCCATTGAGAAAATAACAGATATTTAACACTCACCAATTGGCTCAATTGGCGATAAGGCGTTGCCACTAAAACGCTTAACAACAATAAGTACACACCTGAATGTACCTCGAATAAAACGAGTATTTGAATATATTGAATATTTACCGCATCCTTATGCTCAAACGTCGTAATCATTTTTAAAAATTTACAATGGAAATCAATATGGAACTCGTTTACCCAATGTTTGTGATGGTATTACTTACCGCCGTCGTCGGTGTTTTTACCGCTGTTATCAGGATCAGAGGCGCCTATGCAGGCAAAGTCGACCCTCGTTATTTCAAATTAATGGGGAAATACGATATTCCAGATGACATTGCCAAATTTGGTCGTAACTTTGACAATCTATTTGAAGTACCCGTTTTGTTTTATGTCGCTAGCGTTACTGCTCTTGCTTTAAATATTTCCCATGTCTATTTGACGGCTTTTGCTTGGGCGTTTGTCGCTTTTCGATTAATCCACAGTGCAATCCACTTAACGTACAATCACCCGATTCACCGATTTTTTGCTTTCATCATGTCTTTTAACTGCACTATAGGGATGTGGTTAGTGATCGTATTAAATCTAGGTAGCTAGATAAACCATTCTCTTGCGACCTAGAAACTCGACGCTGTTTATCAGTTAATTTGGGTATTAGTTGATCCCATTTCAAATCACACCTATAAAACGTTTATAGGTAAACGCAAATGTGCTATTTGTGACGTTTAAAGTGGCGGAAGGTTAAATGAAAGAAATGTTATACGACATTAATAGCTTGGCAATTGCATCTTCATTGTTTGTTTCAATGGCAGTCGCCATTGAGTGTGGTTTTCGAATAGGTCGTCGGCCTGCAATTAAGGCGAATGATGCCAGTAAGGCTCAAGTCAGTGCAATCCAATCCTCTTTGCTAGGGATATTAGCGCTGTTACTTGGTTTTACCTTCTCGCAGTCTTTGCAACGATTTGACGCTAGGAGTAATGCAGTACTCGATGAAAGTAACGCAATTCATAACGCCTTTATTCGAGCCGACCTTTTGCCTCAGGAAAGTCAATTAAAAGCCAAACAATTGCTTATCGCATACACCAACAATCGTACTGAAGCGGGTAATGTCAGTATGGTAAATGAAGACAAAAGAGAATCTTTTGTTACTGAAGCTAAGGAATTACAAAACCAATTGTGGATTTTAGCAACTGAGATCCAAACTTCTACAGCCGGAGCCATAAGAACAGGTTCGTTTACTGATGCCATTGGCAAACTAATGCAGGTATTCCATGTTCGAGATTCGGCACTTAATCGCCACGTTCCTGAAATTGTGCTTATGCTGCTCTATGGGACTTTTTTAATGACCGGAAGCATTGTCGGTTATGTATCGGGCTTGTCTGGTACCCGCACAACCTATAGTGCATATGTCATGGTGGCGCTAATTGTGTCGTTGGTTTTTGTGATCGTCGACCTTGACCGACCAAGACGTGGGTTAATTGAAATAGACCAATCGCCGATTCTAAATTTGCAGGCCGATATGGCGGATTATGCTAGAACGTTAGAACAGCCCAAAAACTAAGCGATATAATCCATTCAGTAGGGAGTTTGGTGCTCCCTACTGAATCTTAGTTTTAAAGACTGTATTGCACTGCTTTGTTTAACAAATCAGTCGCCGTAATATCACCATCTGCACATTTATATATTGATGGCATATCAAATATGTACAAGCGGTCGCTGCGTCCTTTTAGATTAAATGTGATGTGTTCACCTTTGGCTAATGACCGCAACCCTCCACCAAAATCACAGACCGCCTGACTTATCGCGGTTTCAGTTACTTTAATGCGAGCATTAAGTTGTGCGATCTGTTTTTCGCGCATCTCACTTGCCTTTTTTTGAAGTAATTCAGCCTTACTGCTGATTTCTTTAGCGACGTTGGTCAAGTTTTCAGACTGTTGTTTCATTTCGGCTTCTAACTTAGCGATTTTCTTTTTATTGTCAGCACTTGCGTTAAGTTCTTGTTGATACTCAGCGTCACGTATTTTTCGTTCAATATCACGTACGTTTCGCTCCAGTTTACGGGCTTCTCGTTCCAATTCTCGGCGTTGTTTTTCCAATTCGTTTTGTTCCGCACGACCTTCACTGCGCTCTTGGCTCGAACGATGAGACCAATCCATTTCAGAATAAAACTCCATTTGAACTTCCGCCATATCCATTGCCAACTCTACCGCTTCCATCGTTGACTCTTCAATCCTATCGACGTCATCTTCTGATAAAGGTGCGCTACTTCTAATAATGGGTGGAATTGGCGGTACAGGTGCAATTGGCGCAACACTATGATGACCCCTACTAAAGCTATAACTCACCCCATGGCGAGACCCTATGGTAAATACCATTCCTTGGTTTGCCAGATATATACCCTCCACGTCACTGCTGCGGTGACTGCGACTGTTACGACTATTTTCATTACCATTGATGGCGGTTTTAATAATCGTGGTCATGATGTTTAGGTCACGTTTCACACTTTTCAATTTTTTCTCAGACAAGTCCTGTGCTTGAACTGCTGAGCTAAAACTTAGACCTAATAACAGACTTGCTAACGTGGCTTTTTGCAAAAGTTTATTTTGTTTTTTCATGATCATTTCCGTTTCTAAATAATTAAGGTAAATAAGCGATGGTTTACCTCAATGCCTACTCGGTTACTTGCTGTTCTGACGCGTCGTTATAGTCAGACTTTCTTAAATTTCGTTCGTTTTGCTGTGACGCCAGGCGGATGTTGTAATTCACATCACTAAACTGTTGTCGTAAATAGCGCATGTCGTCCTGTCTTTGTTGTTGAATGACCCGAACCACATCTTCTATGTCTTCTTTACGCTCAAGGCGGCTATTTGCAACCAGATAACTTGCCAGTTGTGCCGTATCATTTTGTTGCTTTAGGCTTAAATCATCCATTCTGGCATTAATAACTTCATTATTTTTCTCGGCCAATTGGACAAACTGCTGCTCCAACCAGGCCTGTTGAGATTGGTCATTTATCACCAATTCTCGACCATTATTGGTATTAACTAAACGCACATCAAATAACATAATAAGACAGGCAAATATTGAAAAGCTAAGCGCAACAAGTGACGTCCCTTGACGTTGCCACCACGACGGTTTTGCCAAATATTGGTCAAAACCTTTGTCCTTACGCCACTTTGGTACATCGACCGACTCTGACAGGTTGTCAGCCATCTCAAGCATCTCGTTATGCACAGCCATTCGTTGCGACCACAAAGGCGCTTGTTTCAGACTGGCCAGTTGGTCAGAGGTCAATGCCTTGCCTTCCAACCAATAATCAAATAGTTCGGCTAAATTTGCTTCTTCAGGCTGCGTCATACGAGTCCTCCAGTAACACTTTTAATTTATCTAATGCAGTATAAAAACGCGATTTCACTGTGTTGGTCGAAACCCCGAGTTGTTGGCCAATAGTGTCAAACGTTTGGCTTTGAAATACCTTTAGCTCAACGATTAATTTCTGTTCAAATGGCAATGATTTCATTACGGTCAATAGCTGTTTTTGCGACTGAGAATTCCCCAAAGCCAATTCAGGACAGCTATGTTCAGGCTCGGCGTCCATGTGCTGCAATTCGCTTTCGTCAGCAAACCATTTCCGACGGCGGTAAAACTCGATGCAACGAAAGTGAGCTATTTTAAGCACCCAGGTCTTAAAGCTGCTGTCTCCACGAAAGTCAGATAAACTGCGGCACACAGAAATAAATGTTTCCTGCATAACATCCATTGCATCATGTTGATTACTCGTCATACGAAGTGCGTAGAGATAGACATTTTTTTCGTATCTATCGACTAACTTACGCCATGCCGATTGGTTGCCTTTGAGGGCTTTCTCGATCAACTTATCGTCTGTTTGTTGAAATAGTGACAAATCGCCCTCGCAAATTATTAAATGTCATTGATATAAACCATCGCTTTGTCTCATCTTAATAGTCGATGCAAGTTTGCAGATAGTTTTAATTTATTTAATTTTTTTTGCAAAAGGTGAGGATTGGGATAACTGCATGAGAATAAACAGAGGGAAGCACGAGTAACTTCCCTCTGTAGTCCATGAATCTCGCTCATCATTCATATATTGAGCGTTTGATAGTTTGCGGTCTTAAACGGCGTGTTTTTTTAACGCATTTCGGTAATAGGCAACCGGAATAACGATTAACGTTAATATCGACGATACAGCGATACCAAAAATCAATGATACAGCTAACCCTTTAAAAATCGGATCCGATACGATAAACGTTGCACCAATCATCGCCGCAAGTGCGGTTAATATAATTGGTCGTGCGCGCATTTGAGCTGACATAATTACCGCTTGTTGCAGGGCCACTCCCTGTTCAATTTGAGACTCAATAAAGTCCACCAGCAAAATAGAATTCCGAACAATAATACCAGCAAGGGCTATCATGCCGATCATTGATGGCGCTGTAAATTTTGCCGCCATTAACCAGTGCCCTGGGAAAATACCAATAACTGTTAGCGGAATGGGTGCCATGATAATTAATGGCATCATATAATTTTTGAACTGCGCGACGATGAGCAAGTATATAAGTACCAAACCGACAGAATACGCGATTCCCATATCCCTAAACGTTTCATAGGTAATTTTCCATTCACCATCCCACTTGATCGCTTCGCGATAGGCTTGCTGTGGTGCTTGGGTGTATAGCCAATTAGTTTCACCATTTTGCTCATCAAAGTTTGCCTGCGCTGCAAACATACCGTAAAGCGGGCTGTCTGTTTCTCCAGCCATATCCGCTACAACATAAATCACGGGACGCATATCTTTGTGGTAAATAGCGCCTTCGTCGTTCACTTCGACAAGCTCGATGAATTCACCGATAACAACACTTTCACCATTTGGCAGTTGAATTTTAGTATTCAGCCAGCGATCGCGGTCTGTTTGATAACTATCACCCGTTGACACAATAATTGGAATTGCCGTAATCCCTGGTTGGTCATGCAAATACGCCACAGGTTGTTCTGTTAGAAGAAGGCCTAGTACTGATTGTATTTGCTGTTTTGTAATACCAAAATACTGAGCTTTAGAATTATCGACTACTATCTTTAATCTGACATGCGGTGCGGCAATACTCGTATCCGTATCGACAATTTCAGGTGTATTGGCTAAAACTCGTTCTAACTTAGTCGCCGTTTCACGTCGACGCTCTGCGTCTGGTCCGTAAACTTCAGCAACCAACGGGGCTAATGTTGGAGGCCCAGAAGGTTGTTCAACAATTTTAATATTTGCACCAAGCTTTGTCGCTATTGGTAACAAAGTGGTTCGCAATAATTTTGCAATATCATGACTGCCCAAATCTCGTTGGCCTTTATCAAGAATATTGATATTAATTTCACCTAAATGCGGTTGTTGGCGAAGATAATATTGACGCACTAAACCATTAAAATCGATAGGCGCGTTCACACCGGCATATAACTGAAAATCAACCACCACTGGCGCCTTTCTTAATGGATCTGACAGTTGTTGCAGTGCACTTAAGGTATCTTCCAGCGTTGTGCCTTCCGGCATATCAACAACGACGGACAAACTTGATTTGTTGTCAAACGGCAACATTTTTAATAATACTTGGCCTCCGACTGGTAAAATCATCACCACAAACATCAAGCTCACTATGCCGACAAATAGCAACCATTGGTTGCGCAACGCGCGTTTATGGCTAACAAATAGCGACAAAATGTTGGAGGCGAATAAACCAATTCGATCATGTTCTTCATGTCCGCTTGCTTTATGTTCTTCCGAAGTTTCTTCACTATCTGGGATTGCATCGTCACTAGGCGCGTCAGATTTAAACCAACGCAGTGCGAGCCAAGGCGTAATGGTGAATGCGATAATAAGCGATAACAACATTCCTGTACTGGCATTAATTGGAATAGGACTCATATAAGGGCCCATTAAACCAGACACAAACGCCATAGGTATAAGCGCAGCCATAACTGTAAATGTTGCTAAGATCGTAGAGCTACCGACTTCGTCAATGGCTTTTGGAATGAGCACCTTTAAAGGTTCCATGGGGAACAATTGTTGACGTCGATGTATGTTTTCAATAACAACAATGGCGTCGTCGACTAAGATCCCGATAGAAAATATGAGAGCAAACAGGGATATTCGATTAAGTGTAAAGCCCCACACCCAAGATGAAAATAAAGTAATTAATAATGTTAGACCAACCGCAACGCCTACAATTAACGCAGCTCGTTTCCCTAAGGTTAAAAAGACTAAAACAACCACCGCTAAGGTCGCAAATAATAGCTTTTGAATTAGCTTATTGGCTTTTTGCTGTGCGGTAAAGCCACTATTTCGCGACACATTTACTGTAACGCTGTCTGGGATAATACGACCTTTTAAATCCTCTATTGTGAGCAAGACCGCATTGGCCACATCTATTGCATTTTCACCTTCTTGCTTGGCGATACTAATGCTAACCGCGGTATTGAGTTGGTTAACATCCGTTGAACCACCACCGTACCCAAACTGTACATATTGATTGGGTTTACCAACCGTTAAACTCACCGATGCAATGTCTTTAAGTAATACCAGATGACCATCTAGTTGACTCACCACTAAACCGGCGACGTCATCTACATGATTAAAATGCTGACCTAACTCAACCTGCACTTGTCTCGCGTCTGTCTGAATTGGGATCAATCCCTGACGGCCAGAAAATTGTTGTATTGCCGCAATTACCGTAGATATATCTATTTGGTGCCCCGCCGCTTTTACCGGGTCAAAAACCACTTTTACGACTGACGAGCTACCACCACTGACTTTAATATTGCGACTGCCTGGCACACGCTGCAAGACTTGAGCGACAGTATTGGCAATATGCCCTAGGTCATTTTGATTGGTTGTTAAATCATTACTAAATAAGGTTAATGACAAAATCGGGACGTCATTTATGCCACGGGCTCTTACTACTGGCGAATTAATATTAAGTGAAGCAGGCCAATGTAACTCGGTCATCACTTGATTCCATGACTTAACCAACGCTTCTTGGCGTTTAATACCGACTTTAAATTGTACGGTAATCACAGCATTGTCTGCCATAGATGTGCTATATACGTGGTCAACACCAGCGATCTGCGCCATCGCGTTTTCAGCTTTTGTAGAAATGAGCGTTTCAACTTCACGCGCACTGTATCCGGGTGCCGATAGATAAACGTCGACCATAGTGACATCAATTTGAGGATCTTCTTCTTTTGGCGTAATGAGTATCGCCACAACCCCTAAGATCACAATTAACAATGCGACGATAGGTGTTATTGGATTATTTTGTGCTAATTTTGCAACTCGGCCTGAAATGCCCATTTTGTCTTTCATGTTGTCCTCCTACTGACCAGACAAATTGGTTTTCTGCAGTGGCGCAGACAAGGCAGATGAGCCATTTGTTGCAACAATATCGCCGGTAACTAATCCAGAAATCACTTCTAGTTTTCCATCATGATTTTTGCCAACTCTTATTTGACGAAGAGTAAAGCCGTTAGACTGCTTAACAAACACCGCTACGAGATCCCCTTGATAAACAACAGAAGAGGAAGGAATCGTGATCATTTTTTTTGGCCCGATATCCACGCCAACTTTGATAAAACTACCAGGTCTCATCGAAAATTCTTGCTTACTGATATTGGCGCGAACCAAAACAGTATGGTTATATTTGTTGGCGCTCGGGGCAATTATAGGATCACTAAGCGCTATCCAAGACTTGTTTGCTTGCTGAACCCAAATTTGCTTACTGTCTTCAATGTATTCAATTAACCGCTGTGGCACTTGCGCAACAACTCGGTTTTGGTCGATAGAAAAACCTGTCAACAATGGCGAACCGACTAATGCCGTTTCACCGGCTTCAATATGCCGAGCAACAACTACTCCAGAATAAGGCGCAATGATTTTGGTGTAAGACAATCTCAAGTTTGATTCGTCGACTTGAGCTTGATAAAACTGTAATTGACCAAACGCTTTGTCCTTGTTGGCCTGTGCTGCAGTCAATGCACTCTCACTTACAAAGCTGCTGTCTTTTAGATCTTGCAACCGCTTTAGTTCTGATTGTGCTTGAATTAATGCAGCTTCAGCTATGTTAACACCGGCAACAGCCTGTGCTAAGTTGGCTCGAATTTCAGTATCATCTAATTCGACAAGCAAGGTGTTTTCCGCAACATAATCGTCAACGTCAACATGAATCGCAGTGACTTTAGCGTTTACTAATGCCTTAATTGTTGACTGATTAATTGCTTCAATGGACCCATCCACCATTTGTAAATTAGGAACCGTTATCTCAGCGACCAGTGATGTTTGGATCTCCGTAGCCCATGTCGAATGACTTAATAAAATCCAAACTAACCCTAACGACGTTAATACTTTCATTGCAAACCTCAGCTCTGTAAATCCACATTAATGACAGTAAATATCATTAACGCATAATAAATTTAGACTATACCAACCATTATATTAGATTTTACTAATATAACAAGTAGGAAAATACCTAATCACCCAGATGGAACTGACTCCCAGTTAAACTATAGCCCTAAAAAATAACAGCCACTTAACAATTTCGATCTAATTTCTTGAATAATAATAAATAGTAGTCTTGACTTAATTAGGCACAGATAGATTGTCTGTTGGCCATTAGCTAACTATTAACATTAGGTAACTAATAATGAATAACACTGTAAAATTTATAACGGCGACTGCATTGGCGATAAGTTCACTATCCAGTCAGGCAGAAGTGCGAATTAACGGCTTTGCTTCTATTGTTGCAGGTACATCCATGGACGAGGACAAATCTTTATATGGTTACGATGATACATTGTCATTTAAGCCTGAAAGTCTATTTGCACTGCAAGTCTCATCAGATTTAGGTGACGGACTCTCAGCGACATCTCAAATTATTGCTCGTGGAGAAAACGACTATGATGCAACATTTGAATGGGCGTATTTTAGTTACGCAATTTCAGATTCTACCCAATTAAGTGTTGGACGAATGCGGATCCCATTTTATCGTTATTCTGACTATCTTGATGTAGGTTATGCCTACACTTGGGTTCGTCCACCAAAAAGTGTTTATAACTTAACGTTTTCTACCTATGACGGAGCAAGCTTGCTCTATACCAGCACGATGGGAGAGTGGGATTCTAGCTTACAATTAATTGTTGGGTCTTTTGAAGGCAGCGTGAATGTTTTAAGTGATGACGACCCTGCAAAGCTTAGTAATATGTATGGTATTAACTGGACGGTTGGCAACTATTGGTTGACCGCTAGGGCCGTTTATATGCAGGCAGATGCTTCAATAAGCTTTGTTAACGATCCGGACCCAACTCAGCAGTTAAACCAATTTGTTGGATTGCTCGGGGCGATTGGTGCAACCGATGCAGCCAATGGCCTTTTAATTGAAGAAGATGATGGTTCCTTTTTGGGAATAGGCGTATCTATCGATTATGAAAACTTCTTGATAGATTCAGAATTTACCCGAGTAGAAGTTGAAGACACGCTTATCGCAACACAAAATCAATATTACATTTCTTTTGCTTATCGGTTTGATGAATGGACTCCGTATATCTCATTTGAACACCGTAAAGATGAAAATGATGATGACTACAGTGCCGGATTGCCCACCGACCTAAACCTAGGTGGTGGTCCAATAGACGTGCGAGCTGCGTATCAAGCAACATTAATAAGCCAAGAAACAGAAAATGATGTTTTTTCAGTGGGTGCTCGTTATAACTTCCACCCTTCCGCCGCATTAAAGTTTGATTATACCAAAAGAGAGAGACAAACTTCTGATGCGAGTGTCTTGTCTGTCGGTTTAGACTTAGTCTTTTAGGAGTAATTAGCATGAAAAAATTATTAAAATTATCCATTGCTTGTTTTGCTCTGCTTGCATCAACCGCAAGTTTCGCTGAAATAGCTGTTATTGTGCATCCATCTAATAATGCAGAACTTGACTCAAATGCGATCTCCAGATTGTTCTTAGGGAAATTAAAATCCTTTCCCGGTGGCGACCAAGCTGTTCCGATAAATTTGAGTGAATCGAGTGCACAGACCAAGGAGTTTAATAAAAATGTGCTTAAGAAATCCGGTAGCCAATTAAAAGCCTACTGGTCAAAATTGGTTTTTACCGGTAAAGGCACACCTCCTAAAGCTTTGAATAGTGACGCTGAAGTTATCGGACTCGTAAGCTCGAATCCCAATATCATTGGTTATATCGACGCGGCATCAGTAACCGGTGACGTTAAAGTGATAGCTAAGTTTTAAACGTGTTTCATTCCTGTATTAAAAGGCACTCATCGAGTGCCTTTTATTTTTCTGAAAAAGATTATTTACAGTTTGCTGATAACCAATGTCAGCGAAATATTGCAATTAAAACAGTTAGTTTGTTAGTTTAGCTAAAAACGGGAACATTCATTGGCTACACTTTCAACTCAATCCATAACTAAGATAGGTGTCGCAGCGATTGCGATTAATGGCCTCATAGGTGCCGGGATCTTTGCATTGCCCGCCGCGGCAGCCAATCAACTGGCCTACTTTAGTCCATGGATGTTCTTATTATGTGGCATAGCTATTTTTCCGATAGTTGCCTGTTTTGCTATTTTATCTAGTGCTTTCGACCAAACCGGTGGTCCTGTTTTATACAGCACTAAAGCCTTTGGTCCTTTTGTTGGGTTTCAAACAGGCTGGCTATTATATTTAGGTCGTGTCAGTGCCCTTGCGGCCAACGGACACGCTCTAGTGCTTTATTTATCACTTTATTTTCCCGTATTACAAACACCAGAAATTGCGTCAATTGGAGTTTGTTTACTCATTGTCCTATTAGCAACGATCAATATTCTTGGTATCAAAAATGCCATGACGTCGATTTATCTAGTCACTTTGGCCAAACTCCTACCCATTGCGCTTTTTGTTTTATTTGGCGTCACTTATATAAATGCCGAACAATTGTTTTCCGCACCTCCGCCGCAACTTGATCAATTTCCAACGTCAATGTTATTACTCGTTTACGCTTTTATCGGATTTGAAGGTGCGATAATTCCGGCAAAAGAAGCAAAAAACCCGAAAGCCGATATGCCAAAGGCGTTGCTGCTTACCCTCATCGCCACAACTGTGTTGTATTTTTTTATTCAGGCAATTGTCGTCAGTACGTTACCAACCCCCATCGCGACCAATGCGCCACTTGTTACAAGTGCCAATGTGATAACCGAATCTTTAGGCATAACGTCATTTGGTCTTGTTATTGCGTTCACGGCAATAGTTTCTATTTTTGGTAATTTACTTGCCTTAATGTTAGCCGCACCCAGAATGACCTACGCATTAGCTGAAAACAATCAGTTACCCCAGTGGTTTCTGTCGACCCATAAACGATATTTAACCCCCATAAATTCAATTTACTTTCTAGCGGGGTTTGCCATGATTTTAGCCATTACAAAAGGCTTTGTTTGGTTGGCAATTTTTAGCTCTCTGGCTCGACTGATAGGTTATTTAGTGTGCGTACTTGCCGTACCCAAACTACATAAAAAGATGCAACTGCCATTGTCACAATGGGTTATTTTTCTGATATCCAGTAGCGGTATTTTGGTTTGTGTTTGGTTGATAGCGCAGGCGAGCCTACAATCTTGGTTGTATACTTTAGGGTTTATTCTTTTGGGGTCGATATTTTATCGGGTAGCTAGGGTAACGTAAGTGTATTTGGCAAATAAAATGGGATGCGAACATCCCTTTTTATTCTAATAGGTAATTCTAAAAGGCACCCACTATTTGTTTTTCAAAAACAGTTTTATGCTTGGATTATCTGATTCATCTTTCCAATTAAACCCAACAGCATCTAAATGCCCTTGCAACTCAGCAGCATCATCTTCTAAAGCTTCAAACCCTGCTAAAACTTGACCAAAAGCCGCACCATGGTTGCGATAATGGAACATAGTGATATTCCACTTTTGACCTAACATTGTTAGGAATTTCGACAAGGCTCCTGGGTATTCTGGAAACTCGAAACTATAAATCTTTTCATTGATTTTTTGAGTTGGCTTGCCACCCACCATATGACGGATATGGAGTTTGGCTAACTCATTATCAGTGAGATCGACAACCTGATAATCCTTATTAATTAAGCTCTGAATTAACACAGGTAAATCTGTACTCATATCTGACATTTTAACACCGACAAAAATCTCAGCTGAGCTGGTATCATGATATCGATAGTTAAATTCAGTAATCGCTTTACCGCCCAACGCGTCACAGAATTCTATAAACGCGCCTTTACGTTCAGGTATGGTCACCGCAAGTACCGCTTCTTTTTTCTCGCCAAGCTCGGTGCGTTCGGCAACATAACGTAATTTGTCAAAATTGAGATTTGCTCCAGACAATATACAACTGAGTCGTTTGCCTTTTATGCCTGTCGTTTTAACGTACTTTTTAAGGCCCGCCAAACTTAACGCACCGGCAGGTTCTGCAACCGCTCGTACGTCATCAAACAAGTCTTTAATCGCTGCACATATTTCGTCTGAATTTACGGTAACCACTTCGTCACAGTACTGCTGAGCAAGCTCAAAGGTATGCGTTCCAATTAATTTCACTGCAACGCCATCTGCAAATAAATCCACTTGACCTAAATCAACAGGTTTACCCGCTTCTAGTGCCGCTTTTAAACAGGCCGCCCCTTCTGGCTCAACCCCAATAACTTTGATCTCAGGTTTGAGCTGCTTGATGTACACCGCCATACCAGCCAATAGACCGCCGCCACCAACCGGAATAAAAACCACATCCAAGTCACGGATTTGCTGTAACAATTCCTTTGCAACCGTACCTTGACCCACAATGACTTCTTTATCGTCAAACGGGTGGATATAACTCAAGCCTTTGTCCGAGGCTAGTGTTAAGGCGAAATTATTCGCTTCATCAAAGCTTTTCCCCTTAAGAACAACGTTCGCACCGTGGCTACGAACCGCATTGACCTTAATGTCCGGTGTCGTTTCCGGCATTACAATAGTCGCCACAACACCCAAGGTCTTTGCTGATAAGGCAAGTCCTTGGGCATGATTACCAGCTGAGGCCGCCACAACACCTAATGCTTGTTTTTCTTTTGATAGACCAACAAGTTTGTTAAATGCGCCACGTAACTTAAATGAATGTACGGGTTGTTCATCTTCCCGCTTAACAAATACTGAATTCTCTAGACGAGTAGACAGTATGCTTAATCGGTCAACACTCGTTTGCACAGCTATGTCATAAATTGGTGCCAACAAAATATCACGTACGTAACCCTGTGCGATTTTCAGTTTATTTAGTTGGTCTGTAGGTGACATCATTTTTCTCGCTAATGTAAATTAATTGTTTTGAATTATTAATAGTTATCCAATAACTCTCTATTACGTACCGCGCCTTTATCAGCACTTGTTGCCAACATTGCGTAATTTTTCAGTGCATAACTAATTGGACGAACACGATTAACTGGTTTCCAAGCGCCCTTGCCTTTGGCTTCCATCGCTGTACGACGAGCTTCAAGTTCTGCATCAGATACTTTTAGGGTAATTTCTCGGGTAGGAATATCGATATGAATAATATCGCCTTGTTCAACGAGTCCAATGACACCACCACTTCCAGCTTCAGGTGATACGTGACCAATTGATAAACCAGATGTGCCTCCAGAAAAACGACCATCCGTTAATAATGCACACGCTTTACCTAAGCCCATCGATTTCAAATAAGTCGTAGGGTACAACATTTCCTGCATACCTGGACCGCCTTTAGGGCCTTCGTAACGTATTACGACGACTTCACCAGCCACAACTTTACCTTCTAAGATGCCGGCAACCGCTTCGTCTTGGCTTTCAAAAATATGCGCAGGACCGGTAAATACTAAATTCTCATCAGCTACGCCGGCAGTTTTTACTACACAACCATCCACCGCGATATTACCAGAAAGAACCGCTAACCCACCTTCTGTAGAAAAGGCGTTTTCAATACTGCGAATACAGCCATTTTCGCGGTCTTCGTCTAATGTATCCCAACGACAATCTTGGCTAAACGCTTTTGTGGTACGGATACCCGCTGGACCGGCGCGATAGAATTTTTTAACGTCTTCATCGTCAGTGATTTTAATATCATATTTTGAAATAACGTCAGCAAGCGAAGTTCCTAAAACATTTGGTACGTCTGTTTTTAGCAAACCTGCACGTGATAACTCACCTAAAATGGCAATAACACCACCGGCGCGATGGACGTCTTCCATATGATACTCAGGTGTAGACGGCGCGACTTTACATAGCTGCGGCACAATACGAGACAATTTATCCATATCTTCCATAGTGTAATCAACACCCGCTTCCTGCGCCGTAGCTAAAAGATGCAAAATAGTATTTGTTGAACCACCCATCGCAATATCTAAACACATCGCATTAGAAAATGAATCTTTGTTAGCGATATTACGCGGTAATGCAGACTCATCGTCATCTTGATAATAACGTTTCGTTAACTCAACAATTTGTTTACCTGCTTTTAAGAATAATTGTTCACGATCAGCGTGTGTTGCCAACATAGAACCATTACCCGGTAACGCTAAACCAAGCGCTTCGGCTAGACAGTTCATTGAGTTTGCGGTGAACATACCAGAACATGAACCACACGTAGGGCAAGCAGAACGTTCTACTTGATCCGACTGGTCGTTAGACACTTTTGGATCAGCCCCTTGGATCATAGCGTCAACTAAATCCAGTTTGATAATTTGATCTGAAAGCTTCGTTTTACCCGCTTCCATTGGTCCGCCAGAAACAAAAATAACTGGTATGTTTATGCGCATGGCCGCCATTAACATACCCGGAGTAATTTTGTCACAGTTGGAAATACACACCATAGCGTCAGCGCAATGGGCGTTAACCATGTATTCAACAGAGTCAGCTATTAAGTCACGTGACGGCAAGCTATATAACATACCGCTATGACCCATCGCGATACCATCATCGACTGCGATAGTATTAAATTCTTTTGCGACACCACCAGCTTCTTCGATTGCACCGGCGACAAGCTGCCCCATATCTTTTAAATGCACGTGGCCAGGTACAAACTGAGTGAACGAATTAACAACTGCAATGATAGGTTTACCAAAATCACCATCTGTCATCCCCGTCGCGCGCCATAACGCACGAGCACCTGCCATATTGCGACCTTGAGTGGATGTTGCCGAGCGTAACTTAGGCATGTGTATTTTCCTTTTATCTATTTCTTAAAACGCAAAAAGCTTCTGCGCTTTTTGCATTGAACAATTCAATCAAAAACAACAGAAGCTTTTAGCTATCTTTCTAAAGACGTGTAACGGCTAATTATCCACATGGTATCGGTCGACATTTGTTTCGACCGAAACTGCAGAGCAATTCGCTATTATTTAACTGGTGTTAACCAGCCCCACTTATCTTCTGTTGTACCATTAAACAAACCAAAAAAAGCTTCTTGAATTTGTTTTGTAATCGGTCCACGTTTACCACTGCCGACTTCGATACCGTCAACACTGCGTACTGGCGTAACTTCCGCAGCAGTACCACACATCAATACTTCATCAGCTAGGTATAATGCTTCACGTGGAATATTTTGTTCGCGGACGACATAACCCAGCTCTTTTAAAAGCTTGATGATCGTGTCGCGAGTCAGACCTGGCAAAATTGCTGCTGTAATTGGCGTTGTTGTTACAACACCGTCACGTATAACAAATAGGTTTTCACCAGCGCCTTCAGATACATATCCATGCACATCTAACGCAATACCTTCACCGTAGCCATGGCGACGAGCTTCCATCGAAATTAGCTGTGAAGATAAATAATTACCACCGGCTTTTGCACCAGTAGGCATAGTATTCGCGGCAAGACGATTCCAGCTTGAAACGCCAGCGTCAACGCCATTTTCAAGTGCTTCTTCACCTAAGTAAGCGCCCCATTCCATTGCCGCAACAATGACGTCTGCTTCAGTGTTAAAAGGAACCGCTAAACCGAGGCCAATCTCACCATAAAATGCCGCTGGGCGTAGGTAAGCCGATTTAAAACCATTTTGAACAACAACGTCTTTTTGTGCTTGATTAAGCTCTTCCATCGTATGAGGAATCGTCATGCGATAAATTTTTGCTGAATCAAATAAACGACGTGTGTGATCTTCTAAACGGAAGATACATGTGCCTTTATCTGGCGTATCGTATGCACGAACACCTTCAAATACAGAAGAACCATAATGAATAGCGTGACTTAATACGTGTACTTTTGCGTCTGCAAAAGGAATAAGTTTACCGTTGAACCAAATTTTTTCAGCTGATGATGACAATGCCATTGTTGTTTCCTCTATGCGCCTTCCGCGGCATAAGAGCCCGGTTGGGTGGTTTTTGCAGGGCTAAACTTTGTAGATAGCCCGAATTCTAATAAAGACGCCAATTTTGCCTGATCTGCAGTTAAATAACACTGTTGAACCTCAATCAAAGCTTCAAAGCTTTTTTGTAAAGTTGTCAGCTTTCCTTGACCCTTCACGACTAAGTGGACTTCAGTCTCATTGGCACTTAAATCATTTGAAGCCATGCTAACGACATTAAAACCGCGATATCTTAATGTTTGTAACAAACGCTCTAATAACAAACTAGACTGAACACAGACCAAACTGATATGAGCTACGGGTGTGTTGTGATTTGACATGGTCATAATATTCTCCTGTTAACTCGTTTGTTGACTGTGATCTATCATATCTTGGTTGGCCGCGCCAGGCGGTACTAATGGCCATACATTGTCGCCTGCATCAATTTTGACATGCAAAAAGTATGGGCCATCATGCTGGACTAACGTCTCTAACGCTCCGGCGACTTCACTTTGTTTTGTAATTGTTTGACCTGGAATATCAAATGCTTTTGCCAACATGACAAATTCTGGATTATCCGACAGATCAGTTTCACTTAAACGTTGGTCAAAAAACAATTCTTGCCATTGTTTAACCATGCCCAATTTAGCATTGTCGATAAGTAAAACTTTTACCCCAAGGTTAAAACGCTTGATGGTACCTAATTCTTGAATATTCATCATTATCGAGCCATCGCCACATACCGCAATAACTTGGTCGTTTGGACGAGCGACTTTTGCGCCTACCGCTGCAGGTAAGCCAAAGCCCATTGTACCAGCTCCACCAGAACTTAAGTGGTTTTTAGTACTCGCGAAGCTCATATGTTGTGCCACCCACATTTGGTGCTGACCAACATCACAAGTAACAACTGAGGCAGGTGTTAATTTATCGCTTAATTGCTTAAGTAACGACGGCGCGTAAATCCCATCATGCGGGAAATCGTAACGCCATTGATGGTCTTCAGCCAACTGCGTACATGTATCACGCCACGACTGCCAAGACTGTTGTTGCTCGGCGCTTAAAACAGTAAGCTCTTTATGTAATAACGACATAGCCGTTTTGAGGTTACAATTGATGGCCAATTCTACCTGGCGTAATTTATTTATTTCTGAATTGTCGATGTCGATATGCAAAACTTTTGCATTTGGAGCAAAACTCGCTAAGCGACCTGTCACCCGGTCATCAAAACGCGCGCCCAATGCGATTAGTAAATCACAATCTTGTACCGCTAAGTTGGCACCCGCATTCCCGTGCATTCCTAGCATTCCCAATGAGTAAGCATATTCAGGTTCAACAGAGCCTAAACCTTTTAGTGTAGAAACGGCTGGCAACTGAGTCGTACGTAACACTTGATTCAATTCGTCTGTTACACCCGCTAAGTCAACCCCACCACCGATATAGAATATTGGTTTCTGAGCTTTTAAGATAAGTTGCTTAGCTTGTTCAAACTGTTCAGAACGAGCTGTCTGTTCAGGTTGTCTAGGTAACACTAATGAACGTTGCTTAACGATAGTGTTCATCTGAACATCTTTTGGGATGTCGATTAACACGGGACCTGGACGTCCTTCATTTGCAATTATAAAGGCTTGGCGAATCGTATCTTCTAATTCAGATTGATCCATAACTTGGAAGCTATGTTTACAACTTGCTACCGAAAGGCCAAAAACATCAACTTCTTGGAATGCATTAGTGCCCATTAGTGGACGAGGAACCTGTCCGGTAATTGCCACTACAGGAACTGAGTCTAATTTTGCATCGGCTAAAGCGGTAATTAGATTCGTTGCGCCTGGACCTGAGGTTGCAATGCATACACCGGTTTTTCCGGTACTACGTGCAAAACCCACTGCGGCAAAACCAGCGCCTTGTTCATGTCGGCATAAATAGTGTTTAACGGGAGAACCACGTTCGAGACTGCGGAAGAGTGCGTCATAGACCGGCATAATGGTACCACCTGGATATCCAAATACTTCAGTCGCCCCTAAATCGTATAGGGTGTCTATGATTAAATCTGCACCTGTTTTCATCTTGTTTCCTACCGTTTCTCTGACGAGGGTTAATCCGGTTTAGTTCAAGGCTTTAGTAACAAAAAACCCCGAACATTAAGCCGGGGTCTAATATGAGATATTTAATTTACGCTCATAACAAACCCCGACGCGGTAAAATGACCACGACGACGTTAATAATGAGAATAACTAAATTAAATTTCATGTCTCTAATATTCTTTTGTTACGTTCGCTGCTCGAAGATTCGAACAATGAAATAAGTGTCATTAGTTTTTACGATTTACAGCTCTATATGTCAAATAAATCGCCAACAACACTTAGTTCATTTAATTATAAGTCTAACGCAATCCAATATATAAAAGTTATACAGTTTGGATTTGTTTCATGTCAGTCATATAACCACGTAATTCTTTACCAATTTTTTCAACTGGGTGATTACGCATAGCGTCGTTAACTTTTGCTAACGTTACGTTGTCTACTTTATTGTCCGCGATATCCAAACCTTTACCCATTAATTCTAGGCTTAAGTTAGGCATAACGTGCTCACGGAACATTGGAATTGCCGCGTTCGCGAACAAGTAGTTTCCGTACTCTGCAGTGTCTGAGATTACAACGTTCATTTCGTATAGACGTTTACGAGCAATTGTATTTGAGATTAACGGCGTCTCGTGTAATGACTCGTAGTAAGCTGATTCAGGTAAGATACCTGCTTCAACCATTACGTCAAACGCGATTTCTACGCCAGCTTTAATACAGGCAACTAAGAAGATGCCTTTATCAAAGAACTCTTGCTCAGTGATGTTGTGGTCAACTTTAGGTGCTTTTTCAAAACCAGTCTGGCCCGTTTCTTCACGCCATTTTAATAAGTTTGCGTCACCATTGTCCCAGTCTGCCATCATAGTGCGTGAGAACTCGCCGCTGATGATGTCGTCTTGATGTTTTTCAAACAATGGGCGGAATAATGTAGTGAATTCGTCAGCAAGTTCACATGCTTTTAATTTAGCAGGGTTTGTTAGACGGTCCATCATGTGCGATACACCACCAATCTTCATTGCTTCGGTGATCACTTCTAAACCAAATTGAATTAGGTTAGCCGCATATCCTGCGTCCATGCCTTCAGCAACCATTTTTTCGTAAGCAACAACTGCAGCTGCTTGTTGCATACCACATAGAATAGTTTGCTCACCCATTAGGTCAGATTTAACTTCTGCTACAAAAGAAGACTCAAGTACACCAGCGCGGTCGCCGCCAGTTGCTGATGCTAACGCTTTAGCGATATCCCAGCCTTTGCCTTCAGGATCGTTTGCAGCATGAACCGCGATTAGTGTTGGAACACCAAAACCACGTTTGTATTCTTCACGTACTTCAGTACCTGGGCATTTAGGCGCACACATAACAACAGTTAGGTCTTCGCGAATTTGTTTGCCTTCTTCAACGATGTTAAAACCGTGAGAGTAACCTAAAGTCGCACCTTGCTTCATAAGAGGCATAATCGCGTCAACAACAGCTGAATGCTGTTTATCTGGCGTTAAGTTATAAACTAAATCAGCAGTAGGAATAAGTTCTTCGTAAGTTCCAACTGTAAAGCCATTGTCGCTTGCACGTACAAATGATTCACGTTTTTCGTCGATTGCAGCTTGGCGTAGCGTATAAGAAACGTCAAGACCAGAGTCACGCATGTTCAAACCTTGGTTTAGACCTTGAGCGCCACAGCCCACGATGACAATCTTTTTACCTTTAAGAGCGTCACATCCAGCACTGAACTCACTGCGATCCATAAAACGACATACGCCTAATTGAGCCAGTTGCTCGCGTAAAGGTAAGGTATTAAAGTAATTAGCCATGGGGTTTCCTATATATTTAGCTACTTTACTCACACTAAAGTGAGTTTTTTTGATGGAAGTGACTATAGGATTAATTCATTATTGCGTAAATTGATATATACTCAACCAATCATTGCGATTAATGAAATGCTATATAAGTTAGAACAATATTATGGATTTAAAAGAATTAAACGCGTTTTTACATCTTTGTCAGAGTAAACATTTTGCCACTACAGCTGATGCAATGTTTTTGAGTCCGTCGACCTTAAGTCGCATGATCCAAAGGCTTGAACAGGAAATTGGTGAGGCTTTATTCATTCGTGACAACCGAAAAGTCGAACTCACTAACGCCGGATTTAAAACCCGTGAATTTGCCGCGACGACATTGGCAAATTGGCATCACTTGCAGCAAAGTCTAAAACAAAAAAGTGAGCAATTAACCGGGACGTTAAGAATATTTTGTACTGTGACCGCAGCATATGAGTTTTTACCAACGTTAATTGAACGATTTTCTGAAGCTCACCCACATGTCGATTTAAAGATAATAACAGGTGATGCGGCACAAACACTGACGTTAATTGACGATGGTCACGTCGATATTGCAATTGCTGCATTGCGTGATGGGCAATCAAGTAAGTACTTTTTTCAATCCTTGCAGGAAGTACCACTTAAAATCATAGGCCCAAACACGAACAGTGATTTAGCCATCGCAATACAATCTGAAGACATTGACTGGCAGTCGTTACCTTTTGTCATGCCAGAGTCTGGACCAATTCGGTTTAAGTTTGAAAAATGGCTAAAATCTATGAACATTAAGCCAAATATTTATGCCAGCGTTTCTGGGCATGAAGCCCTAGTGAGCATGGTCGCCCTAGGGTGTGGCGTGAGCATAGCACCGCAATTGGTTATTGATGCAAGTCCAGTGAAAAGTAAAATATCGGTGTTAAAACCTAACGTAAATCCGGAACCTTTTGAACTGGGCGTATGTTGTCACAACAATAAAAAGACCAATGAAATTGTTGCTGCGTTTTTGACTTGCGCATTAAAAGAATAGCCTGAATACCAGTTCTGTTTTAGCCATTTTATTGGTTCTAAATTTTGGATACTAAAAAGCCGCAATCTCTTATAAGAAATTGCGGCTTTTTTATTTCACACTGACATTAAATCGTGTGAAGCCCCCGGATTAATCTCCCAGAGTTGCAGAACAGTCATCATTAGAGACTGGCACAGGCAATGCGTTAGTATCGTCGTTGGCGATTAAACCATTGTTACTATACCAACTCACGTTTTCACCGCCGTAACTAAAGCTGTATTTTTGGCGCTGTTCGGCGTCTAAGCCTTTACTTGCCAATACAACATCATAGTTACCACCACCAAACGTTAGAGTAACAACCATGCTTTTTGCATCAATGTTAAACCAATTGCCGGCAGTATTAACGTCTTCAAGATCAAAATCTGAATCATCAAGTTCTGACTGGTCAGTTGTGGTATAAGTTAAACATGTAACTAAGGTACCAGAAGAACTGCCTTCAGTACCTTTGAAGAAGATATGGAATGCGCCACTGGCGTCTTCATCTTCATAGTTAATTGATAACTGCTTGTCGATTGGGTCCCCTAAGTTTTGAGGATCGACAACAACCAACGAATCATAGTCAGTTGAATCATCAATTTTAGTCTTAGCTAAACCTTGGAAATCGGCATTTACATTAGACAAGGTTTGATTCAAGTTTGAACCAGGATCACCAAGTTCATTAACAATCGTATCCACTTCGTCCGATTCTGCTTTTTCATAAACGATTTTAGTGGTAACAAGCTCAACACCAAGTAGGTTTTGATTTAAGTTATCAAACGTGGTTTCGCTCGAAAACGATGTGCCAATAACACCCAGTATGACTTTTGCTCCATTTACTGCTGCAACTATGTCTTCTGGAGCAACCGCTGCATTAGAAAGGCCCGCGCCAACATAAAGGTCGATGGCAGTTTGCTCTGCCGCCTCAAACGCTGCAAATAGATCAGCTTCAGTCCAAACACCATCCGCCGGAGCATTGTTAACTAAACCTTTGTAAACAAGTTCATAACTGTTACTTGGTAAATCTGAATCTTCACCAAACTCAGTGTAAACACTATCAACAACTTCAGAAAATGCGGTCGCGACTTTATGCAACCCTAGCGCTTTACCTGTTAACGCAGAAGAGAACTCGTCTTCACTTAAAAAATCGACGTCTAAGTCAGATTCTGTAATGCCTAAATCAGCTAACAGTTTTTCTTTGTCTTCTGCTGCGGCTAACGCCGTTGTTAGTGGAGATACAACGCTATTGTTCACAACACCTGTTGTTGAAACCTTCACTTCTCGAGAAAGACTCCCTGTAAAAGGTTCGCCTGTTGCAACGTCAAAGCCGCCATAAGTACGGATAAGAACGTCGGAGTCAGCTAAAACTGAATTCAAGCAATGACGTGATTCATTTTCTGGAGCGCCTTCGCGGCAATAATTCACACCTTCTTTAGATTCAGAAAAATAACCATCCTTATCGGTAATCGCATAAGGTTCGCCAGCATTGCGTCGATTATTTCTGTTTAGATCAATATAGATAGTTGCGCCAGCAAGATAACCATCAATTAAACGGCCACCAAAAGCTGATTTAGCAGAAGAATCACCAACATCTGGGTCATCTGCATTACACGCTTGAAGTCCAACCAACGCTGTTGTAACACAGGTTGCTAAAAACAATTTTTTCATATTTTTTGTCTTGATACTCATAGTCGAACTCCTAAAACTTCTCTTCGATACCAATGTTGAAACCAAATACTCGAGGAATTTCACTTCCGTCAACTTCAATGGTTTCTAAACTCATGGTCAAATCAATATTGATCATACCTAGCAAAGTTGTACCGCCACTGACCGTTGTCAATTCAGTCCCAACTAGGTTTTTTGCCGCGCCAAAGCGCAAGCTAGGTAATATGTAACCGTCAGACGAATAACTTGCAGAAACAGAAACGTACTGTGACTCACGACCAATTAAGTCGTAAGTTGAATTTAGTTCTGCAGCTGCTGAAATTAACCAGTTTCGGCTCTCTGTATAAATAGCACCTTCAACAATTGTTTTAGCACTTAATGTTGCCGTTTCACTTAAGGCAATTTCATCAGAGAAAACTTGTTGCGCAATAAAACAATTTGATTGCAATGAGACGGTGTCTAATTCCAAACAGTTTTGACCAATATCGCCATAAGCAAATTCTGGTTCATTCGCATTTAAAATCGTCAAACCGATTTGTGCGTTTGGTGCCGTCCATAACACGCCTAAATCAAATCCGACTTCAGTTGTTGAACCTGTATTGCTGCTAAATTCGTCTTCAATTGCAGTACCAACATCTTCATCGTCGATTAAATTTTGCAATGCAATCAGCTGTTTGTTTAGGCCAATCACATGTAAATTTGCAGTTGCACCGGCGTAAACATTATAGTCGCCCATTTCCGATTCCCAAACGTTGCGGCTATAACCAACAGATGCCGTTAATGCTGCGGCACTTTTGATATAAAACGAACTTGAGGTCAACAGATTGATTTGCTCACTGGCAACTTCAATTTGAATTGGATCATCTAAGAATCGAGCATCTAACATGCCACCAGCAGAAATATCAAATGTAATAACACCGTTAAGTGTTTCACTTCTGAATGCGAAAGGCATAAGGGGAATAGAGAATCCGGCTTGTTGAGTTAAACGACCACTTTGACCAAACTCTGGTAATAAGGCATCAAAGTCGTCTTTCAGTTCTAATGCATCATTAAGGGATAAATCTTCATCCTCTAGTGCATCGGCTAAATCATCGGCTTGGTCTAAAAAGTTGTCAATTGGACCGAGTTCAAGGCGATAGCCAAGTGAACTCATAAAGCCCATACGTACTTTTTCGTCCATTCCAACTAATAACTCGCCGGCTGCTGGATTAATCGTAGAAGATAAAATGGTACCTGGGTGACTCACTTTACCTAATGTCGACAGGGCTCCCGGTGTATACGTCGGATTGGCAGCTAAAACACCTGCTGAACAGGTCATTAGACACGCAATAGCGATACGGGAAAGCGTCGGATGTTTTTTCATAGAAACTTCCTTAAAAATTGTTGTTTAAATGCAAATATATACGAACAAGCAAACGTATTCGCTTGCAGCAAAAGTAATGTTAAGTGCCAATGATTTTTTTTGTTATTAGGCAAGGTGACTTGAGGCTTCATGTTAAACAGCAATTATGTCAATCGATTTAACAGAGTTATGGATAATATCATCATATTTGATCGTATTCCTTTTAATAGCCCTACTACACATTTTTGTTTTCACTAAAAATGAGCCACGCCCTTCAGTATAGTCAAAGTTTGTTACAAATGAACAAGCAATACGCAACTTTATTAGGGAATAATGTTTTTAGGATCTTGTTTGTACATTGAAAACTTTGATTTTAAAAGCTTTTTAACACTGTTCGGTCCAGCAAAATGTAACGAACCTACAGCCACCATTACAGAATTATTTGCTAATAATTGGTTTAATTGCGGAACCCAGTTGTGATTTCGTTCCACTAAAAGCACTTGTTCAGCGGCCTTATCGAATTCGGATTTATTAAGCGTATGGCTATATATTTCTTCAAATGCCGCCATGTCACCAGCAATCCAGGCATCCATCATTTGGATTGGTAAATCGACATTGGTTTCGATTTCATCAATGGTATCTAAAATCAAATCGTCCTGATTGATATTAGGATATCGTTTAAACAAATCGTCAAACATTCTTAGCTGTTGCTCGAACGTTTCTAATCCAATGATTTTTTTGCCCTGTCGACGCGCATAGTTGACTATCTGTACATCAACGCCACGGTCGGCGTTTAAGCCCTGCATTTCATAAGTCAGTTGCACCAACATCAATGACAAAAACCACGGCCTAAATTGTTCTACTGTATTAATATCAACGTTGAATTCAAGAAGGACCTTAGCGAGTTTGCGGTATACCGGAGACGACAATACAGTTTGCAGAGATTCATCAGCGGGCAACATGCCTAACTTCGCCATTAGAAACTCTCGCTGGTAGGTCGATGTGGAACTTGGATCAAACTCAACAACAATAACTTCGACCTGATCAATTGCTTTTTTAATCTCAATGGGCAAATCACGTAGGCGAATATCACCCACATGAATGGTACCAACCAAATAGTCATCGCCATTATCCGCTTTATTATCCCAAAGCGGAACGGCTTGTACGCCACTTGAGGCGATTAGCCCGCAAAAATTCAACAGTACTACTAGTAGGCCGTAGGACAAGTATTTCAAGCACATCCTCATTAGCAATTTGTTAACGCATTTGAAAAATCAGCAATTAAGTCTTTTTCATCTTCAATGCCAACTGACATTCTAATCATGTTTTCGCTGATCCCTGCACGTTGTCTATTTTCTATACCCATCTCCCAGAATATCGTCTGAGCGACTGGCAACGCTAACGTTCGGTTATCACCTAAATGGGTGGCTGAAATAACAGTGGTTAACTCGGATAAAAGTTTGACCGGATCAATATCCGCTACTGGGTCGAAGCTCACAATTGCGCCAAAATGTTTAAAATGCTTTTTAGCTAACTCATGTTGAGGATGCCCCGCTAACCCGGGGTAATAAACCTTTGCTATTTTAGGATGTTGTGCCAAATATTCGGCCAAAGCCAACGCATTAGAACACGCTCGGTCCATACGCAATGCCATGGTTTCAGCGCCAACAGCGATCATTTGAGCACTGTCAGATGACAAGCATGCTCCAAAATCCCTTAACCCTTTTTTCTTAATTTGAGTCATCACTTGAGCTTCAGATTTGAGGTGTCGAAAAGAGTCCAAGATGTTACTAAAATCCTGCCAATTATATTGCCCGGTTTCAATCACTGCCCCAGCCGTCACGGTACCGTGGCCACTGACATACTTTGTTAGCGAACATGTGATTAAACTCGCACCGACCTCTTTGGCTTTAAACAAGTAACTTGGTGTCATTGTGTTGTCGACCACAAACGGTATGTTGCGTTTTTTGCAGAGTGCGCCAATCGCAGACAGGTCAGCTATTTGCGTTACAGGATTCGCAATCGTTTCGGTAAAAACAAATTTGGTATTGTCTTTAATTGCGGCTTCTACGAGTGCAACGTCGGTGACATCAACTAGTGTTGCCTCAATCCCAAATCGTTTAAAAGTATTTAATAAACTAGGAGTATTACCAAATAGAAAGCGACTTGCTACCACATGGTCGCCGGCTTTTAGTAACGTAAAAAATAATGTGCTAATTGCCGCCATACCCGACGCAAAAACTAACGATGAAGTGCCACCTTCCATCTGAGTAATTAGGGATTGCAGGGCATCTGTGGTCGGTGTCGACTGTCTAGCGTATGCATGACCTGCTTGTTTCCCCTGGAAAATATCAACTAAATCTTGAGGGTTGTCGTAACCAAACAACACAGAGTTAACAATGGGATAATGCACCGCACCACTATCTGGGTTAAGTAATCTATCGTGATGTACCGTATCCGTTGTAAAACCTTTACTCATAACACCTTCCTTATAAGTGAACGCTTTTAATTAAAGCTTGGCTTGAAATTTTAAGTTAAGTGCTTGAGCAACACTTGGATGAACAAACTTACTGGCATCGCCGCCATGGGCTGCAACATCTCTCACGATCGTAGAAGATATATGGGCCAATTCACCTCTTGGGGTTAACAAAACACTTTCAAGTCCAACATTAAGCGAGCGATTAATCTCGGCTAATTGCGATTCATATTCAAAGTCAGCAACTGTTCTCACTCCACGAAGTAAAACCGTTGCTTGCTTTTGCACCGCAAACTCAGCCAATAATCCAGAGAAACCTTCCACTGACACTTTATCGATACCAGCTAATGACGCCTGTGCCAACGCAACTCGATCATCTAATGAAAACAGGGGATTTTTTCTGTCGCTCTTCGCTATGGCAACAACAACATGATCAAAAAGGTCTTTTGCTCGATTTACTAAATCGATGTGGCCGTTTGTTAACGGATCAAATGTGCCCGGGTAAATCGCTATTACGCGTTTTTTCATTTCATTCATAGGAGCAAATCTTCAAAGAGTTAAACGCCACTAACATCCTTGAAACTAACGCAAATTTGCGTTTGTGACAGTGATAACCAGCACGTCTGATTTAATATTTTACGAACTATAGCAGAATTACATTATCGCAACATACTCGAAATCACCGCGAAAACTTTCATCATGACAAACAAATAAAGCAGGTAAGCGTGAAAAATCTATTACAAATATGATATAAAGAAATGTTAATAGAGCTATTGATCTAAACTTGCGTAAGATAGAGAATGGCTCGATTAGGCTCATTTTATAATCGCTTTTTAAGCGTGACTAAAAATAGCATCGGAATTAAACATTGATACGGAGTGGTATTTGGTCAATTTTTTGGCTGATAACAGAGATTGGATATGAAGACAAAAGATCGCATTATAGAAGCGAGTATTGAGTTATTTAATGCTCAAGGTGAACGCAACGTTACAACAAACCATATAGCTTCACATCTGAACATCAGTCCTGGTAATTTGTACTATCACTTCCGTAACAAAGAAGAAATTATCCGACATATATTCACTAAATACGCAGACCACATGCAGACGTCTTTTGAGCCGGTAAAGCCTAGCCAAGACGCAATGAAGATATTAACCAATTATCTCGACGCTGTATTTAGCGCACTTTATCACTTCAATTTTTTGTACGATAACCTCCCTGTCATCATGGCAAGAGATCCAGAATTAAGAACCCAATACCTGAAAATCCATAATAAAATGATGGAAAAAATTCATCACCTTATCGTGAGTTTGCAAGTTGCCGGCTTAATAAATATCGACAATAACGATATTGATGACTTCGCTAATATCATCAAGCAGCAAGTTACGTTTTGGATCAGTTACATTAAAACGAGTGAAGAAGCGGCAGAGGTTAACAATCCAATTTTGTATCAGGGCCTAACTAAAGTATTATTGTTGTTTAAACCTTATGTCACACCAGATTACCAAGTGGCCGTAGCTGAACTTACAGGTCGCTACAAAGCTTTGGCGACGGGTGAAATCAGCGAGACAGAATAATTATGTTTGACTTAAAACAGTGTTACCGAGACAACTTACAACAACACCTATCGCTTTTTCAAACGATGGAATCTTATTTACCTGAAGTTGAACAACTCGCAATTGAGTGTTTTGACGCACTAGGTAAAGGTGGAAAAATTGTATTTTTTGGCAACGGTGGTAGTGCTGCGGATAGTCAACATTTAGCCGCTGAATTTGTTGTGCGCTTTAAAAAAGAGCGCCGCGCTTTGGCTTCTATTGCACTAACAACAGATACATCAATTCTTACCGCGCATACAAACGACTATGAATTTGATACAGTGTTTGCCCGTCAGGTTCAAGCGTTGATCAAACCAGAAGACGTCGTGATTGGTTTAACCACATCAGGTACTAGCGCCAATATTAACTTAGGCTTAGAAGCAGCAAACGAAATAGGTGCCTATACAGTGGCATTTACTGGTCGTGACGGCGGACAAGTTAAAGACATCGCTAAGTTACCTATCATTATTAAAAACGACATAACCGCGCGCATTCAAGAAGCACATATGTTCATTGGTCACTGGTTGTGCGAAGTCATTGACGAATTAGTCACCCAAGACGACTAACATTACGAATCAAATCGCTGGTTGGCATGACGATTCAATTGCGAATTAATGCAACAAGCTGCAGTACACATTCAACTAATCTTTTACCAAATCCGGCTCTCCCCCATTGATATCAGACGGTTTTACGTTATGCTATCCACACTTTTACAGCCAAACCGCAGCTATTATGTTCGACTTATCCGTATTTAAAACCTTATCTCATGTAAAAATCTTAGTGGTTGGCGACGTTATGCTCGACCGATATTGGACCGGCGACTCGTCTCGAATTTCTCCTGAAGCCCCGGTTCCAGTTGTCAAAATTGACAATCTAGACGACAAAGTTGGCGGAGCAGCCAACGTCGCCCGCAATATTGCCCACCTTGACGGGCAAGTGACTTTACTTGGCATTATCGGTGACGATGAAAACGGTGAGCGATTAGAGTCACTGTTAGCTGGTGAACAAATCAAGTCTGCATTGGTTACGCAAACGACCCAACCAACAATTACCAAATTGCGGGTTATCAGCCGTCAGCAACAAGTCGTAAGACTGGATTTTGAAGAAGCATTTGATCAAGCTCATGCTGACGCACTGGAAGTTGCCTTTGAAACCGTATTGCCCGACTTCGATTTTATTGTGTTCTCAGACTACAACAAAGGCACGTTAGCAAATATTAAATCCATGATTGAAAAAGCGCGAACGTCTGGGAAAATGGTCTTTGTTGATCCAAAATCAAAAGACTTAAGTGATTACTCAGGTGCAAACGTAATTACCCCCAATAAAACCGAATTTGTCGCCGCTGGCGGTAAAGTTGCCAACGAACAAGAAATTTGGCAATCGGCACAGGACGTTATTGCGACGCACAATATCGAATCTATATTACTTACGCGCAGCGAACAGGGTATGTCCGCTATATCGGTAACTGAAAAAGTCGATATGCCAGCGCAGGTATTAGAAGTTTCTGACGTAACCGGCGCAGGCGATACCGTTATAGCAACGCTCGCCATGATGATGGCTGCCGGTTTACCGTTAGCAGATGCTGCAAAAGTGGCTAATTTAGCTGCTGGTATTGTTGTGTCTAAACTTGGTGCAGCAACGGTTTCACCTGAAGAATTATACCAAGCCGTAAACAAAAATATGTTTGCGTCAAAACAAGCACATTACCAAACACCGTTTGAAGAAGTGCTCCAGCATATTCAGTTTGCTCGCCAAAGTGGTGAAAAAATTGTCTTCACTAATGGCTGTTTCGACATTCTACATGCGGGACATGTCCACTATTTAGAACAGGCAAAAGCCCTCGGTGATCGCCTAGTGGTCGGTTTAAATAATGACGACTCAATTCGCCGTTTAAAAGGTGAAAATCGTCCGATAAATCCACTGAATGAACGTGCTACTGTTGTCTCAGGTCTTGCTAGTGTTGACTGGGTTATCCCATTTGGCGAACAGTTAGGCGATGGATTTGACGATACGCCTTTTCATCTAATTGATTCAATAAAACCTGATGTATTAGTAAAAGGTGGCGACTATACAATAGACAATATTGTCGGAGCAGATATTGTTCAAAAAAATGGTGGTTTAGTGGCAACTATTGATTTTGTTGATGGTTGTTCAACGACTAAAGTTATCGAAAAAATTAAAGCTTAGTCAGATTGCGGGACTTAAATGGTCAAATCAAAACGTGTTTTTGCGAATATTTGGCCATTAATTTGTACCGCGACCTGATGCTCACCCTTATAATATTTTCGGGTATTAATGGGTTTGATGTGATGCGCCTTATTTAATTTAACGGATTCCCCTGCACGCAATTCCAACGCTTTCCATTTAAATACTTTAGGGGTGAGTTTACCGTTGGCTTTTTGATGATCGATAATAAAATCTAATAATACGCTCAATGCCTTATCACTTTTATTCGTTAATTGCAGGTGCATTTCAAGCCTCTCGTTTAACTGAACGACATCGTTGGCAATCGAAAGCTCAACGACCAAATCATCTGGAACACGGTAACCAAATGTCTCTAGCGTTTTTATGTGACCTTGCTTAATCAAGGTGCGACTTGCATGTTTAATTAACCGTTGACGATTTTTAGAGGCATTTTGGGACCATTGACGCACTACATCTGCAACTAAATCTGGATGATGTTTAGCGATATCGTTTAGATTATTAGCGACACTTCGACGGACATATTCCGACTCATCATCTTTTAATTCTTCAAGTACAAACATGATTAGCGTTGGATTAGCTTTAAATTGAGGAATTTGTTGTGCCCAAGGTAACAATGGCCGACACCCTTCTGTCGCTAATCGACGTACATGGTGGCAAGGATCAACAAGCCAAGAGCGAACAACATCGAGCGTTTTTTCTGGCTGAGCAATAAATAGAGCACGAATACCAAACTCACTGGTGAATCGCTTTGTCATTTGTTTAAGCGCATCTAACGCCATTGGTAAATTCGCCTGCCCTAACTCACCCGCATATTCGCTGTAAGGCAGTATCATCCAACCTGCGACGCCGTGTTCGTCGGTTGTTAAGTCAGTTAGGTCTTGGTTGTCAGAAACCGGTTGCAGTGTCGCCAATAGAACCGCAATCGCCTGTTCAAAATTTTCGGGTAGATACTGCTGCAGTGCGATAAAAACCTGATGACCACGCTCTTTTAACTCATGCTGATCAATATTATGGCTGGCAAGTTGATAAAAACCGTCAGTATCAAAACCTTCGATTTGCAGTGCCAACAAATTTGCACAGTGGCGGATTTTATCTCGGCAAAATACGTTCTTCACTTTTTGTTGTCCCAATTTTCAAGACGTTGATAGAGCGTATTCAAAGTCGTTTTAATTAGCCCAGAGTGGCTTTCCAGCGCTTTCCGGCCAAGTAAACCATCGCTTATTCTTAC
The DNA here is from genome assembly GCF_030548245.1 of Psychrosphaera sp. 1_MG-2023. Classification (NCBI taxonomy): domain Bacteria; kingdom Pseudomonadati; phylum Pseudomonadota; class Gammaproteobacteria; order Alteromonadales; family Pseudoalteromonadaceae; genus Psychrosphaera; species Psychrosphaera sp. 1_MG-2023. The sequence continues at coordinate 47,191 of NZ_JAUORW010000005.1, forward strand.
TGATGTCTCGTTCAACCAATATGACAACTGATGATAAAAATCTTGTTCTTTTTGACACACTAGCAAACCACCGGCTTTTGAAAGCACCTCACAAATTTCGGGGTTGTTATGAATATGTGGCCCCATCAAAACTGGTTTAGCAAATGCTGCTGGCTCGATAGGGTTATGCCCCCCTCGATTAGCAAATGAGCCGCCGACAAATGCCACATCACAGACCGCGTACAATTGACTCAACATCCCCATTTTATCGACAACTAAAACATCATTATCATCGTTCATCCAGCTATGTTGGCTATATTTAATAACATTTAGGCCGTCATTTTTAATAGACTCAAAAACGTCTTCGAAACGCTGAGGGTGGCGTGGGGCAATAACTAGGGCCAAAGTTGGATGCGATTTTTTAAGCTTTTTGTAAGCCTCAACTAATAACGACTCTTCTCCTAAATGGGTACTCCCCCCCAACAAGACGAGGCGCTTGGACAACCCCATGGTCATACGTAGAGCTGCGTATTGTTGGTTGCTCTTCTCATCGATATTATTTTCAGGATCGTTTTCTATATCGAGTATGGGTAAAGTGACATCCAACTTTATGTTGCCAATTAGAAATAAGTTTTCGGGCTTAATGCCCAATAAAAGATAATTGGCTTGGTCGAGTTTGTTTCGAACAAAAACCAAACTCAACTGGCGTATCATGGGTAACCCTAGCCATTTTAATTTTAGATAACCGCGCCTTGTTTTGTCCGTCATGCGACCATTTACAACAATGGTTGGGATAGTTCGGTGATGACACAATCTGATTAAATTTGGCCACAATTCCACTTCCATAATGATCACAAACTGAGGGTTTATTTTATTTAAAAAACCCGCCATCAACGACATTAAATCAAGAGGTAAATAACAATGTTGAATGCGTTCTGCCAAAGGCGAGTCATGCCACGACTGCTTTAAACGTTGAACTTGTTGTTTGCCGGTTTGAGTATTGGAGGTAATAACGAGATGCAACTCTGGCTTATCGATGAGAAGTTGTTTGATAAGCGGGGTCGCAGCGACTACCTCTCCCATAGATGCACAGTGGATGATCGCCTGTTCACCACTATTAAGTTTTAGCCCAAAGGGTAATAAACCAAGTTTACTGCCCCATTGCCAATCTCGTTTTAAGTGATGCGACTTTTTAAAGGGAACATAGTAACACTTGATTAGAAAGGTTTCTTTTAACCAAATAAACAATTCGATTACATAAAACAACATGAGTACGAGAGCATACAACCACCTCGCTAACATGGTTTTCATGAGTTGTAACCTGCCAACAAAGTTTGCCAATCACTTTGCTCAAAATGAAAACACTCATGTAACCTTTTCTCTTTCATTAACGAGCGATACAAGCGCGCCAAATTTTGAGTAGGCCATTTGTCGTCTTTCTCACGGAACTTACAGTTATCGAAATCAATGAGGTATACGTTTTGATTGTTATCAATCAGAATATTATGAATATTTAAATCACTATGGAAGACGTTCTCATCATGAAATCGCTTAATGGTTTTCCCCATCGCAAACCAGGTTTTATCCGCCAAAGTCCCTTCAATCAAATGATGAAAGCCGTCCTTCGTTCCTGCGATGGTCTCTATTAAGATAGCATTGCTACATAAGCTAAACCCATGACGCTGAACACGAGCGGCCACCGGTACAGGCACTGGTAAACCTAAAGCCGACATTTTTGCCAACATTTCTAACTCTAGATAACAGCGAGTTTTCTCAATGCCGGTATAAATGAACTTATCTTTACTCAAGTACCTAACCATGCCGCCGCGATAATAATGACGTAACACCATATTTTTAGTGACGCCCGCATCATCGGTATAATCGATAAAATACGTGGTGAACCGACCTTGGCTACTGCCGGTGATTTTTTTCTGGGAACCCCAAAAATGCGGTTCAAACCAATCAGCTGAGATCAATTGTTTCAGATCAGCTCGCACGTATATGTAATTTGTTGAGTCATTGGATTGTATCCAATCCAATGGAAGGCTCGATTTAGTCAAAAAAGTATCTTTATCATGATTTAATTTGGAATAGAGAGAATCATACATTAGCATTGCGGTTTGACGCCAATTTGATTTAACCAACCGAGAGAAACTATGTCTTTGAAGTCTATTTGCATATTACGCCTTTCCGCCATCGGTGACGTTTGCCATGCGGTAGCCGCTGTGCAAGCCATACAACGACAACATCCAAAAGCAAAAATTGTCTGGGTAATAGGTAAAATAGAACTCATGTTATTAGACGGGTTACCTGGGGTCGAGTTTGTCGTATTTGATAAATCAACGGGAAAACAAGCATTTACCAAGTTGAAACACGATCTTAAACCCTACCACTTTGATGTTTTACTGCATATGCAAGTGGCACTTAGAGCAAATTGGGCAGCAAGATTTATTAAGGCCAAACGAAAAATTGGGTTTGATTGGCAACGAGCAAAAGAATTACACGCCTTATTCACCCGCGAACGAATCAAGCCACAAACTGAACCCCATGTACTGGAAGGTTTTTTTGCTTTTGCAGAAAAAGTCGATGTGCCAGCGTCAGAACTTGAAAATTTGACTTGGAATATTCCCACCAGCGACGACGACAAAGCGTTTGCCGAACAACATATTCCAAAAGATTCAAACACCTTTGTTATAGCGCCTGCGGCCAGTAAAAAAGAGCGAAACTGGTTACCAGATCGATATGCAGCACTTGCCAATTATGCGGCTAGTAAAGGCTTCAAAGTCGCCATTTGCGGCGGTCCAGGTAACGTTGATAGAGAATTGACCGACCAGATTAAGCAGCATATCAAAACAGACGTTGTCGACCTAGTTGGGAAAACGACGTTAAAGCAAATGTTAATGCTGTTAAAAAATGCCAAGCTTGTGCTTGCCCCTGACACTGGGCCTGCTCACATGGCAGTAACACAACATACGCCCGTGATTGGGCTTTATGGCCATTCAAACCCTAAACGAACGGGCCCTTATTTATATCAAGGATACGTCGCTGAAGTTTATCAACAAACGTTGCTAAACAAACATGGCAAAACCCCAAGACATGTAAAATGGGGCACGCGAGTAAAAGGTGACAACATCATGAGCGAAATTAGTATTGAGATGGTGAAAACGCAGTTCGACCGTATCGTTCAAGACTTTAAAATTGAAGTCAAAAAAATATGACCAATAAAATACTCTTTTTAGACCGAGATGGTGTGGTAAATGTCGATCATGGCTATTTGTATGAGCCTGAAAAGTTTGAATTTATTGACGGCGTTTTTGCGGGATGTAAAAAGTTTCAACAGGCTGGTTTTCAAATCATAGTCATCACCAATCAATCAGGGATTGGTCGGGGTTATTACACCGAACAGGATTTTGCTAATTTAAGCTCCTGGATGATTGAGCAATTTGCAAAAAATGGCATCAAAATCTTAGATGTATTTTATTGCCCCCACCACCCTGAAAAAGCGAACCCGCCCTATTTACAGCATTGTGACTGTCGTAAGCCCGCCCCGGGCATGTTGCTGAACGCACAGCAACAACATCAAGTAAATATGGCCAAAAGTATAATGGTGGGAGATAAAGGCTCCGACATGAAAGCTGCGGTTAACGCTGGTGTTGGAAGGAAATTCCTCGTAACGTCGGGACAAGATTTAGCAGAAAGCGATCGCGCTTTAGCAGACAAAGTTTTTTCTAATTTAGAACAACTTGCAGACTTTGTTTGTTAGAGATTTATACACTTATTTGCCATGGTTAAACATTTATCGATTATTATCTTTAACCATAAATCGATGAAAGGCTCTGCGCACTCGGTACATTTATGGCAACAACTCGTTTGCTAACGCCCAATTAACTGCAGCTTCTGCATGAATTTGTGTCGTATCAAACACTTCAATATTGCAATCTTGCTGTGAAACCAACAAACCAATTTCTGTACAGCCAAGTATCACCCCCTGAACACCTTGTTGTTCTAAGTCTGCTATTACATCAAGATAATACAAACGTGACTTTTCATTAATTTCACCACGACATAACTCGTTGTATATAATGTCATGAATTTTTTTACGTTGGTCCGACGGTGGAATATCAACCTGCAACCCAAACTGATCGGTAAGTTTGGCCTTATAAAATGGCTTTTCCATTGTGAACGCGGTGCCTAATAAAGCAATTCTGTCTAGTTTTTTGGCTACAATGGCATCACCCGTTGCATCGGCTATGTGAAGCAGAGGGATTTGAAGCTGACTTTGTATTTGCTCAGCAACTAAATGCATTGTATTGGTCGCGATTAGGATCATATCCGCACCCGCTCGCTCCAACTGTTGCGCTGCGGTTGTTAATAACCGGGCGATTTCAGCCCAATCACCTTGATGTTGTAACGTTTCATATTCCGCAAAATCGACACTATTAATTAGTACCTTGGCCGAATGTAAACCGCCTAACTTCGCCTGAATGCCTCGGTTAATACGTTGATAGTAACCAACGGTCGATTCCCAACTCATGCCACCTAAAATACCAATTGTTTTCATAGTTAATCTACCTGTCTCAAACGTCATTAATTAAGTTCGATTTCAAATTTTGCGCTTCCCGCTTCGCCGGCACCAAATGACCCCTGGCCCGTTGCATTTGCAAACGCGCCCGTACCAGTGTTTTCTACCACAATGAATGTACTAGAGGCGACACCTGCGGAGAATTCACCGGTATGGCTAATGGTAAGAGTCGACTCGACATTGTCTACTATGGTGGTAATTACCTCGAATCCCGTGAACAGAGCATGCGTAGCTGAGGTGTAACACAACAGATATTGCACAACCGATGATCCTTCAATGTCACCTGTGTAGGTTTGTTTTATATCGGCATAACTTACTTTGTGCCCTGCGTCATTCTGAAATTTTGGTTCTTCCTGCCAACCCGCAATTGTAAACTGACCTGTTAAATTCGCTGTCATCCTATTTCCTTTCTCTTCATTTTGATTTTCATTTTGATTTTCATTTTGATTTTCATTTAGTATTTTCTAACATGGACAACTCCATCTATAAGTTTGATACTCCATATTTAAAAACAAGGAACATCTAGTACGTTAGTACCCACTTACAACCAATCAATTAGCGTATTCCATAATTTAATAACCAGTAAATAACAGCTATTACAAGTGCCAAAATTTCGATTAAAACCTACAGTAGCAGACTGTCAAAGCTGGGTAACTAATCCATTACTAATATTACTGAGTTGGTTTGCATGCAATTACTTATGAGACACTTCCGGCGTTATCGATATCAGCATAGCTTTAGAAAACAACACGTCCACTTTTGTGAACAATTTTAATATTATTCATTAGAATTATTAGGTCAAAATACAATCTATTTGGCTGACCAAAACAATTAAAGCCGCTACAATTCTTTATATTCAACGATCTTTTACTATTCTATTGAATAAGTAGGATTAATGTCGCTATTACAGTGGAGTAAACACGATGCGCGCAGAAGGCTTTTTTAAACAACTTCAACAAAATATTGATCAGACAAAACAAGAAGGTTTGTATAAATCTGAACGTGTCATTACGTCACAGCAGCAGGCACAAATCGATGTTAATGGCGAACAAGTCATTAATTTCTGTGCGAACAACTATTTAGGTTTAGCTAACAGCCCAGAGCTCATCGACGCGGCAAAACAAGGCTTAACAGACCATGGGTTTGGTGTTGCTTCTGTTCGTTTTATTTGTGGTACACAGGACATCCATAAAGAGTTAGAGCAAAAAATATCAGGGTTTCTTAAAACAGAAGACACCATTTTGTATTCGTCTTGCTTTGACGCTAATGGCGGCCTGTTTGAAACCATTCTAACGGCCGACGACGCTATTATTTCAGATTCTTTAAACCACGCCTCAATTATCGATGGCGTTCGCTTATCTAAATGCAAACGCTACCGTTATGCCAACAACGATATGGTTGATTTAGAAGAGAAATTAAAGCAAGCCGATGCTGACGGTGCCCGCGTTAAACTTATCGCTACCGACGGTGTATTTTCAATGGATGGCGTTATCTGCGACTTAAAAAGCGTGTGCGATTTAGCCGACAAATACGATGCCTTAGTTATGGTCGATGACTCTCATGCTGTGGGTTTTGTTGGTGAAAATGGCCGTGGTACCCATGAGTACTGCAATGTATTAGACCGTGTAGATATCATTACCGGAACCCTTGGCAAAGCACTAGGTGGCGCATCTGGTGGTTATACGTCGGGTAAAAAAGAAATCGTAGAATGGTTACGTCAACGCTCTCGTCCTTATTTGTTTTCAAACTCACTTGCGCCTTCAATTGTCACCGCATCCATTAAAGTCTTATCTATGTTAGAGCAAGGTTCACAGCTGCGTGACACTCTATGGGCTAACGTAAATTACTTTAGACAAAACATGCTAAAGGCCGGCTTTACCTTAGCTGGTAAAGACCACGCTATTATTCCAGTTATGTTAGGCGACGCTAAACTTGCTTCAGAGTTTGCTGAGAAAATGCTAGCTGAAGGTATTTATGTTGTTGGATTTAGCTTCCCTGTTGTACCAAAAGGTCAAGCCCGTATTCGAACTCAAATTTCAGCAGCCCATACGCCTGCGCAACTCGACAAAGCCATAGCTGCATTTATAAAAGTGGGCAGAGAATTGAAGGTGATCAACTAATGAAGTCACTTGCTAAATTAAAATCCGAAGTCGGCATTTGGATGACCGATAGCCCAAAACCAACAATGGGCCACAATGACTTATTAATTAAAATTCGTAAAACCGCGATTTGTGGCACGGATATGCACATCTACAACTGGGATGAATGGGCTCAAAAAACCATTCCTGTTCCTATGGTTGTAGGCCACGAGTATGTAGGTGAAGTAGTCGATATGGGCCAGGAAGTTCGTGGTTTCTCTGTCGGTGATCGCGTATCCGGTGAAGGTCATATTACCTGTGGTCATTGCCGTAACTGTCGCGCTGGACGTGTACATTTGTGTCGCAATACAACGGGTGTTGGCGTAAATCGTGAAGGTTCATTTGCCGAATACTTAGTCATCCCTGCGTTTAATGCATTTAAAATTCCAGACAATATTTCTGATGAATTGGCGTCTATCTTTGACCCGTTTGGAAATGCCGTCCATACCGCGTTATCGTTTGATCTCGTTGGCGAAGACGTATTAATCACGGGTGCAGGTCCAATAGGCATTATGGCGGCAGCCGTTGCCAAACATGTTGGCGCACGTCATGTCGTAATTACAGATGTAAATCCATATCGTTTAGAGCTTGCGAAAAAAATGGGCGCTACACGAGCCGTAAACGTCGCTGAGCAAAAGCTAAAAGACGTTATGAACGAATTAGGAATGACTGAAGGATTTGATATCGGACTTGAAATGTCGGGGGTTCCAGTGGCATTTAACGACATGTTAAATAACATGAATCACGGCGGTAAAATTGCGATGTTAGGCATACCTCCGTCAAACATGGGTGTTGACTGGAATCAGGTTATCTTTAAGGGATTAGTCATCAAAGGAATTTATGGTCGAGAAATGTTTGAAACTTGGTACAAGATGGCAAGTTTGATCCAGTCAGGCTTAGATATCTCGCCTATTATTACACACCGTTTCCCAGTTGAAGAATTTCAAGCTGGCTTTGAAACTATGGGCAGTGGCCTCTCAGGTAAGGTTATCTTGAACTGGGATTAGATGCTTTTCAACATAAGGTTTCAGCTATCAAAAGTAGTTGAAACCTTTGTTGTATCAAGTTCTTCATAGCATGCCGCCTGCTGGTTTTACCGCCGACTTAGAGTTCAACAAACGTCGCAATTTAACTGCGCCAAAATGCCGGAGTGAATAGTACTAATAAGGTAAAGACCTCAAGTCGGCCGAATACCATCGCAATCATTAAAATCCATTTAGCTCCGTCACCAACACTTGCGTAGTTTGCCGACACCTCACCCAACCCAGGACCAAGATTATTTAAACATGCCGCTGTCGCTGTAAATGCAGTAACGTTATCTAAACCACACCCCACTAACGCCAACATAATAATAATAAACACTAACGTATACGCTGAGAAAAATCCCCAAACAGCTTCTACCACTCGATCAGGTAACGCTTTTTGTCCCAACTTAATCGAAAATATGGCTTTTGGATGCACCAATCGATTGAGTTCTCTGAGCCCTTGTTTAAAGAGCAACAACACTCTGACCACTTTTAATCCGCCACCCGTTGAACTTGCACAGCCGCCGATAAACGAACTAAAGATAAGTAATATAGGCAAAAATAGTGGCCAAACGGCAAAGTTTGACGTGGTAAATCCAGCGGTTGTCGACATCGAAACAGATTGAAATAATGCCTGATCCAATGATGTTAAATTAGACTCATACGTTGACTCACCTACCAGTGTCCACCAGCACAACAAAACAAGGAACGCTTGAATATATAAAAAGGTTTTGAACTCAGGATCACGAATGTATTGCTTAATCGAACGGTTAGTCACCGCAGCGTAATGCAATGAAAAATTTGCGGCGGAGATAAGTAAAAAAACCACACAAACCAGATTTACTGCAGAGCTGTCGAAGTATCCCATACTTGCGTCATGCGTCGAAAAACCGCCAATAGCTATTGTTGAAAATGAATGAGTAATTGCATCGAATACATTCATACCTGCCAACCAATAACTGACCGCACACAAGGTCGTCAATACCACGTAAATGTACCACAAGTGTTTCGCTGTATCGGCTATTCTCGGGGTCATTTTACTGTCTTTCATCGGACCGGGAATTTCAGCTCGATACAACTGCATGCCACCAACACCTAGGATAGGCAAGATTGCCACCGCCAAAACAATGATCCCCATACCACCAAGCCATTGTAATTGTTGACGATAAAATTGCAGCGCTTTAGGAAGGAAATCTAGCCCTGTTAGAACGGTTGCGCCGGTTGTTGTCAATCCCGAAAAGGATTCAAAAAAAGCGTCGGCAACACCGATTTGCGGTGTTGTCGAGAATAGAAAGGGTAAAGCACCAAACGACCCTAGAACGAGCCAAAAGAATACAACAATTAGAAAGCCCTCTCTGGCTCTCAAATCGGCTTTATGAAAGCGATTTGGATACCAGATAAGAAGGCCCGCTATTAAGTTGAACACAAATGCGATGACAAACGGCAAACCGCCACCGTCTCGGTAGATTAACGACACTAAAGCCGGTGGCAACATAGTCACACTAAAAAGCGCAACGAGCAGGCCTAAGATCCGTATAATCGTCCGATACTGCATGTATTTTATTCTTTTCTGTAGTTATTAGTTACTAATTAAGATTTAGATCTCGAGTCATATTTTCATTACGCTCGCGATGCACAATAATATTATCTTCGATCCGTATTCCACCAAACGGTTTAAACGATTCGACCTTGTCCCAATTCACCATTTTTTCTTTATCTGTGCCTTTTAAGTCACTTAATAGACTGTCGATAAAATAGAGACCCGGTTCAATGGTGAACACCATATCAGATTCAATACCTCGGGTCGTCCTTAAAAATGGATGTGATTTAGGTGACGCAATTGTTGTTCCACGACTATCGGCCATAAACCCGCCTACGTCATGAACTTGTAAGCCTAAATTGTGCCCCAACCCATGTGGGAAAAAGGTTCGCGTTAATTCCGACTCTACAGCCTGCTCCGGGGTCACTTTAATAATATTAAACTGCGATAAGGTTTCGGCAATCATGGCATGCGACTGAATATGCAAGTCGACATAAGAAGCACCAGGCTTTAAGCCATCGACCATGGTCGTTGCGATGTTATCAACAGAACCAATTAACTCGGCAAATTCATTTTGCTTAAACGCATAAGTACGTGTGATGTCAGCAGCGTAACCATGGAATGAAGCACCAGCGTCAATTAAGAAGCTACGAGGGTCAACAGGTTTTTCACGAAGGAAATGAGTGTAATGTAATATCGCTGCGTTTTCATTTAACGCGACAATGTTGCCGTAAGGCGTTTCGTTTTCTGTATGTTGGCAGGCGTTTAAATACGCTAACTGAATTCCATATTCAGATTCACCCGCATAAAACGCATCTTTAGCCGCAACGTGTGCAGTAACTGCGCGTCTATTGGCTTCTCTTAAACATAGTTTTTCATAATCTGATTTATACGCGCGGTGATAATGTAAAAAGTTGGTGACCGGAACTGGATTAAAATGACCAAAACTTAACGCTTGCGCAACATCAACATGTTCACCCATATAGGCAATATTACTGCGGTCATATGGTAAAAATTGCCCTACTTCTGCAGGACTTGTTAATAATTGAATATCAAAATGTTCGGCCCAAAAGTCAGTTGGTTCGTCAGGCACTTTATGCCAAAAATCAACAGGGCGATAAAAAATGAGTTTCGGTTTGCTTTCGCCGTCAACCAACAACCAACAATTTGGATTATCGACAACAGGCAGCCAGGCTTTAAATTGTGGATTAGGTTTAAACGGATAATCCATGTCGTCTAAAAACTGACGCATAGGTTTACCACTATGAAAAACCAAAGCGTCTAAACGCTCCGCTTTTAACACTTGAGCGGTGAGTTTTTGCAATCGTTCGATATGTTGAGGATACGATTGTGCTAGTTGATTCGATAAAGACATAGAGGGCTCCGTTTTTTTCCCGCAAGTTTAGCCTGAAATTCAGTTATACGAAACAACCATAGCGTTAATAGGCGTTGAATTACAGGGCCGGTAAGATACGAATATCGGTAATTTCACCAAATGTACTGTTATCTTGACTCAACAGCTTCTCGTAGACCTTGCTATAGGCAACAACCGCTTTGACATAATTACGAGTTTCTTTATATGGGATAGTTTCAATCCACGCATCAGCCGGCATTTCCTTCTCTGGTAACCAGCTCGAGACCTTACGTAAACCGGCATTGTAAGCGGCTGCAGTTAGTATCGGATTCTGATTGGTACGTTCCATCAAATAGGACCAATAATGACTTCCTAGCTGTACGTTTTTATCAGGGTCAAACAATTGGCTACGATTGATCTTTGTTTTAGCTACATAGCTTGCGGTACTAGGCTTGAGTTGCATTAGACCAGCTGCCCCTGCTGAGGAATACGCATCTGCCATAAAAGAACTTTCCCGGCGTGCTATGGCAAATAATAAGGCCGGTTCCACATTATTCTGCTTAGCCATATCAAAAACGAGTGATTTATAAGGAAGCGGAAATCTCAATTCGACATCGTTCAAATGCCCAACCTCTGCCAAAGTAAATATTGGTCGTGAATACCACCCCCAATCATGGGCCATTTTGGCTACGACAAGCTTGTCTTTATCAGATAACCCCCGAGACAAGACATTCCATTCTTTACGTGCCTCATTGCCACGACCTAATTTAAATAGTTCAAACGCACGCCGTAAATTGGGTTGTTGCTGAAAACGAATAACATCCTGTTGGTCAACGACCAAAGGTTCGTGTCGCAATCGAGTGGGTTCACCAAGTCGATTAGCGGCTAAAAAACCGTAGTAGTTTCGACTTTGGGCCAATTCATGATAAGTGACCAAAGCATTCTCAATGTCACCAACCCCCTCTAAAGCACGGGCTTTCCAGTAAACTACGGCTAAATCTTTCTGCATTTTTTCAGGCAAACTTGTGATGGTATTTAACGTGCCTTGCCAATCTAAGTTGCCGATGGTTGACGCCAAACGCCATTGCTTGACGGACTCATCCACCGATTCGTCAGGCAATCTATTAAGAAACTCAAGTCCGTCTTTATGCTGCGATATAGCATACGATATGGCAAGTCGTCGAATATGTTGCTGCTGTAGTTTCGGAGATATATTAAATTTGGCGGCTTTTTCTAACCACACTTCAGAGATTTTTTCAGGTTGCGAAAACACTAATCGACGGACCCCGTATAAAAACACATCTCGTTCAGCGCTGTTATACAAAAAGAAAAAATTGTCATCAAATATTGAAGAAGGCTGCTTAACAACGTCAACCCATAATGAAGCAAGATGGATATCACCTTTATTAAGTTGTTTTTTCAAATAAGGTACCAGGCCCCAATTTTTAGCCTTAACGGCTAAAATGAGTCGCTCCAATGCCACTTCAGATGTTAAATAACCGGCGGTTTTCCAGCTTTCGAACAAAGGATCACATACTTTGGGTTGAGACGTAGCAGACAACCAATATGGGGTTACTTTTGAAAATATTGATTTTTCAGATTCGCCATTCTCTAACAACCAACTTAGATTTAGACATGCTAGTTTTGTATCACCGACATCCTGATAGTTTTCTATAAACATTGTTTTGTATTTGTTTTTAGCTAAATATGACAGCCACTTTTGTTTTAATACTTTTGTAAATGGCGCGTCATTATTAACTTTTAAAAAACGGTTTATTCGGTGTCTTAGTTGAAAAGATAAATGACGCTCAAGAAAAAGGGCCTCGGCATAAGGGGCAAGTGGGTAGTTTTTTATTTTTTTTGCGTGTTGTCGATAAACGCTCGGGTTTTCATATTGGGCTGCATGTTCCGCCTCCAAATATGCTTCACGCATTTTTTCTACATCTGTTATGGGCTGGGCGCATAAGGCGCTGCTTAGTATAAAGGTACAAAGCGAAATACAATTTTTCATCGGAACTTCCAAAAATTAAGCGATAAATAAAGAAAAAATGAATGCATCGCCTATCCTTAGTTTAATTTAAAAAAAACGAATGGCTAGATTGATTATCACTTGTTTAGCAAGTAGTTAGGTTTTTATCGCCTAAGCACTGAGTCAACGTCCATTAAAACACTAATCTAATTAAAAATACGCAATGGGTAAACCACGTTAGCCATTATTTGTAACTAGAATAACCCAATGCATTTAAACGATCGTTTTAAAATAGTTGCTTTTTTTGCCGACAAAGGCCAAACTCGGACTACACCAACTGGTCGTACCTTTACTCGCTGAGGAGATTAATAATGCTATTTAAAGGCCAAACTTTATCCGTAACATTAGATGACAATGGCATAGGCCACTTTGTATTTGATGCTGCAGGATCGGTTAATAAATTTGATCAACAAACCATTCAAGAATGTCGTGACGCAGCTAAGGCTATCAACGCGGACGACACTATTAAAGGTGTTGTATTTAAAACAGCAAAAAACGCATTTATTGTAGGTGCCGACATTACTGAGTTTTTAGAAACATTTAAGAATGATGAAGCAACTCTCGTTACTTGGGTAAAAGCAAGCTCAGACATGTTTGATGCCATTGAAGACATTAAGGTCCCAACCGTTACAGCAATACGAGGCTTTGCATTAGGTGGCGGATTTGAATTGTGCCTTGCAACTGACATGAGAATTGCAGATGCCACAGCACAAGTTGGCTTACCTGAAAATAATTTGGGTTTAATTCCAGGCTTTGGCGGTACCGTGCGACTTCCTCGAATTATTGGCCCTGACAATGCACTTGAGTGGATCACCTCAGCTCGCCCGAAATCGCCAAAAGATGCGCTTAAAATGGGCGCCATTGACGCCGTGACTAGCAGTGAGAATCTCGATGCTGCAGCATTGTCTATGCTAAATTCTGCAATTGCCGGAAAGTTAGATTGGCAAGCTAAACGTCAGCAAAAACTCGACCCGATTAAATTTAATGCAACTGAGCTCGAAAATGCCGTATTAGTTGCAAAAACAATGGTAATGGCGAAAGCCGGTAAACACTACCCTGCGCCAGTTGCAGCTGTAGATTCGGTATATGAATCTGCCGGTATGCATCGAGACGATGCGATGCGTGTTGAAAACAAATATTTTGCAAAACTCGCAAAAACAAACGCCGCTACCGCAATGATTGGCAATTTTTTGAATGACCAATACGTTAAAGGTCTCGCTAAAAAAGCAGCCAAAGGTGTAACAAAACCATTAAATAAAGCTGCAGTGTTAGGCGCTGGAATAATGGGCGGCGGTATTGCTTATCAGTCAGCTTCTAAAGGTACGCCGATTGTCATGAAAGACATTAATCAAGGCGCATTGGATCAAGGACTTGCTGAAGCGACAAAAATACTAGATAAAAAATTATCACGGGGACATACAACGGGTGCCAAAATGGCAAACGTGTTAAATAACATTATTCCAACCCTAAATAACGAATCGTTAGCAGATGTCGACTTTGTAATAGAAGCTGTTGTTGAAAACCCAAAAGTTAAAGGCGCTGTTTTAGCGGAAACCGAAACTCATGTTGGTAGCGATACCATTTTAACATCTAACACATCGACAATTTCGATTAACTTATTGGCAAAAAGCTTAGCTCGCCCTGAAAATTTCTGTGGTATGCACTTCTTCAATCCTGTGCCTAGAATGCCATTGGTAGAGATTATTCGCGGTGAAAAAACCTCTGACGAAACTATTGCATCGACAGTGGCGTATGCAGCTAAAATGGGTAAAACCCCAATAGTTGTAAACGATTGCCCAGGCTTTTTTGTCAACCGAGTATTATTCCCTTATTTCGCTGGCTTTAGTTTATTGCTAAACGACGGCGCCAATTTTGTTGATGTTGATAAGGTAATGGAGCGTGAATTTGGTTGGCCAATGGGTCCGGCAATGTTGTTAGATGTTGTTGGCATTGATACCGCTGACCACTGCACAGACGTTATGTCCGACGGTTTCCCAACCCGTATGCCTAAGTTAAACAATGACCCTGTTACGGCTTTATATAAAGAAAACCGTTATGGTCAGAAAAATGGTAAGGGTTTTTACGATCATACATTAGATAAACGCGGCAAACCGAAAAAAGACGTTAATCCCGAAACAATGGAATTACTAAAAGCGGCAGCTCCTAGCAATCAAAAGTTTGATAAGTTAGAAGTCATTAACCGGTTAATGATACCTATGGTTAACGAAACAATTCGTTGTTTAGAAGAAGGTATTGTTGCTTCTCCTGCTGAAGCAGATTTAGCATTACTTTACGGCGTTGGTTTCCCTCCATTCAGAGGTGGTATTTTCCGCTTTGTTGATACAATGGGGTTAGCTGAATTTGTCGCGGAAGCGGACAAATACGCGGCACTAGGTGAAATCTATCAAGTAACGGACAAGACTCGCGAAATGGCAAAGTCTAACCAAACATTTTACTCAACTTACGGCGCAAAATAGGAGCGATTGATATGAATAATGTAGTAATTGTAGATTGCGTACGTACACCGATGGCAAAAGCACGTAACGGTATGTTCGACAACGTTCGAGCGGAAGATTTATCAGCTGCGGTAATGACAGCGTTGTTAAAACGTAACCCGTCAGTAAACGCAGAAGAGCTTGATGACGTAATTTGGGGTTGCGTAATGCAAACCCTAGAGCAAGGTTTTAACATCGCACGACAAGCTGCTCTATTGGCAGGAATACCGACTTCAGTCCCTGCTGTAACGGTTAACCGTTTATGTGGTTCGTCAATGCAAGCATTACACGATGCCGCTTGTAAAATAATGGCGGGCCAAGGTGATATGTTTATCATCGGGGGAGTCGAACATATGACGCACGTACCGATGACACACGGCCTAGATTTTCACCCAGGACTAAATCTAACAACAGCGCAAGCTGCGGGTTCAATGGGTTTAACTGCCGAAGCACTGGCTCGTAAACACGACATTTCAAGACAGCAGCAAGATGAGTTTGGTGTTCGTTCTCATCAACTAGCACATCAAGCTTCTATAAACGGCCATTTTGATAATGAGATCATTCCTGTCGAAGGTCATGATGCGTTAGGTGCGCTAACATTATGTGACTATGACGAAGTTATTAGACCGGAAACAAACATAGAATCAGTGTCAGGCCTACGCCCTGTATTTAATCCTGTAAACGGAACAGTAACAGCAGCAACTTCTTCAGCTTTATCAAATGGCGCATCTGGGATGTTAGTCATGAGTGAAGAGAAAGCCAATGAACTGGGACTTAAGATCAGAGCAAAAGTGATAGGTATGGGTGTTTCTGGTTGCGAACCTTCAACTATGGGATGGGGTCCGGTTCCTGCGACTAAAATAGCACTAAAACACGCCGGTTTGTCTATTGAAGATGTCGATGTTTTTGAACTTAACGAGGCATTTGCTGCACAAGCACTGTCCGTAATGAAGGGTTTAGGCATTGAAAATAAAATGGAACAAGTTAACCTAAACGGTGGCGCCATAGCGTTGGGGCATCCACTAGGTTGTTCAGGCTCTAGAATTTCAACAACACTAATCAACAATTTAGAACGCACTAAAGGTAAAGTTGGTTTAGCGACAATGTGTATTGGATTTGGTCAGGGAATCGCGACCTTATTTGAAACGGTTTAGCATAACCGCACTTTAAAAAACCTATAGATAACAGAAACTAAAGGTGCAATGATATTATTTATTGCACTTTTTTTTTCGCCATCTAGAATTGATCTCATAATGTACTATGGAATCACAATGAATAATAAAGCAGAACACAGCACAGATAATGTTTTAGATGCAGTAAGTTTGCGGTGCCCTGAACCTGTAATGCTAATTAGAAAGAATATTAGAAATATGACACCCGGTGAAACGCTTTTAGTATTAGCAGATGACCCCGCCACTGTAAGGGATATACCATCATTTTGTCGGTTTATGGGCCATGAGTTAGTAAGTCAAAATACGGATCTTGACCCATTTGAATTCGTGATAAAAAAATTAGGCTAAAAGATGGATAACAAAAGTTCGATATCCCACATCAAAAATGAGTGGTTTGAACTAATTGATAATAGAAATTCAAAGAGTATTGAATTTCGCAGAAGGGAAGCATCTCTAATCGCCATGGCGTTTTTGGGGATTTCTGCTTTGTCTGTTTTGATCGCGACAAACTGGTCGACCTACCCCGATTTACTATTAAACATTCTAATTATTAACAACATTGGATTAATATCTTCTATTGCTTTTTATGCCAAAACTAAAAATCTAATAGTTTCCGGCCTCATCTGTATTACATTCGCCTGCATACTAGACTTAATGCTCATATATAGTGGTGGAAAAGAGAATACCGCCCTATATTGGACAATGTTTTTCCCACTCGCCGCTTATTCCGTTTTAGGCTTAACGTTAGGTACAATTTTTACCGGCGTAATGTTTTTGTTCGCCATCTTATTGCTCTATAGTTTCGACATTGTTGCGATTTATTCGGCAATAGAAAAAAGTCGTTACCTAATGGCTTTATTGTGTATAAGCATACTTTGTTTTATCAATGAATATTTCAGAACTCGTGAATATTACGAAACCAGTAATATGACACTAAATTATAAGAAAGACGCAAACACAGACCCACTAACTCGTTTGCCAAATAGACGTTTCCTTGAATCTAACTATGTTAAAAAAGTCGTAGAATGCAACGAAACATTTATCGTTATTATGGCGGATATCGACAAGTTTAAAATGGTCAATGATACATATGGCCACGAGGTAGGTGATCTCGCGCTAAAGCACTGCGCGAATATTTTTGGCCAAAAAATACGTAAATCTGATTTGCTATGCCGCTATGGTGGCGAAGAGTTTTTGATCTGCCTTCCCAATACAAATAAAGAACAGGCGATTGTCATCGCAGAAAAATTGAGAACCAGCCTAAAAGAAGCGAGCTTAACGGTATGTGACAAACAAACCATAAACTTTACCTGCAGTTTTGGTATTGCGACTTTATCTAATAGAACATTTGAAGATGGGCTTAAAATAGCTGACAACAGGCTGTATAAGGCAAAGGAAAATGGTCGTGATCAGGTTGTATATTGCTAACCTTTTTGACTTTCTAACAGTTTAATGGACAGATACTTTGGTCAAAGTAGACGATACTAAAATCTTTAGCTTATTGTTTGGAAACCAACATTTCGGACGGTAAACCTTTGTAAAATCTAACTTTTAATTTATACATAGCATTATCTTTAGGATGGAATCGATAGCTACCATTTAACGGTGTTATCGGATCACTTTGCGGATCGCAGTAGACTGGATACCAAGTATCTATTTCAATTGCACTGGTATTATTTTGTGGTGAGCCACAATTTTTACCAACCGACCAGGATTTGTCAGCAAGCTTTAGGTGGTAGGCCTGCCCGTCTGGCCTTAATGTAAATTGAACTTCTAGCAACCCGGCTTCTTCATTTAAACGCAACATATATTCCGGACGTGCTTCCCACCAGGTAAATTCCGATTTCAAATACCAATTGGTTGCCGTTAATTTTGGTTTTGAAGTACAAGAAATGAGCATCGAAGAACTTAATAGTAAAATCGAAACTAAAATAGCTAGTTTATTCAAAATAATAACTCCTAAATTAAGGCAATGATTTTTTTATTAAAGTCAGTACTACAATTAAGCAATAAAAAAGCCAGTTCGTAAACTGGCTTTAATTAAAACGTTAGTTTTGTTGCTGTGCTTACAGTACAGAAATATCCGCTGTGAACATAAATAACGATTGTAACAAACCAAGTATCGCTAAGCGGTTATTTTTTACCGCGTCGTCCTCGGCCATTACCATTACATTGTCAAAAAAGTTATCTATCGAATCACGCAATGTCGCCAACTGAGTCAGACCATTAGTATAATCGCCATTTTCAAATGCAAACTCTACGTCAGATTGAATATCACGAATATTAGCAACTAATGTTTTCTCAGCATCATCTGACAATAAAGCATCATTAATAACGCTAAACTCATTTTTGCTGTTCTTGTTAAGTATGTTATTAACTCGTTTACTTGCTGCAGCAAGTGCGACGGCTTCTTCTAGATTTGCAAAGTTCACAACCGCTTTTAAACGTCGTTCAAAGTCTAAAGCAGAGGTTGGGCGCTTAATTTCAACCGCACGAATTACCTCAACTTTAATGTTTTGCTCTTGGTAATAAGCTTGGAATCGCCCTAACATAAAGTCATTTACATCAGATACGACGGCTTCGTTTGTCAGCTTGTCACCAAATAACGCTTTGGCAAATTCAGCTAATTCGCTGAAATCAAGTTCCAATTCTTTTTCAATAAGAATTCGAATGATACCGATAGCTGCGCGACGTAACGCAAAAGGGTCTTTGTCACCTTTTGGATGCTGCCCAATACCAAATATACCCACTAATGAGTCAAACTTATCCGCTAATGCAACTGAACAAGCTTCTAACGACGTCGGTAACGCATCACCAGCAAATCTCGGCATGTATTGTTGATACAATGCATCAGCTACTACCAAGTCTTCACCGTCATTTAGAGCATAGTATTTACCCATCACACCTTGTATGTCGGTAAATTCCATAACAACTTCAGTCATCAAATCTGTTTTAGACAGTAAACCAGCACGAGCTGCAAGTGCTTCGTCAGCAGCAATTTTTCCTGCAATATGCCCTGCTAGTTTTGAAATACGTTCAGATTTATCTTTAAGCGTACCAAGTTGTTTTTGAAATAGTACAGAGTCTAAGCTTTCTAAACGAGACTCAAGAGTCGATTTTTTGTCAGTATTGTAAAAGAATTCAGCATCGGCTAAACGAGGACGAACAACTTTCTCGTTACCTTCAATGACTTGTTTAGGGTCTTTACTTTCAATGTTTGAGATAAAGATAAACTTAGGTAATAGCTCGCCATTTTGATCTAACAATGGGAAGTATTTTTGGTCATCTTTCATCGTATAGATAAGCGCTTCTGGCGGTACATCTAAGAAACGCTCTTCGAACGTCCCCACCAATGCAACAGGCCATTCGACTAGAGAAGTCACTTCATCTAAAAGATCAGCGTCTTGAACAGGTTGTGCGTTATTATCGTTAGAAATTTTTGCCATTTGCTCAACAATCATCGCCTGACGTTTTGCATAATCAACTACGACATTTGCCGTTAATAACGTTTCTTCATAAACATCAGCACTGCTAACTTCAATAAGCCCTCTATGATGAAACCTATGGCCCTGTGACAAGTTTGAAGATGTTAAACCCAATACCGTTGCCGGTAGAACTTTATCGCCATACAATGCGATTAGTGTATGAACAGGACGAATAAACTCTTCTCGACCACTTCCCCAACGCATAGGTTTAGGAATTGGCAACTGCTTTAATGCTTTTGTTATAAAGCCTTCAACTAATGATGCCAACGGTTGCCCTGAAATAGTGGCTTTGTGTAGCAGCCATTCGCCTTTGTCAGATTTGAGTCTGCCGGCTTCAGCAATGTCGATACCACAACCACGTGCCCAACCTAATGCTGCTTTAGTTGCATTGCCGTCTGCGTCAAATGCCGCACTCACTGCAGGTCCACGTTTTTCAACTTCTTTGTCGGCTTGTTGCGATTCAAGTTGATTAACACGTAACGCTAAACGACGCGGGGCGGCAAACCATTCGATATTGTCGTAGCTTAAGTTCGCTGCGTCTAATTGCGATGTTAGTCCGTCTTTAAAACCAAGGGCTAATTTCTTTAGTACTTTAGGCGGTAGCTCTTCCGTACCTAATTCGATTAATAAGTTATCTTTTATCATTGTCGTTAAATACCTTTATTTGGCTACCGGATTAGTGTTATTGCAAAGAGGAAATCCGAGTGCTTCGCGCGCATCATAATAGGCTTGAGCACATGCTTTTGCTAACGTTCGTACACGTAAAATGTAACGTTGTCTTTCTGTTACTGAAATCGCGTGTCGTGCGTCTAACATATTAAATGCATGGGAAGCTTTCATAACCTGTTCGTAAGCAGGTAGTGGTAAACCAGCTTCAATTAGCTTAGCGCTTTCTTTTTCGGCTTGGTCGAATTCATGAAATAAGGTATCAACGTTAGCGTGTTCAAAATTGTAGGTAGACTGCTCTACTTCATTTTGATGGAATACATCGCCATACGTTACCTTACCAAGAGGTCCGTCAGTCCAAACAAGATCATAAATGCTGTCGACACCTTGTAAGTACATCGCTAAACGCTCTAGGCCATAAGTGATTTCACCGGTAACTGGTGAACATTCTATGCCGCCTACTTGCTGGAAATACGTAAACTGAGTAACTTCCATACCGTTAAGCCACACTTCCCAACCCAAACCCCAGGCGCCTAATGTCGGCGATTCCCAGTTATCTTCTACAAACCGAATATCATGTACCAAAGTATCTAGGCCTAATTCTTCCAACGAACCTAAATACAGTTCTTGGATATTTTTTGGCGATGGCTTCAACATAACTTGAAATTGATAGTAGTGCTGTAGACGATTCGGGTTTTCACCATATCGACCGTCGGTAGGTCGACGACATGGTTGCACATAGGCACTGCTCATAGGCTCTGGGCCTAATGAACGAAGAAAGGTCATAGGGTGAAACGTTCCTGCACCCACTTGCATATCAAGTGGTTGAATGATGACGCACCCTTGTTTGGCCCAATAATCTTGTAGTGCAAGTATTAAACCTTGGAATGTATTTATATCGTATTTGCTGCTCATAGCTTTTTTCGTCAACTTGACCGTCCATTTATCGCAAGTTTTTAGTTTGTCTAAGACAAGAAAAGCGCAATTCCATTTTGCGCTTTTAAATAATAGTTAACTTGACGTCTCATTAGACGTCTAAGTTAGCAACCTTCAGTGCATTTTGTTCAATGAAGTTACGTCTAGGTTCTACGTGATCACCCATTAATGTAGTGAACAGTTGATCACAACCAATGGCGTCTTCAATTGTAACTTGCAACATACGACGCGCTTCAGGATCCATTGTAGTTTCCCACAATTGGCTTGGGTTCATTTCACCCAATCCTTTATAACGTTGTATGTATAGGCCACGTTTTGATTCTTTCATTAACCATTCAACCGCAGTCGCGATATTTGTGATTGGGAAACGTTTTTCACCACGACTAACATAAGCTCCAGCTTCTAACATATTCAGATTAAGGTCTGAAATGGTAAATAAGCTGCGTAGTTCTTTTGATTCTAAGAAATCACGAGTAAACACATAATCACGGTCTACGCCATGTTGACGTACGCGAATTTGAGGAAGGAACAAGTTTCTTTCTTCGTCACGCGTTGCCATAGCAGTGTAGTGAACACCTTCAGATTCGTTATCATTTAGGTATTTAACAAACGATTCAGTCCAATTGGTTACTTCAGTTTCTACTGCCAACTGTTCACGAGTAATTTCATGTTGATACATCAAACCAGAAAGTATTCTTGGATTGATTTTCAGTTTCAATTTAGAAACACTCGATTCAGCTGTATGGAATTGCGTAATAATTTTTTGCAACTCTGTACCACTGATCGAAGGTGCATCTTCATTTACATGTAGCGTACTGTTATCAATTGCTAATGTAGTTAGGTACTCAATTAAGACTTCGTCATCTTTGATATAACGTTCTTGCTTACCTTTTTTCACTTTATAAAGTGGTGGTTGAGCAATATAGATGTATCCACGTTCTACGAGTTCTGGCATCTGACGATAGAAAAATGTCAGTAACAAAGTACGAATGTGCGATCCGTCAACGTCGGCATCGGTCATGATGATGATGTTGTGGTAACGCAATTTCTCTGGGTCGTATTCATCTCGACCGATACCACAACCTAATGCAGTAATAAGCGTTCCAACTTCTTGAGAAGAAATCATTTTGTCAAAACGGGCTTTTTCAACGTTTAAGATTTTACCTTTAAGTGGCAATATAGCTTGGTTTTTACGATTACGCCCCTGCTTAGCTGATCCGCCAGCAGAGTCTCCTTCCACTATATATAGTTCAGATTTACCAGGATCTTTTTCTTGGCAATCGGCCAATTTCCCCGGAAGACCTGCGATGTCCAAAGCGCTTTTACGACGAGTCATTTCACGTGCTTTACGAGCAGCTTCACGAGCTCTGGCCGCATCAATAATTTTCATAATGATGTTTTTAGCTATGCTTGGGTTTTCTAATAGGTATTCTTGTAACTTCTCACCCATTGCTTGTTCAACTGCAGATTTAACTTCAGATGACACCAATTTGTCTTTCGTTTGAGAAGAGAATTTTGGATCAGGAACTTTTACAGAGATAACCGCAGTTAAACCCTCACGTGCATCATCACCAGAAGCAGAAACTTCGATTGAATTTTTGCCTTTGCCACGTGGTTTATTTAAACCTTCAGCACCCATGTAGGTATTAAGAGTACGCGTTAATGCCGCTCTAAAGCCACTTAAATGCGTACCACCATCACGTTGAGGGATGTTGTTAGTAAAGCATAAGATGTGTTCCTGGAACGAATCATTCCACTGCATAGCAACTTCAACAATAATACCGTCATCTTTTTCTAAAGAGAAAAAGAACACGTCATCATTGACCGAAGTTTTATTGGTATTTAAATACTCAACAAATGCTTTGATACCACCTTCGAAGAAGAAATGTTCACTTTTGTCTTCTTCACGTTCATCGGTAATACGAATGGATACACCTGAATTCAGGAACGACAGTTCACGAATACGTTTGACAAGAATATCAAAGTGATAAGTCACGTCAGAGAACGTTTTTGGACTTGGCCAGAAACGAACCTCAGTACCATTTTCAGTAGACTCGCCTATTTCTGCAAGTGGGGCAACCGGAACACCTAAGCTATACTCTTGTTCGTATAACTTACCATTTCGTCGAATTGTAAGTATAAGCTTGTCGCTCAGTGCATTTACAACTGAAACACCAACACCATGAAGACCACCAGATACTTTATAACCTGAATCATCGCCACCAAACTTACCACCGGCGTGAAGTACTGTCATGATAACTTCAGCAGCAGAAACACCTTCCTCTGGGTGAATTTCGACTGGGATACCACGGCCGTTGTCTTTAACTGAAATTGAACCATCAAGGTGAATTTTCACATTAATGTCACTACAGTGTCCTGCTAAGGCTTCGTCGATAGAGTTATCTAAAATCTCGAAAACCATGTGGTGTAGACCTGAACCATCATCAGTATCACCGATGTACATGCCAGGACGTTTTCTTACTGCGTCTAAGCCTTTTAAAACTTTGATACTAGCCGAGTCGTAATCATTTTCTACGGACATAACTGCTCCATACTTTTGGGTGTAACGGTACCTTGTTCCACGTGGAACACGTTGACCGATTCTGTGTAATTTTTAAATTCCATTGCAATTTTATTTTCTATCCCTGTTACAAATATTTGTGCTTCTGAATGTAATAACATTTGAAGCATGGTGCTACGTGTAAATTCATCCACTTCCGATGGAAGATCATCTACCAATAACAACATATTCTTTTTGGTAACATCACGAATGATTTTTACCATCGCTATCTCTAAAAGATAAAACAACATTTTTGCCTGACCACGAGAAAGCTGATTACTGACATCGTCGCCATCTTTAACAAAAACGATATCCGCCCTATTTGGTCCGAACCCAACCTGTTTATAACGTAAATCTTTTTCGATTTGGTCATAAATGAGTTGTTCAAAATTTTCTTCCGACCTACTGAATGTCTTTGGTTTATATTTAAGTTCGACATTTCTAATCAGTATTGCTGTTTCACTGTCAGGTAATTCATTTACCAGTTTTTCAATAGCTTTAGAAAAGTATTTGTCGAAAAATGATTTTCTAAAACTTTCGATTATCTCTGCAGAATCGATAAGGCACTTATACCAATAAAGTAACTCCGTTTTATTAACATTTGGTTTTCTTAGTAACGCGTTTGTCTGCTTATGGACTCTCGCATACTCAGACCATTTTGCTTGGTATTCGTGTTCCACGTGGAACAAACCAAAATCAATAAAACTACGCCGTGCTTTAGGGGAGCTAAAAAAAACGTCAAAGCTTTCTGGTGTGATCACTTGAGTCGGAAATAAAGAAGATGCTTCAGACAAACGAGAAACAACTTCACCATCCAATTTTATTAACGACTCACCTGCTAGTTCTAACCCAATCCCCAAGCGATGTTCATTTCCATGTTGAACAAGGCCTGCACTAACAGCAAAACGCTCACTGTCATTATTGACTAACGTTTTACGTTTAGAAGTGCGAAATGATTTGGCCCGCCCCAAATAAAACAGCGCTTCTAATACACTGGTTTTACCGCCACCATTTTTGCCATAAAACACGTTAACTGTTTTATCCGTAATTAAGTTTGCAGATTCGATATTTCGAAAATTAGAAATAATTACGGATTTTACCAGCATAAGAATTCTATAGTTTCATCGGCATAACGACAAACAAACTCGATGCGTCATCTAACCCTTCAATTAACGCACTACTATTTGAATCCGCTAACATAATTTTTACTGTGTCTGTTTTGATATTATTTAACACATCAATAATATAAGAGACGTTAAAACCAATCTCTAAACTGTCTCCAGTGTAGTCAACCAAAGCCAACTCTTCAGCCTGCTCTTGCTCTGGGTTGTTAGCAGACACTAACAATTCACCTGAAGCCAAGTTTAATCTAACGCCTCTAAACTTCTCGTTAGACAAAATTGATACGCGCTGGAACACATCTTTTAACATCTGCTTGTCGGCAATTATCGACTTATCACCACCTTGTGGTAACACACGTCGGTAATCCGGAAAACGACCATCAACAAGTTTGGTCGTGAAGATAAAACCTTCTTCTACGATCCGAATATGGTTTGTGCCAATTTCAAACTGAATTGAGGCGTCGTCATCTTCTAACAAACGCATAATTTCAAGTACCGCTTTACGAGGCACAATCACTTGTCGCTGCTCTTGTACACCGCCTTCAACACTTTGTTGTGCTAAAGCTAAACGGTGGCCATCGGTCGATACCGTTCGAATTAACGAAGGTTCAAATTCAAAACTCATACCATTGAGATAATAACGAACGTCTTGGTTCGCCATTGAAAAATGGGTGCTTTCGATTAGTGCACGTAAGGTATGACGAGTCATCTGAATAACATCAGAACTATCCCATTCTTCCAAATTTGGGTAATCACTCGCTGGCAAACTCGATAGACTAAAACGACTTTTACCTGCCTTAACGATGACTGAGTGCCCTTCAACTTTAAACTCGATTTCTGAGTTGTCTGGTAATGAACGACAAATATCAAATAACTTTTTAGCTGGAACTGTTATCGCCCCAGCTTGAATAACATTGTCTGGTACAGTCGATGCGACTAATTCAACTTCCATATCAGTACCAGTGAACTTAACCGAGTCTAACGACGTTTCGATTAATACGTTCGATAAGATCGGTAACGTATGTTTTCGTTCAATCGCCCCCGAGACCAAGGTCAATGGTTTTAATAATGAATCTTTACTTATTATTATATGCATTAGTTTATTCCCACTAAGAAGACAAAATTCTAACTAAATTTTGAACGTCTTCTTTTATCTCGTGACTTTCTTCTTTTAATTCTTTGATTTTTCTACAAGCATGGAGGACTGTTGTATGATCTCGTCCGCCAAACGCGTCTCCAATCTCAGGTAAGCTGTGATTGGTCAATTCTTTAGCCAACGACATAGCTATCTGTCTTGGTCTTGCTACAGAGCGACTACGGCGTTTTGACAATATATCAGCAACCCGAATTTTAAAATACTCGGCCACTGTTTTTTGAATGTTATCTATTGTGACTAATTTGTCCTGTAATGCCAATAAATCGCGAAGCGCGTCTTTGACAAAATCAATGGTGATTGGTCTACCTGTAAAATTAGCGTTCGCAATTACGCGATTTAACGCACCTTCTAATTCACGAACATTAGAACGAAGGCGTTTAGCAATGAAAAACGCAACCTCTTCTGGCAATTTAACCTTACTTTGATGGGCTTTCTTCATCAAAATAGCCACTCGAGTTTCTAACTCTGGCGGTTCAATTGGAACATTCAAACCCCAACCAAAACGACTTTTAAGTCTGTCTTCAACACCGTCAATTTCTTTAGGGTAGCGGTCCGACGTCAATATGATCTGCTTGTTCCCTTCAAGTAACGCATTAAACGTATGAAAAAACTCTTCCTGGGAACGGTCTTTCTTAGCAAAAAATTGTATGTCATCGATCAACAATGCATCTAGACTTCGATAGTACCGTTTAAACTCTTCTATCGCATTGTTTTGTAACGCTTTAACCATGTCTTGAACGAAACGTTCTGAATGCATATAGACAACTTTAGCATCTTTCTTATTTGCCATGATGCCATTACCGACAGCATGCAATAAGTGGGTTTTACCTAGACCGGTGCCGCCATAGAGAAACAATGGGTTATATGCTTCACCTGGGTTATCTGCTACTTGCATCGCAGCTGCGCGAGCCAATTGGTTACTATTACCCTCAACAAAACTATCAAACGTATAGTTATCATTTATATTTGATTTATAACTGGCTCTGATATTTGACTCAGATGGTCGCGTTTGTTGTTGGTTGTTATGGTGCTGTTGCTGTGTTGAATGATGAGGCGCATGAGAAACATTGCTTGTCGCAGCCGCATGAGAAACTTGAGGCGCTATTACTGCGGCATTTGATCCCACATCAAAATTTAAACTCGGTGTGCTATGACCGTCACTAAATTGCGATAACAACTCAGTTATACGATTCATATATTTATCACGCACCCAATCCAATACAAATCGGTTTGGTGCATATAAAGTTATGAGTTGTTCGGAGCTTTGTATCTGCAACGGACGAATCCACATATTAAACTGCTGCTGCGATAATTCTTGTTCTAAAATTTGCAGGCAGCTCTGCCAAAGAGACTGATACACGGATAATCCTAAATTGATGTACGGTTATAATTATTTTTGTTTCGAATCACCATACATTATGCCTTATATTTATCCACAAACTCAACCAAGAATGACAATAATATTAATAAAAAAAGGCAATAAAAGAACAGCGCTTACATAAACCGTTTTTACACCTCAAAAACGATATTTTCTAGGCGTTCTAAATGTTTTTGCTATACTCAAACATAGTGCTCTTAACGACAAAGTTATCAACAAAACAACACCTAAACCAGTGTTAATTGTTAATAACCTGTAAATAACTTATTTTTTATCAGGATCTTGTTGACTAATAAAGGATCAATCTATATTATTCGGCGTCCTTTTTTGGGGCCCTGCAGGGGTCGCGACCTGCGGGTTCGAAGGTTCTAATTAACGTGTTTTGTTAGTTAGAAAAGTGATAGTAACATTAACCGATCGGATGGATTTTAACTATGAAACGTACATTTCAACCTACCGTTTTAAAACGCAAGCGTACACACGGTTTCCGTGCTCGCATGGCTACTAAAAACGGCCGAGCTGTATTAGCTCGTCGTCGTGCAAAGGGACGCTCTAGTCTTTCTGCATAACAGTGAAAAGTAATACTTTTCCAAGGGAGTTACGTCTGTTAACTCCCTCGCATTTTTCCCCAGTTTTTGACCGACCTGTAAAAGCGGTGTCAGACCATTTCACATTGCTTGCTAAATATAATGACCTTGATCACCCAAGATTAGGCCTGACCATAGCAAAGAAAAAAGAAAAAACAGCCGTTGGCCGTAATAGAATCAAACGTAACATTCGTGAAAGTTTCCGTTTAAATCAAGATAATTTGCCCAATATAGACATAGTTGTGCTTGCCCGTGATAACATTGGCGACGCAGATAATGCATATTTGCAAAAACAATTGAATAAACTATGGAAAAAAATTAGCTTACGATGCGAACAATCCTTAAAGCGTTGATCCGATTCTATCAAACCGCCATCAGCCCTTGGTTTGGAGCCAAATGCCGGTTCTATCCGTCATGTTCAAATTATGCATTAGAAGCAATCGAAATCCACGGGGCATCAAAAGGTACTTGGTTAAGTATCAAACGTATTCTAAAATGCCAACCCTTAACTGAAGGTGGATTTGATCCAGTACCAAATTCATCAAAATCAAACAAAGATAAAGAGTAATTAGCGTTATGGAATCGCAACGTTCGTTTTTAACTATTGGATTATTGTTAGTCAGTTTCTTGCTATACCAACAATGGCAAGTCGACTACAACACACCGGAGCAAGCAGTTGTTGAAACTGCGCAGCCAATTTTAGCCGGTGACCAACCAGTCGCAACAGGTGACACTGCAAACGCCGTTGACGAATTACCGTCATCAGATTCTGCATTTCCTGCCGTTATGCCTAAAACCAGCAATACCGTGGTTAAGGTTGTTACAGACACACTCGAAGTTCTAATCGACACAAAAGGCGGTGACCTAGTGTCAGCCACTTTACTCGAATATGACTTAACGCATCTGTCTGAAGAAAAATATCATTTATTACACCAGGCTCCGCAATATATTGCCCAGTCAGGTTTAGTAGGTCGCCATGGGCCAGACGCACAAAGTACAGGCCGTCCGGTCTATGACGTTGCGCAAACTGAATGGACAATGACGAATAATTCGTTAACCGTCCCACTTACTTACACTATGGATAATGGTTTAGTAGTTACTAAAACTTTTTACTTCGAACGTGGTAAACACTCAATTGAAGTGAAATTTGAAGTACAAAACCAGTCTAATAACTCTCTAGAAATTCAGCCTTTTTACCAGTTAAAACAAGAAATTGTAACAACTGAAAGTAGCATGATGATGCCAACATATCGTGGCGGGGTTTACTCAACCATTGATGAAGCGTATGAAAAATACGATTTTGACGATATGGCAGATAGCCCACTGAATAAAGCAACACCAGGCGGTTGGATTGGCATGATTGAGCATTACTTTGTAAGTGCTTGGGTTCCGTTACAAACGGAACAAAATGTTATCTACACTCGCATTTTAGGTAATCAGCAAGCTGCGATCATTGGGGTTAAATCACCAGCTCAAATCGTTAATGCTGGTGACACTGTAACAACTACAGCGACTCTATTTGCAGGCCCAAAAAATCAAGCCGAACTTCAAGCTATTCACGATACGTTAGACTTAACAGTCGACTACGGATTTTTGTGGTTTATCAGCCAAATGTTGTTCTCGGCCTTAGTTTGGATATTTGGTGTTGTTGGTAACTGGGGTATCGCAATCATAATTATCACTATCTTAGTGAAAACAGCATTGTTCCCGCTGACCAAAAAACAATATGAGTCTATGGCAAAAATGCGTGCATTACAGCCTAAGATGGAAGAGTTGAAAAAACGTTTTGGCGACGACCGTCAAAAATACGGCCAAGCCACAATGGAACTTTATCGTAAAGAAAAAGTTAACCCGATGGGCGGTTGTTTACCTCTGTTACTGCAAATGCCGATTTTCTTGGCGTTATACTGGGTATTCTTAGAAAGTGTTGAACTACGCCATGCACCATTTGGTTTATGGATATCAGATCTATCTGCACAAGACCCGTATTACATCTTGCCAATTTTATTTGGTGCGTCGATGTTCTTGATGCAAAAACTTAGTCCAACGCCAGCTGCAGATCCAATGCAACAAAAAATGATGATGTGGATGCCTGTTATCTTCTCAGTATTTTTCCTTTGGTTCCCAGCGGGACTCGTACTTTATTGGTTTGTTTCAAACGTAATCTCTATCATTCAAATGTTATTGATTTATCGCGGGATTGATAAAAAAGCCGCAGCAAAAAAAGACTAACCATAACAACTTAATGTAAATTGGTTTAAAATTAAAAGGCGACTCTCGAGTCGCTTTTTTAATGAGCGCACTTTGTACAAAATGAGAGATATTATGACAATAAATACGACTGAAACTATCGCCGCACAAGCAACCGCACCAGGCAAAGGTGGTGTCGGTATTATTCGTATTTCTGGGCCGTTGGTAAAAGACGTCGCTCTTGCCATTTTAGGGAAATGTCCAAAGCCACGCT
Source organism: Psychrosphaera sp. 1_MG-2023 (assembly GCF_030548245.1). Classification (NCBI taxonomy): domain Bacteria; kingdom Pseudomonadati; phylum Pseudomonadota; class Gammaproteobacteria; order Alteromonadales; family Pseudoalteromonadaceae; genus Psychrosphaera; species Psychrosphaera sp. 1_MG-2023. The sequence goes on from NZ_JAUORW010000005.1 coordinate 77,858, forward strand.
ACGCGGACTATTTGCCATTTAAAGCGCTAAGTGGCGATATTCTTGACCAAGGTATTGCACTTTTTTTCGAAGGCCCTAATTCATTTACCGGTGAAGACGTACTTGAACTCCAAGGACACGGCGGCCCAATCATTCTTGATATGTTACTCCAGCAAATTTGCCAAATAGACAACGTTAGACTGGCAAGAGCGGGTGAGTTTTCAGAACGCGCTTTTTTAAATGACAAGATTGATTTAACCCAAGCAGAAGCCATTGCAGATCTTATAGAAAGTACCTCAGAACAAGCCGCAAAATCTGCTTTGCAATCGCTCCAAGGTGAGTTCTCTAAAAAAATACATGACCTTGTTGAACAGACAATCCATCTGCGCATATATGTTGAAGCTGCGATAGATTTCCCGGAAGAAGAAATCGATTTTTTGTCAGACGGAAAAGTTGCAGGCGATCTTGATAAAATAATAGCCGAACTTGCTGTGGTAAAAAACGAAGCCAAACAGGGCGCTATAATGCGCGAAGGCATGAAAGTTGTTATTGCAGGTAAACCAAACGCAGGTAAGTCTTCCCTGTTAAATGCCTTGTCAGGCAAAGACTCTGCAATCGTTACAGACATCGCTGGAACAACCAGAGACGTTTTAAAAGAACATATTCATATCGATGGCATGCCATTGCACATAATCGATACGGCAGGTCTTAGAGAGTCTCCTGATAAAGTTGAACAAATCGGTATCGAACGCGCTTGGCAAGAAATTGAACAAGCCGATAAAGTACTATTGATGGTAGATGCAACGGAAAATCACAGTGTAACGCCAGAAGATATTTGGCCAGAATTTATGGCCAAACTTCCTGAATCTATGCCAGTGACTATTGTTCGCAATAAAGTCGACTTGCTTGCCGCTGATCAGCGAGAAATTACCATTGATGGAACATTACCTATCATCTCAATTTCAGCCCGCGAACAAAAAGGAATTGAAGCGTTAAAAACTCACCTTAAAAAAGCGATGGGATTTAATGGTACGACTGAAGGTACATTTATGGCAAGGCGTCGTCACTTAGACGCTTTAGACAGAGCAGAATCCCATTTATTAACGGGGAAAGAACAACTCGATTCGTACATTGCTGGCGAAATTCTCGCGGAAGAACTCAGACTGACACAACAGCATCTAAATGAGATCACGGGTGAATTTAGTTCAGACGATTTACTTGGTCGAATATTCAGTTCGTTCTGTATTGGTAAATAGCATTAAACTTGAATAATTACAGGGAAGTAGTTAAAGCTAGAGATAACAGAGACTATATGTAGTGGTATTAATTCATTACTAGGAATATTCTATATTTAAACTAGTATTAGACTCATCAATGGATTCAGGACGTTAAAAAGCAGGAATGGCGCTAATCACTCGATCTAAATGCATAAACATGTTCTTTATGAGCCTTATTGCTCTATTAGCAAATAACCTCATTTCAACCAATGTGTTTGCAAAAACATTACCTATCGGTATTACACTAAACATGTCCGGGCCAAATGCCCAATCTAGTATCGACTTCAAAAATGGAATTGAAGCCTTTATACATGCCGAAAATCAATCGAAGCGTTTCAACAAATTCCAGATAAAACTGCTAGCAATGGATGATATTGGCCAAGCGAACCGAGCACTTTCCAATGCTAAAAGGTTAATAACATCTAAAAATGTGTTGGCCCTTTTAACTACAGATATTAGTGAAAACGTTGCTGATCTAGCTAGACTGGCTGGCAATAATAAAACCTTATTGTTATCTGCGAACCATCACCAACAACCCCTTAACATCAAAGATCACAGATACATTGGTTTTTTATCGCAACCCTACTCTGAAATGTTTCGTTCTCTTAACAAAACATTAAAAAACAGCGACATGATTTATGTCTCAGCAGACAATGATTATGACTTCAATGCCATAGAAGATGCGATTCGTTCTATTTCGCTCAAATCAGTAAGAAAGCTAACTAATCCACGCATTCGTGCCCCAAAAACACAAAAAAATTGCACTATTGTTTTTGCAAATAACGTTAACACCACAGCGAATATCCTCGCTGAATTAACCAAACAACAAAACCAGTGCCAAATGCTTATATTACCAGTTGTGGAAAAAACACTATTGCAAAAGCTTTTGGTGGAAAAATACGGTGACACCAATAGTCACAACCTATTATTTGTAAGTTCTGTGCCGCTACATCGCAGAAACCTGCCTTTAATTGAAGAATTTATACGAGACATGAAAGCTTACAGCCCACAAGCGCCCTATTCTCACCAAGCTTTAAAAGGCTATCTATTAGCTAAAATTGCCATCGACTCGATGTTTCAGAGTGTCAACAAAGTTCATACTGATTCCTTTATAGAGATCATCACCTTGCCATTTCAGCTTATAGATCAGGTGGTTGGCTGGGTAAAAGACCCAAATTCAAATATAAGTAAAACCACCGTTGTTAACTCATTTTCCTATTTAAAACGTTATGACATAGGCCTAGATAAAACCATCAGCGTGTATAAAGATCGTGTTCTGATAAAAAAAACCTGGTTGTCAAAATTAGATCAACAACAGCTAATTACAAACCAAATTGACAACAAGGATCAGAATTGATGCATTTAAATTTGGGGGACAAAATTATTGCCAGCGGTAAATTGCGATTTCCGGTACTTATCGCTCTTGCTATCGCTTTTAGTGCATTATGGTTAATATTTACATTTATTTTAAGCAGTTGGTCTACTAAAGAAAGGCAACAAGATTTAGCCGAATTAGTTGAGCAGGTAGACGACCAACTATATCAAGTGGGTGAAGATTTAAGATATCAATTACTCAGCTCTGCAACATTATTAGCCTCTCGAAATCCAATAATTTCAGCGATTCAATCAAATAACGAAGAAGCGCTACAAGCTACTATAAAGGTTTTTCATCGTAACTATTCAAGCCAGGCGCTAATTGAACAAATTCAAATATATTCCGTAAACGGAGATCTTTTAGCTAATTTTGGCGTTGGCAGCACTTACTATAACCAGGCGCCGCATCACGATACGCTTTACGCTGAAACCGATTCAGCGACCGGCATTAATTTAAATCTCGATGGCAAATTAAACATTTATGCCATTGTCGGCATTTTTTACAACAATACAAAAATTGGCTATGTACAAGTTACAAAGCCACTAATTGATACGGTGCAAGACGTCTCTGCACTAAATAAAGCCAATTTATACCTTTTTGCCGACAAAGCTAAAATATCTAAAAACGCAGTAAGTCGTCACTACAATCAACTCGGTATCATCAATCATTGGGATAATTTTACGAATTTAGTATTAATGTCCCCGATTCAAGGCAATATCAATCTTCCAATGCTGGCCGATGTGCTCGATGACGTTATGACCACCGATGCTCCGGATTTAAAATATATGCGAGACCAAGTTGGATTTGGCGACAAAATATTTAATCTCGCTTTGTTCCCAGTTAATGATATCGACGGAAACTACTTAGGGCGCGTACTGTTGCTCAAAGATATAAGTGCAGATACACGAAGTTACCAAGTTTCACTAACAGTCACGTCAATTTCTTTTGGTGTCATCATGAGCTTTATATTCATCTCGTTTTGGTACTTTTTAGGAAGAATTGAAAATAATTTGTCTGAATCTGAAGTTAAAATTATCCAGGCAAAAATTGACGCTGAAAACGCCCGTGACGAAGCTGAAGAGGCTAAAAAATTAGCCATACAAGCGAATCAAATAAAGTCTGATTTCCTCGCTAAAATGAGCCACGAGCTACGTACACCACTCAATGCAATTATTGGCATAACAGAAATGATGTCAGAAGACGCTAATGAGACTAATGATGAAAATTATATTGAACCGTTAGATCGAGTATTGCGCTCCAGTAAACATTTACTCGCTCTGATAAACGATATTCTAGACTTATCAAAAATTGAAGCGGGTAAAATGGAATTGCACCCTGAAGTATTTGATATTGGCTACTTTATAAATGACGTAAAACGCTCCTGTGAAGCACTTGCACTAAAACAAGACAACACATTAATTGTTGAAATAGAACCCAATATTGGCGATTTGTTTACTGACGTAACTAAACTTAGACAGGTCTTGTTAAACCTAATTAGCAACGCCTGTAAATTTACCGAGAACGGTACTATTCGAATGACGTTGAACAAACTGGATATCGACAGCATTGCTCATATTCAATTTGCCATCTGTGACAATGGAATTGGGATGGACAAAAACCAATTGTCAAAACTGTTTAATGATTTTCAACAGGTAGACTCATCAGCGACCCGCCGCTACGAAGGCACTGGACTTGGTTTATCGATCAGTCAAAAACTAGCCAATTTAATGGGTGGCAATATTACAGTCAAAAGTGAAATTGATATCGGCACAAACTTTTATGTCACTATTCCAGTTGCTATGCCACGAACTGTTGAGAACACAAATAATACGTTAGATAGCTTAGAAGAAACCGAAAGCCAAGACGACTCAACTCAAACAGATACCAATTTATTGCTGATAATTGACGACGACCAACACATGATAGAGTTATTGAAGTATCACCTTCAAAGTGATTCAAACGAACTCGTGCCCTATGCAATTCAAACCGACATAGCTGAATTTAAGTCTGCCAAACAGCCAAGTGTGTTTATCATCAATTCTTTAATTAACAAGCAACTAGCTATGAATATGATACAAACATTAAGTAAAGATGAAACATTGAATAACGTGCCAATTGTTGTAATCTGCGAAGAGCTAGACAAACAAACTTATCTAAATCTAGGCGTCAGGCACTGTTTATTAAAGCCCATTAATAAAAGTAACATCGGTCTAATATTTTCAGAGTATTTAAGTTAACGAGACCAAAGGCAGATAATTAGAGCTATGTTTATCAATGCAAAGACCTACCGCTAAGGACGAACAATGACACCAGAGACTAAAATATTAGTAGTAGATGATAATGAAAATAATCGATATACATTAAAGCGCAGATTAACGCGTCTTAATTACAAACATATTGTCGAAGCTGAAGACGGCTTTGTTGCATTGAAATTATTGGAAAGCGAGCTTTTTGATATTGTTCTATTAGACGTCATGATGCCAGGCATGGATGGCTTTGAAGTCCTTGAAAAAATTAAATCAACTCCTAAAACGGCAAATATTTCGGTCATAATGATCTCTGCATTAGACGATATACAAAATGTCATAAAAGGGATTGAGATGGGCGCAGATGATTTTTTGCCAAAACCATTCAACCCGATACTATTAAACGCAAGGCTCAAGGCTGCGGTTAGAAAAAGACGGCTCGTAAATATTGAAACTAACTATTATAAAGACTTCGATAAAGATACGGATTTTGCCAAACTCGAATTGTTCTCTGGCACCTTAGACAATGAAATGAGCAATAACCTAGATACAACGTTTGTTGTCGTCTATATCCGTTTTTCATTATTCAATTTTATTAGTCAAACGCTAGGTCCAGATTTAGCGAGGGAATATATCCAGCACCAAGGGGTTCGAGTTGCTAAAACCTGCAAAGACCCTGAAATCACTATTGGCCGATTAGCTGATGATGTAATTGCGATTAGCGGTACAGCAAAAAATTTAGCTTATTTGGTTGAAAACATAGAAACTCTAGACAAATTATACAGTCCCTTAAATCAGGCAATTACGCTAGAAAAGGAAACCTTTAAAGGAAACCTTGGCATTGGTATTAGCATGACCAAAGGACGTGAGAAAAAACCTAAGTCACTAATCGCTAACGCCGCATTTGCTTCACAAACGGCTCTAGACAACGACATTGGTATTGCGTTTTATGATCCAGAACTTCATCAATCTAATTTAAATAAATTTCATCTAGAACCCAAATTAAAAGAGGCGATAAGAAACAGAGAATTGTGTTTATATTATCAACCAATTGTAAATACGATTACCAGTGAAATAGAGACTTTTGAAGCACTGATCCGCTGGATCCAACCCGATGGGAGCTTCATTACACCTTTCAAATTTATTCCATTGGCTGAAGAAACAGGACTAATTTTTGATATAGATTCGTTCGTAATTGATGAAACGTGTAATCAAATTTCCAAATGGATTACAAAATATGGGCCTGACAAAGAGTTTTCTGTCGGCGTTAATATATCAGCAAAACATTGGGTTAATCCTTCACTAATAAAAGAAGTAGACAGCGCATTAAGAAAATACAACATCCCCTCAAAATACTTAAAACTCGAAATGACAGAAAGTGCCATGGTGGATGATGCAAATGCAGTTAAGAAAATAGTCTCTATTTTAAAGTCGATGGGAATAAAAATCGCGCTTGATGACTTTGGTACAGGATACAGCTCCTTGGGTTATCTAATTGAATTTCCAGTAGATATACTAAAAGTAGACAAAGTCTTTGTTGATGATTTGCATACAGAAAATAAACGACAAAAATTAATGAGCCACATTCTTTCCATAGCAAATTCTCTTGGTATGAAATCTATTGTCGAAGGTGTAGAGCATGTGCAGCAAGTCGAAATACTTAAACAATTTTCATGTGATCAAATCCAAGGATATTATTTCTATAAACCAATGCCGCCAGTAGAAATTGAAAAAATATTTAACTAGGAAACACAATGCGACAACTAATAATAGGCACAGAAACCGGTACAGCTGAATTTGTAGGGGATGATATAAGTGCCCTACTAGAACAATATAATTTGCCTGTAGAGGTGACTTTAGAGCCTGAATATGACAGTTCAGACACCAAACAGTTATGGATATTTTGTACCTCTACCCATGGGGCTGGTGAAATTCCAAATAATCTAAAACCATTTTTAACCTGGTTAGAAAACACCAAACCAGATTTATTTAATGTCAGTTTTATCGTTATAGGTCTAGGTGATAGTAGCTATGACACTTATTGTAAAGCAGCCTATCAAATAGAATCAATACTGTTAAAACTAGGTGCAAATAAACTCACAGAAACCTTCACAGTTGACGCTATGGACGAAGAATTACCAGAAGATCTGATCATTCCTTGGCTAAAATCGAAACTCGATTTACTAAATTAAGCTGTTAAAAACTCCACAAAATACGATCATCCATAAAAAGATCTCAATTTATTCGCTAAATTGGATCTTTTTTTTTGATCAAACAAAAATAATTTTTACCCACAATCGATCACCAAAACACCTCACTAAATAACCCGATCACATGAAGTACCCAACATATACACATAATACACACAGTATCATTCATACTTAGAAGAGGTTGTGTATAAGATCGTTAAGATCGTATGTTCTAACTGGAGATATCCAGAATATAACTTTTTCGACTTCAGTGCCTGTGGATAACAGGGCTGTTTATACCCAAGTTATACCGAATAAGATCCCCATTAGATCACAGTTTAGGATCCTTTTAAGATCCTATGAAATAACAATAAAAACCACTTATGCACACAAAATCAAATGCTAATAGTAGTAATAATAAAAGATCTATTTAAAGATCTTAATATAATTAAGAGATCTGAAAATGAGATCACTGGACACTTTCAGACCAAAAAATAACCATTTGAATCTCAGCAAAAGCAAGATAGAATATGCGCCCTTTTTAAAAGATCCCGATTTAAAGAATTTGAGGTATTAATGATCTTTGCTGAACATTTTGATGTTATCGTTATCGGCGGTGGCCACGCAGGCACCGAAGCAGCCCTTGCTGCTGCACGAATGGGGCAACAAACCCTATTGCTTACTCACAACATTGAAACACTTGGCCAAATGTCTTGTAATCCTGCGATTGGCGGAATTGGCAAAGGCCATTTGGTAAAAGAGATCGATGCTCTTGGCGGGATCATGGCACTTGCAGCTGATGCTGGTGGCATTCAATTTAGAACATTAAATAGTTCTAAAGGGCCAGCTGTCCGGGCTACAAGGGCTCAAGCCGATCGAATTCTTTATCGAAACTTTATTCGTAACACACTAGAAAATCAGCCTAATTTAAAGATCTTCCAACAATCTTGTGATGATCTAATCATTGAAAACGAAACCGTAGTCGGTGTTGTTACCCAGATGGGCCTTAAGTTTAAAGCAAAATCGGTCGTTCTAACGGTCGGAACATTTTTAGGCGGTAAGATCCACATTGGATTAGAAAATCATTCTGGTGGCCGAGCTGGCGATCCACCTTCAATTGCATTGGCAGATCGTCTTCGTGAAATGCCATTTCGTGTAGACCGTTTAAAAACAGGTACTCCACCTAGAATCGATGCGCGCTCAATTGATTTTTCAGTAATGGCAAAACAACCTGGTGATCTTCCTACACCATATTTTTCATACATCAGTGAAAAAGGATCTCATCCAACTCAGATCCCTTGTTTTATTACTTACACAAACGAAAAAACCCATGAAATTATTCGTGGCGGATTAGACCGATCACCTATGTATTCTGGCGTAATTGAGGGAATTGGTCCTCGTTATTGTCCTTCTATTGAAGACAAAGTGGTTCGTTTTGCAGATAAAGACAAACATCAAATTTTTGTTGAACCAGAAGGCTTAACAACCCATGAAGTTTATCCAAATGGGATCTCCACCAGTTTGCCATTTGACGTTCAACTTGAATTAGTTCATTCAATTGCCGGTTTTGAAAACGCTCATATCACACGGCCGGGCTATGCAATCGAATATGACTATTTTGATCCTCGAGATTTAAATCAATCTTTGGAAACAAAATTTGTTAAAGGTTTATTCTTTGCTGGACAAATTAATGGCACAACCGGTTATGAAGAAGCCGGTGCCCAAGGTTTAGTTGCTGGCTTAAACGCCGCACTTAAAGCACAAGATAAAGAAGCCTGGTCACCAACAAGAGATCAAGCCTACATGGGCGTATTAATTGATGATTTAGCAACGTTAGGGACAAAAGAACCTTACCGTATGTTTACATCAAGAGCTGAGTATCGTTTATTACTCCGTGAAGACAATGCCGATATTCGCCTTACAGAAAAAGGTCGTGAACTTGGTTTAGTTTGTGATCACCGTTGGAAATTATTTAATGAAAAAATGGACAAAATTGCAATCGAACAACAACGTTTAAAAAGCAATTGGGTTCATAAAGATCATGCATCAATAGACGACGTTAATAAACTGTTAAAAGGTCCGTTGAGCAGAGAAGCAAGTTTAGAAGAACTGCTCCGTCGTCCTGAAATTCGCTACACAGATCTAATGGCAATCGATGGTATTGGCCCGGGTTGCGATAACGAACAAGCCGCTGAGCAAGTTGAAATTCAAATTAAATACCAAGGTTATATAGATCGTCAATTGTTAGAAATTGCCAAAAAAGACAAAAACGAACAAGCGACAATACCTAGTGATTTTAATTACAAGATCATAAGCGGTTTATCAAATGAAGTTATTGCCAAGCTTGAAGCAGCAAGACCAGATACTGTTGGTCAAGCATCACGTATTTCAGGTATTACACCAGCAGCTATTTCGATGATCCTTGTCTATCTTAAAAAACAAGGCATTTTGCGCCGATTTGCTTAATTCCAAAGTTTAAAAATTATCGCTAGGTATGGTTGGTTTAGCTAGTTATACTTAAGCGGTAATTTTAATTTCTTGTATCTCATACACCCATGTTAAAAAACAAACTTACCAAATTAATAGCACAAACAGACCTGAAAATTAGTGACTTGCAGATAGATCAATTAGTCGCCTATGTTGAGTTATTGCATAAATGGAACAAAGCCTATAATTTAACGTCTGTGCGTGAACCTGAACAGATGTTAATAAAACACATAATGGACAGTCTAGTTGTAAGTCCTCACTTACTTTCTGTTACTGATATTAATAATAAGTTTATTGATGTAGGTACCGGACCAGGGTTACCGGGGATCCCACTAGCGATTATAAATCCGGATCTAGAATTCACGTTGCTCGATTCCCTTGGTAAACGAGTGAGATTTATGACTCAAGTTAAACTCGACTTAGGACTTAAAAATATTATTCCTGTACAAAGTCGGGTAGAAGATTTCGAAGGCGAGTTTGCTGGCGTATTAAGCCGAGCATTTGCATCGATTTCAGATATGGTCAATTGGAGTCGTCATCTTGTTGCACCTAATGGCCGATTTTTTGCGTTAAAAGGTCAACTTGCACAAGAAGAAATTGAAGCTTTGCCTGATTTTGTTAAAGTTGACTCAATTGCACCGTTAGTGGTGCCGAATTTAAATGCTGAACGACACTTAGTGTTGCTTAAATCGCAATAGAAAACGTCGCAATAAATTAGAATATGGATCATAGATAACGTGGCAAAAATTATAGCGATAGCCAATCAAAAAGGTGGAGTGGGCAAAACCACTTCTGCGGTCAATTTAGCTGCGTCAATGGCAGCAACAAAGCGTAAAGTTTTGTTAGTCGACTTAGATCCCCAGGGTAATGCAACTATGGGCTCTGGTATTGATAAATATGAAATTGAATTCAGTGCCTATGATCTATTAGTCGAAGATACGCCTTTCGAACAAGTTGTTCAGACAGAAACGTCTGGCGGCTATCACCTTATTGCCGGCAATGGCGACGTCACCGCAGCTGAAGTCAAAATGATGGAAATGTATGGACGTGAATTGCGTTTGAAAAAAGCCTTAGAAAAAATAAAAGACAATTATGACTTTATTTTTATCGACTGCCCCCCGTCACTCAATATGTTAACTGTTAATGCAATGGCTGCGGCAGATTCCGTTATCGTGCCGATGCAATGTGAGTATTATGCCCTTGAAGGGTTAACCGCATTAATGGACACAATAACTTCGCTGGCGAGTGTGTTAAATTCAGAATTAAAAATTGAAGGTATTTTGCGGACTATGTACGATCCGCGAAATCGTTTGGCCAATGATGTTTCAGAGCAACTAAAACACCATTTTGGCGATAAAGTTTACCGTACAGTTATTCCAAGAAACGTTCGATTGGCTGAAGCCCCAAGTTTTGGCTCGCCTGTCATGTATTACGACAAGTCTTCTTCTGGTGCAAAAGCTTATTTGGCATTAGCTGGAGAAATTTTACGTCGGTCGGACAAAGCAGTAAAAGCCGCTGCATCATCATAAACGTCAATTTGTAGTAAAGGAAAAATAATGTCTGCTCGTAAACGTGGATTAGGAAGAGGTCTTGACGCTCTATTAGCGACCCAATCGAATAAAGCCGATCCAACAGGAAATTCAACAGCGCAGCCTAATGACGAAATTGCGGCTGTGTCGAAACTTCCGATTGAAAAATTGCAACCTGGTAAATATCAACCTCGTAAAGATATGTCTCCTGATGCTTTAGAAGAACTTGCCGCATCAATTAAAACCCAAGGCATTATTCAACCAATAATTGTTCGACCTGTTGGCGATGATCAATATGAAATTATTGCCGGTGAACGTCGATGGCGTGCATCTCAAATCGCCCAATTAGACTCGGTACCTGTCATTGTCAAAGATGTTCCAGATGAAGCGGCCGTTGCTATTGCGCTTATCGAAAATATTCAACGTGAAGACTTAAATGCAATGGAAGAAGCGATTGCATTGCAACGCCTTCAAGATGAATTCGAATTAACACACCAAGAAGTAGCAGATGCTGTCGGCAAATCAAGAACATCGGTCACTAACTATTTGCGTTTAAATAAACTCGAAGACGATGTAAAAACCTTAATGGAACATGGTGATCTTGAGTTTGGACACGCTAAAGTGTTACTGGGTTTAGGTGGCGATGAGCAAGTGTTAGCTGCACGTAAAGTTGTCGCAAAAGAACTAACCGTTCGTGAAACTGAAAAACTGGTAAACAGTTTATCGCAGGAAGCTAAGCCAAAAGCAGAACAAGTTAAAGATCCTGACGTAAAACTACTCGAACAACAGTTAGTTGAGAAACTAGGTGCCAAAGTAGAGATATCTTACAATCGAAAAGGCAAAGGAAAAATGGTTATTTCCTATACTTCACTCGATGAACTAGATGGTATTTTAAACCACTTAAAATAAGTCGGTTTAACATTTAAAGATAATATCAGCGGATCCAGTTTATTCGCTGATATAACCATATTTAGATTATTTACTCTAAGTGATCTAAGAAAATATGTTTGTTTATACGCAAAGTAACTGAATAAACATCATTTAATAATCAATATTCACCATGTTTATTTCACTAAATACACTTAGCTGCCAAACTTTAGTTTTAGTAAGTTGCAACAAAAGTGTCATTTTTGTCGCGTTTAGTTAACAAAATCAATGATCTGCCTGTTCGCCGAAATTAATGGTATTCACTGCACGCAACGCGGAAATAGAGCTTAAAGGATAAAGACACAATAAGGTTGGCAAAACTTGCAAATAAACCATTTAAACGTATAATTTCGCGAGTTTTTGACTCTTGATGCACCACAATTTAGCAATTGTGACGTTTTTTAGTTCAGTGGAGTCAGTTTTTGCACCAAGTAGGGTGCGTATGACAAGTTAGGGTAATCGATTTTTGGTACAACATCTTTCCCAGATAAATAGAGTCAAAGCATTTAAGTTTTTGGCTTTGCAAATTAGCATTGGGATGTTGTTAGCGATTACCGTAGGAATTATTTGGGAAGTGCAAGCTGGCCAGTCATTTATGATTGGCGTTATGTTAGATGTACTTCCTGCTTTTATATTTACTATATATGCGTTTCGTTTTAGTGGGGCAAGACAACTACAACAAGTTGCGGCTTCATTTTATCGCGGTGAAACGGTAAAGATAATGTTAACTGGTGCGCTGTTTATTTTAGTCATCAAGACCCTTCCGGTTGTATTTCCGGCGTTATTAGCAGGGTTTGTGATTATGAAAGTTAGCCAGTTTATGCAATCGATTTTTTTTTAATAACTTTAAACTTTTGGGAAATTAACAATGGCTGGTGAACTCACTACACAGGGTTACATCAAGCACCATCTGACCAATGCGTCAGTGGGTGAAGGCTTTTGGACATGGCATGTGGATACACTTGCTTGGTCTATCCTTCTCGGCTTGGTATTCATTCTTTCATTCCGCAGTGTCGCTAAAAAAGCAACTGTCGGCGTACCGGGGAAATTTCAATGTTTTGTTGAAATGATTGTCGAATTTGTTGGTCAAAGTGTTAAAGATACTTTCCACGGCAAAAACCCACTTATCGCACCATTAGCATTAACCATCTTTATGTGGGTATTGTTAATGAATACAATGGATCTTATCCCAGTTGATTTCTTGCCTTCTTTAGCGCAATGGATCGGCGGTCTAATGGGTTATGACCCACACGACGTATATATGAAGGTTGTACCAACTACAGACCTTAATATGACAGCTGCATTAGCGCTGGGCGTGTTTGTCCTAATGATTTTCTATTCGATTAAAATTAAAGGCTTTGGCGGCTTTATGAAAGAGCTTTATGCTCACCCGTTTAATACACCTTGGTTGTACTGGTTTAACTTTATTATTGAAGTTATTTCTTTGCTTGCTAAGCCAATGTCTTTAGCTTTACGTTTATTCGGTAACTTATATGCAGGTGAATTGATATTCATCCTAATTGCTGGTCTGATTGGTGTTTGGCAATTGCCAGCTCACTTTATCTGGGCTGCATTCCACTTATTAGTTATACCGCTACAAGCGTTTATTTTCATGATGCTAACTATTGTATATTTATCGTTAGCTCACGAAGATCACTAATTTTTAAGATTTTATATAGATGGCTAATTACCATCTATAGGACAGGAAGTCCTAACAAGTTTTACTTTTAACTTTAACTTTAACTTAACTAACCATTTGGAGATAAAAATGGATCCAATTATTTACATCGCTGTTGCTTTACTAATCGGCTTAGGTGCACTTGGTACAGCTATCGGTTTCGGAATACTAGGTGGCAAATTCTTAGAATCTGCTGCTCGTCAACCTGAACTAGCTCCACAGCTGCAAGTAAAAATGTTCATCGTAGCGGGTCTAATCGATGCTATCGCGATGATTGGTGTGGCGATTGCGTTATACTTGATGTTCGCACTTTAATTAATTCGTCCATTCCGAACATTAAATTAATTAAGGAGAGCGGTTGTGAATCTTAATGCCACTCTGTTAGGCGAAGCGATTGCATTTATATTCTTTGTCTGGTTTACGATGAAATACGTATGGCCAGTATTGAATGGTGCGATTGAAGAACGCCAGAATAAGATTGCAGAAGGTCTTGCTGCCGGTGAACGTGCAGAAAAAGACTTAGAACTTGCCCAACATAAAGTAACTGAGCAGTTGAAAGACGCTAAAGCTCAAGCTGCTGATATTATTGAGCAAGCCAAAAAGCGTGCGACACAAATCGTTGATGAAGAAACAACCCGTGGACATGAAGAGCGTGAGAAAATCATTGCTCAAGGTCAAGCGGAAGTTGAAGCTGAGCGCAATCGCGCGAAGGAAGATCTTCGTCAACAGGTTTCTGTTTTAGCCATTGCTGGTGCAGAGAAGATCTTAGAGCGTCAAATAGATGCTGCTGCCCATAGCGATATCCTAGATAAACTAGTTGCAGAACTTTAAGCAGAGGAATAGAGCAATATGTCTGAATTGACTACAGTAGCTCGTCCCTACGCTAAAGCTGCATTTGATTTCGCTGTAGAAAGCCAAGCAGTTTCGAATTGGAACGACATGTTATTTTTTGCTTCAGAAGTTGCAAAAAATAGCGACATTGTTACCTTTTTGTCTGGCTCTCACTCACCAGATGCTACTTCTGATTTATTTATCAAAGTATGTGGTGAACAACTGAATGAAAACGGTCAAAACTTTGTAAAAGTATTGGCCGAGAATGGACGATTGATTGCACTTCCGGCTGTTGCTGAAATGTTCGCAGAACTTAAAGCAGAGTACGAGAATGAAATTGAAGTGGAAATCACTTCAGCAATCGAGATGACAAGTGCGCAGGAAACTGCATTATCTTCGTCATTAGAAAAACGTCTAGCACGCAAAATTAAGCTGAATTGCAGCGTTGATAACTCTGTTGTTGGCGGGATGTTAATCAAGGCGGGTGATACCGTTATTGATGCAACAATCCGCGGCAAGTTAGATCGTTTATCACACGTATTGCAATCGTAATTGGGGATTTGAGCATGCAACTTAACTCAACTGAAATCGCCGAACTGATCAAGAAAAGAATTGAACAGTTTGACGTTGTCAGCGAAGCACGTAACGAAGGTACTATCGTATCTGTTACCGACGGAATCATCCGCATCCACGGTCTAGCTGACTGTATGCAAGGTGAGATGATCGAGCTTCCTGGTAACCGCTATGCTATCGCCTTAAACCTAGAGCGTGACTCTGTAGGTGCGGTAGTTATGGGTCCATATGCGGACCTTAGAGAAGGTACAAAAGTTAAATCTACTGGCCGTATTTTACAGGTTCCAGTAGGTGACGCGTTACTAGGTCGTGTTGTAAACACACTTGGTGAGCCAATCGATGGTAAAGGTCCAATCGACGCTGCTGGTTTTGAACCAGTAGAAAAAATTGCACCTGGTGTAATCGAACGTCAATCGGTAGACGAGCCAGTTCAAACTGGTTATAAGTCTGTTGACTCTATGATCCCAGTTGGTCGTGGACAACGTGAACTTATTATCGGTGACCGTCAAACAGGTAAAACTGCGTTGGCAATCGATGCAATCATCAATCAGAAAGATTCTGATATTAAGTGTGTGTATGTCGCTATCGGTCAGAAAGCGTCTACTATCGCTAACGTTGTACGTAAACTAGAAGAGCACGGTGCGTTAGATAATACTATCATCGTTGCTGCATCTGCTTCTGAATCTGCTGCATTGCAATTCTTAGCGCCATTCTCTGGTTGTACAATGGGTGAATATTTCCGTGATAACGGTCAAGACGCACTAATCGTATATGATGATTTGTCTAAGCAAGCTGTTGCTTACCGTCAAATCTCTTTGCTTCTTAAACGTCCACCAGGTCGTGAAGCATACCCAGGTGACGTTTTCTATCTTCATTCACGTCTACTAGAGCGTGCTGCTCGAGTAAATGACGTTTATGTTGAACGTTACACTGAAGGTAAAGTTAAAGGCAAAACAGGTTCTTTAACAGCACTTCCAATCATTGAAACTCAAGCAGGTGACGTATCAGCATTCGTCCCGACTAACGTAATCTCGATTACCGATGGTCAAATCTTCCTTGAGTCTGACATGTTCAACGCAGGTATCCGTCCAGCTGTAAATGCTGGTATCTCGGTATCTCGTGTTGGTGGTGCGGCACAAACAAAGATTATCAAGAAACTAGGTGGTGGTATCCGTCTAGCACTTGCGCAATACCGTGAATTAGCGGCGTTCTCTCAGTTTGCATCTGATCTAGATGAAGCAACTCGTGCTCAATTAGAGCATGGTGAGCGTGTAACTGAGTTGATGAAACAGAAACAATATGCACCAATGTCAATTGCTGAAATGGGTGTTTCATTGTTTGCTGCTGAAAAAGGTTATTTACAGGACATCGAAGTATCTAAAGTATTGGACTTCGAATCAGCGTTAATTTCATTCATGCAAAGTACTTACACTGAGCTTATGGATAATATTGATGCAACTGGTAACTTCAACGGCGAAATCGAAGCAAGTTTGAAAGAAGGCATTGAGAAGTTCAAAGCGACTCAAACTTGGTAATTAGGTTAAGTGAGTTCGCTATTAAAGCGTAACTCACTTTCGTTGAACGTTTATCGGAGAATCACATGTCCGGCGCAAAAGAGATAAAAGGTAAGATCGGTAGTATTAAAAATACTCAGAAGATTACCAACGCTATGGAAATGGTTGCGGCTTCTAAAATGAAGAAAGCTCAAGACCGTATGGCTTCTAGCCGTCCATATGCGAAAACTATGCGTAAAGTGATTGGTCACATTGCACGTGGTAGCTTGGAATTTCGCCATCCATATTTGGAAGAGCGTGAAGTGAAACGTGTAGGTTATGTGGTGATTTCGTCTGACCGTGGTCTGTGTGGTGGCTTGAACGCAAATGAGTTCAAAGCCGTAGCAAAAGATGCTGAAAAGTATTTCAAAGCTGATGTTGAAGTTGACTTCGCTGCGATTGGTACTAAAGCTATCGGCTTCTTTAACCGCTTTGGCGGTAAAGTAGTTGCTGCAAACTCAGGACTCGGCGATGCACCGTCTGTACAAGACGTTGTTGGTTCTGTTCGCGTTATGTTAGACGCTTACAATGAAGGCAAAATCGACCGCTTGTTCGTTGTGTATAACAAATTTGTTAACACAATGACGCAAGAACCGACGATCGATCAGTTATTACCTTTACCAAAATCAGAAGATGAAGACATGTCAGGAAACTGGGATTACATCTACGAACCAGATCCTAAAGTGTTGTTAGACGCTTTATTAGTTCGTTATGTGGAATCACAGGTTTACCAAGGTGTCGTTGAAAACTCAGCTTCAGAGCAAGCTGCACGTATGGTTGCAATGAAAGCCGCTACAGACAATGCGGGTGACCTTATCAACGATTTACAATTGGTTTACAACAAGGCACGTCAAGCAGCCATCACTCAGGAAATTTCTGAGATATGTGCTGGTTCTGCGGCGGTTTAGGTTAACAAAAATTTATGAGGAAATGTCATGAGTCAAGGTAAGGTCGTACAGATCATTGGCGCAGTTGTGGACGTTGAGTTCCCACAAGATGCAGTACCTGCGGTATATGACGCAATACAAGTTACTAATGGTAAGCTTGAAGGCTTAACATTAGAAGTACAACAACAGCTTGGTGGTGGTATCGTTCGCGCAATCGCGATGGGTACAACTGACGGGTTGTCTCGTGGTGCTGTTGTCGTCGGTACTGGCAAAGGAATCGAAGTTCCTGTAGGAACTAAGACCCTAGGTCGTATCATGGACGTACTAGGTAACCCTATTGATGAAGCGGGCCCAATTGGTGAAGAAGAGCGTTATACAATTCACCGTGAAGCACCTTCATATGAAGAACAATCAAGTTCTACTGAACTTCTAGAAACTGGTATCAAGGTTATCGACCTTGTATGTCCGTTTGCTAAAGGTGGTAAAGTTGGACTATTCGGTGGTGCCGGTGTTGGTAAAACCGTAAACATGATGGAACTTATCCGTAACATCGCAATCGAGCACAGCGGCTACTCAGTATTCGCAGGTGTTGGTGAGCGTACTCGTGAGGGTAACGATTTCTACCATGAAATGAACGAATCAAACGTACTAGATAAAGTATCTCTAGTTTACGGCCAAATGAACGAGCCTCCAGGAAACCGTTTACGTGTTGCCTTAACTGGTTTGACAATGGCTGAGAAATTCCGTGACGAAGGTCGTGACGTTTTATTCTTCGTTGATAACATCTATCGTTATACACTAGCTGGTACAGAAGTTTCTGCACTACTTGGTCGTATGCCTTCAGCCGTTGGTTACCAACCAACACTTGCTGAAGAAATGGGTGTTCTTCAAGAACGTATCGCATCTACTAAGACTGGTTCAATCACTTCAATCCAAGCGGTATACGTACCTGCGGATGACTTGACTGACCCATCACCAGCAACAACGTTTGCTCACTTAGATGCTACAGTTGTACTATCTCGTGATATCGCATCAAAAGGTATTTACCCAGCGATCGATCCACTAGATTCATCTTCACGTCAGCTTGACCCATTAGTTATTGGTCAAGAGCATTATGACGTTGCACGTGGCGTACAAACTGTATTACAACGTTACAAAGAGTTAAAAGACATCATCGCTATCTTGGGTATGGACGAATTATCTGAAGAAGATAAACAGACTGTATCTCGAGCTCGTAAGATTGAACGTTTCTTATCTCAACCTTTCTTCGTAGCAGAAGTATTCACTGGTTCTCCAGGTAAATACGTATCGCTTAAAGACACTATTGCAGGATTTAAAGGCATTCTGAATGGTGACTACGATGAACTACCAGAACAAATGTTCTACATGGTTGGTTCTATCGACGAAGCGGTAGAAAAAGCGAATAAATAGAATACGGAGCGTACAATGGCTGCAATGACTGTCCACTTGGATGTAGTAAGCGCGGAAAAGAGATTATTCTCTGGTCTTGTTGAAACATTACAAGTAACAGGTAGTGAAGGTGATTTGGGTATTTATCCAGGTCACGCGCCTTTACTTACTGCCATTAAACCTGGCATGGTACGCGTAGTTAAGCAACACGGAGTAGAAGAGTTTTTCTACGTTGCCGGTGGTATTTTAGAAGTACAACCTGGTAGCGTTTCCGTGTTGGCTGACACAGCTCTTAGAGCAGAAGACCTAGATGAAGCAGAAGCTTTAGCAGCACAAAAATCTGCTGAAGAAGCTATTGCAAATCCAGGCGCTGACTTTGAATATGCTGAAGCAGCAGCTGAGCTTGCTCAAGCTATTGCACAATTACGTGTTATCCAACAAATTCGTAAAGGCTAAATTAGCTTCCTAGAATTTATTTTGATTTACACTTCGTGTTTAGATTGAAAGTTAAAACCCAGCTTAGGCTGGGTTTTTTGTTTTTAGGTGTTTGACTAGCCTACCAACTTTACTTCCATAATTAATTGCACTATTCCGTCGATCCCTCATTTGTAGATAAAGGCCCCTAATGCCCCACAAAGGGCGATGTTTCGGCGGGTAATACACCACAGCTCATTATCTTATATTGACGCTTAAAACGGCTTCTTGCGTGCCTTATTACACATAACACCTGCGGTTAATGGTCCAATTAGACTAGTAGAACCAACCGTTACGGCATAAACGCCTGTAATTTCAGTTTTATGGTTACTTATTTAGCTATTTGGTTAAAAGCAGCCCTTTTGCTAAGGACGGTATTTTTGTAAAAACATGTTGGTTTTAGATTATTCAACTCGTATCTTTTCAATATCGTAGATGTTCTAAAAAAAGACACTTTTCTGTCATGGCGTTGTCTTATTTTCAGCTTATAAATTGCCAAACTGATTAACACTTTGCATTTTATTGTTCGTAAATAGTTAAGGGTAACCCATGATAAATGATATTAGAAAACAGCGAACGCGATTCTATGACGATCTTAATTTCCCTGAAGGGTTTAGACGTTGTGGACTTTTTACCGTCTTAGAAGCAGAATTCCTTACCCAAAATGGCCAACTTTTAAAGGCGTTAGCTGAATGTGCCATTGAACCTATCTTAGATGAAGAAAGAGAATTCGTAGATGCAATCGTTAATGGCGCAACTAGCACGCAATTAAGCGTAAAAGTATGGCGAAAATATCAGTTAGCTATAGAACATAGAAGAGCTAAACGATTTTTTATGTCAGCACATTGTGGAAATGGCCAAATCGCCATAAATACCTAGTAAACAATTGATAATGGCGAGCATAAATTTAGTGCTCAAATTAATATGGCGCGTCGGAAAGGCAAAACTTATTCTGAATATGGGATAAAACTAGAATTTGTTATCGTTCAGGTTAGAATAACCAAAATTAATTTTGAGTGATGGTCATGGTTCATAATATCGCAGTGAGAACTAAGCAAGAACAAGAAGAAATTCAGTACGATTTAATGACGTCTTATTGGGCTTATAAAGAAAAGCGTGGCCTAATGAGTAAACCTGAAATATTTAAATATATTCATCAAAATTACACTGACGTAGGCGTTCAAGAGCACCTTATATCTCGTTATGAATATTACAAAACGCTATAGCGTGTTCTTGCATGGTGAATGGGCGTAAGTCATTGTTCCATATGGAACGTAAGTGTTGTTATTTGTGAGTAGCTTACAAACGTACCAAAAAATATGGTCTGTAGTTCAGCTAATTCCTGTGGGGAAAGTTGCAAGTTACGGTCAAATCGCCGACCTAGCCGGTTTGCCGGGCAGAGCTCGGTTAGTTGGTAAATCAATGCAATTTATTCCCAAAGAAGGTCACAATAATAAACCCGTGCCTTGGTATCGAGTACTCCGCTCGTCGGGTCAATTGGCTTTTACGCTTGGTAGTGAAGACTTTCAACGACAAAAAGCGTTATTGATGGACGAAGGCATCTTTCTTAAGGGCCGAACAGTATCCTTAAAACAATATCAGTGGCATCCAAGTCTTGAACAACTGCTTTTCGAATTAACAAATTAATGTTTAATCAAGTTTAATCAATTTTGAAATCTTGTGGTTGGATGAAATAACGCCCGTCTTTGATCAGTGGATTAGGTGTAATGTAATTGTTGGGTATGGATATATGCACGGTTTTGCTTTCATTTTTAAGCGGATAAACCGATTTTGTTAACTCATGGCGTTTCATTAGGGCTTCTATTTCACCAAGTTGTGCAAGTTTATGCATACCTTCTTCTAAATCTTTACCTAGCTGCTCGTTCTCTTTATTAGTATAAAAATAAACCGCAAATGGGTAATGCAATAATATATTTGGATAGCTGACTAAGTCTGGGTAGGTACGTTTACGCATAACTAACTCATTTTCTGCATCGTGATACCCGCGCGGAAAATAATCACAACGTTTAAATTTTACCATTTTAAATAAGCTTTCATACTGCACTGAAGTTGTGACAGGTAAACCTGCATCTTGCAGTATTTTGGTATCAGGCCAGTGTTCGCCCTGACAAGCAATCATTTTTCGGAGTGCTTTGGCGTTTGTTATCTTATTAAAAGAAGGAAGTGACTCTTTCCGAATAATGAATTTACGAAAACCAATGAGTCCTCTTGTTGTAGGGACTGGGATTGCGCGCAATGTGTGATCTAGCTCTTTACTTGCGCCAAACCAATACAAATTAATTGTTTTACCTTTTTTAAGTTCAGCTTCTGCGCGGCCCTGGGACAAACTAACTTGATTAAGGGTGCGAACTTGGTAGTCACTTCCGCTGACTTGGTTTAACGCAAGATTGATTAATTTAACGTGATAATCATGGGAAATATCAAAAACCGAACGAGGAGCTGGTACTTTAATTATTGTACTGTATGCCAGAGGGCTGGCGGATATGGCAATAAAGAACAAGAGCCGTTTATAAGTTTTTAACAAGGTTAACCCGTAATTTGTAAACTGAGTCACTATAATATAACCCAAAAACTCAAAAACACGCGATATGGAAAGAAAAAAACCATATCAAGTTTGTTAACATTCTGTTCCGAATTCATCTAGTTTTATTGCCGATTTACGTTAGACTTTTGTTTAATTGCTAAAGATGAAGAATAAATTATGGTTCAAATAGACTATCAACAAGCTCGACTTTCTCGAGACGCCCGATTTGACGGTGTATTTTTTACCGCAGTGAAGACGACTGGGATCTTTTGTCGTCCGGTATGTCCAGCCACGCCCCCTAAAGAAGAAAACGTTGAATATTTCGAAACAGCTTCTGAGGCTTTAGTTTCAGGATATCGACCATGTTTACGGTGTCGTCCTGAGTCTGCGCCCTTTTCTCCTGCTTGGTTCGGCACAGCAACAACGGTTAAACGAGCGCTAAATATTATTCACAACGAAGGTTTTCACGATTTAAATTTGACTACTCTTGCTGAGCGTCTAGGTATTACTGATCGATATTTACGAAAGCTGTTCGAGCAACAATTAGGGGTTTCACCAAAAGCTTATATTCAACATCAGCAAATTTTGTTTGCGAAAGCATTATTACATCAAACTCATTTGCCTATACAAGATGTAGCCTTTTCCTGTGGTTTTAATAATGTTAGGCGATTTAACGACGCATTTAAGCGGATCACGACTAAAACACCAACGGAGATCAAAAAACTTCACACAGCAGACGTGCCTATTCGTCTGCAGCTCAATTACCAGCCACCATTTAACTGGCAGCATTGGCGAAGTTTTTGCGAATATAGGCAGATCAATACGGTTGAAACACTTGGGCAAAGTTCCTACGGTAGAACATTCACTTGGCAACAGCCTGATGGTCAGTATGTTAAAGGTTGGTTTAATGCGGTGCATCGGCCAGATAAACATGGATTTAACGTTAGTATTGAACTTGATAACCCGAAATACCTCTATCAAGTCAGTCAGCGCATTCGTGAAATTTTTGACTTAGATGCCAACGTCGCGCTCATTGAACAGTCACTGCGCAGTGCGGGTTTACCCGATCATCATATTATTTCGGGGTTACGCATTCCTAAATGTTGGGATGCATTTGAGGCGGGGATCCGAGCTATTTTTGGCCAACAAGTTTCGGTAAAAGCAGCGACAAACCTATTGAATACGTTAGTGGAGCAGTTAGGTGACAGAAAGTGGGTGGCGTTGCCCGCTAATCACATAAACAATGATGATAAACCCCATGAACGGATCTGGTTTCCAACACCAGAGCAAGTCGCTAAATCTGATTTGGCCTTTTTAAAGATCCCAGGTGCTCGAAAACAGACCATTTTAAATTTGGCTAACCATTTTGTTGCAACAAAAGGAACAGGTGCTGAAAATGATATTGATCAATGGTTAGCATTAAAAGGCATTGGACCTTGGACTGTTGAGTATGCAAAATTACGCGGTGAGGGTCACCCGGACATCTGGCTTGATACCGATTTAGGTATTAAAAAGGCATTGGATATTTTCCCAAGCATTAATGTCGAGCATGCAAAGCCTTGGCGTTCATATATGACATTTACTATGTGGGGAATGTTATGAAAATAGATCCGTATAATAAAGAGCAAGGCACGCAATTAACACGCTGGCTGACCACACCACTGGGGCCACTAGAAATTAGAGTTGTTAATTTCACCTCTAAACCCGCTGTTTATAAGTCGATTGTCTTTGTAAAAGAGTCTGATTTGGTTGATGTCGAAAATTCCGATGAACACCCATTATTAGATTTAGCCTTCACTCAATTAACTGAGTACTTTGCTCACCGTAGAACCGAGTTTAATGACTTACTTTGTCATTTAAGTGACTTTGGTACTGAGTTTCAACGTCAAGTTTGGCAGGGCCTTACTCAAATCCCCTATGGCGAAACCTGTTCCTATGGGGATCTGGCTAAAGTTTTAAATAACCCTAGGGCTGTAAGGGCGGTTGGGGCTGCAAATGGTAAAAATCCGTTAGCGGTTGTTGTGCCCTGCCATCGAGTAATTGGGGCTAATGGCACACTTACTGGTTATGCTGGTGGATTAGATAAAAAACAATGGCTATTAATATTTGAACAACAGCAGATCCCACTGCTATAACCGACACAACGTTTTTCAATTAAGGAGTTTGTATGCAATATGACGTAAATACACCTGAACACTATGTTGCTGCATTAGAAGATGACTGGCGAAAAGAAAAGTTGTTATTACTGCAACAGAAAATACTCGAAATGGCCCCAGAAACAGAACTTTCTATTAACTACAAAATGCTGTGTTTTAAAATTAATGACATTGTAATGTGTCATTTAAATGCCCAGAAAAATACGGTTAGTCTATATGTTGGAAATATTTCAAAAGTGGATCCCACAGGTCAGTTATTAAAAGGGTATAATTTAGGAAAAGGTTGTATCCGTTTGAGTAAAACCAAATCAATAACAAATGAAAACTTTACGTCGTTTTTAACAAAAATGGTGACGATGGGCCGATCTGGAATTGATTTGTCATGTTAGTTGCGGGTAACTTGAATAAGCCAAAATTACGTTAAATTGATGTAGTCTTTTATGGTTTGTACAAACAACCAACCATCCATTTTACATTGGGCATCAAACATTTTTTTGATGGTGATTATATGATCAAAGTCTATCTTTTGATTTTCATTTAGATTAAATAAATCCAGTGTCCAATCTTCATAGGTCCGAACCCCAATAGGGGCATCAACAACTACTTTTAAATTGGTATGTCTTGTGTCGGCATACAACTTATCCATAAGTAATGATAACTTGTCGTGCTCACCTTCAATTAGCTGTAAAAAGCGCTGATTATGATAAAAAAGTGCACCGTAAATTTTGTGTTCTTCGTTAAAACGATTTGCACTAGTAATAATATCCTTTAACGTTTTATCAATAATAGCCACGTCTGATGTAAGCTCAGAAACGTAAACTATTACACGTAAGTTTTCGTTATTTTTCATTGTGTTATGACATATTGGTTATTTAATTATTCTTTTTTCACACACATTCTAATTGTCTACTCATTAAGTTAACCGATGTTTGAACATTGGCTAATCATTACTGTTTTATTAGACATATAAAATATTTATGACCGTATTAATTTCAATCCATGGGCGGCTTATGGCCTAAAAGTCGCCAAACAGTGCGACTCAAAATAAAACAGGTAACCTACAGTGTAGAACAGAAATAAGGAAATGTTCTAGCGCGGTAATTTTTAACCAAATTAAATCATTAAATAAGACCGTATAATTATGCACCTAGCAATTTGAGGTGTTTAATCTTTTTGTACCGCAATGCCATAGATAGACAATGCGCAAGAGCTGGATTGTCGTTAATTGCGTCAATATCAATTTGGCTTATTTTAAACACAAGAGCTCGGTTACCTTGGTATACAAAAGTCTCACCGTAGATTTCTTTAAAGGTTTCAATTAAGGTTGTTTTGCAGTTGAAGTATAGGCAATATTCGTCGGGATGTTTGGCTTTCCAATCGAACCTGATTGTACTTCCAATTGGCGATATATAGCTGGGTTCGCCCCATTTTAAGGTTTCTTCCAACTTATCAATGCCGTCTTGCTCTGCTACTTGGTAAATAAGTGTTCTTATCCGTAATAATGCGGCGGCAATATCGTCGGGATAGGTTTCAAACTTTTTCTGAACACTTAATTCCATAGGTAATCAGTCTTTTCAATTTAGCTGCGCACAAGGTCGCAACATACTGTTTTGTGTTATATAAAATAATACGGAATGAATTCAGAAGCGAATTAACCACAACATTTTTTATATTTTTGCCCACTGCCACATACGCAAGGATCATTGCGACCGGGTAGTTTATCTACTTTAACTGTTTCAGCTTTATTTAATAGCGTTGTTAGCTCAGCGATGGATTCTACAGCGCCCTCACTTAAATCTACCGTGATATCAACATACATTTGGGCTTCTGTAGCAAGTTTAGTTACTTCGGCTTTACGCGTCTCTGAGGTGACGATTAATTGCAGAGGTGATTTTTTGCTACCAGGCTTGTTATATAGTTTACCTTCGTAACCGTATTTTATGTGTTTTTGGCGAGCATCTTGGCGGCCTTTAAAAAAGAACTTATCTGACATGTTGTAACCTAAACTGTTTGAAATTAAAAAACGGCAACCATTTTTGATGGTGGGGCATATTTGGTCGGTACCAAAAACGCGCGCAGTTTATCATACAGCCCAGTTGATTACTTATCGTTGTGTGATAAATCGCCATGAATTTGTTTTTAGTTTGTTTTAACTGCAACGAGTCTTAAAAAACCATTGCGTGATCAACCATATTACGGTCATTGATATAAACTAAAACAATTTCGGCAACAAACTCGCCTTGAGCTTTGAGCAAAACGGCTTCCATATTACCGCTGCGGAATCGAGGGGGCTTAAAACAGCGAGTTGTTCTCGTTGTAACCAACCCCCTTTTTTGCTTGGAATTTTTTGCAAACATACTCTATTGAGGTGTATTTGACGTAAAAAATAAAAACCGAAGAGCGATTTAACTCAATCTAAGTTGCCAATTTCCACCATGCTGTTGCTCGCAATTTTCTTCGGTATCAAAAATAATTTTTTTAATAGGGTCTTTGATCGCAATGCCGGTTTTTGACAGTTTGTCTTGTATTAATGAAATGATTTTCGAGTCGTTATTTGTTGTTCTAAACAGCGTTAAACTTTGGTTAGTATCAAATACGATGGCAATTTTTAGGCTATTTGGAAAATTAGAAAAATTGGCTAAGTGTGTAACCCATTTAAAACCTGAATAATCTTTTAACTTTGTTTCACATATGTCATTCAGCACCAGCGTAATTTGTTTGTCTAATTTTTTGTCTGTCTTTCGCATAGATGGATCTACTTGTTATTTGGGTGGTTCGAACATGAGTTGAAGGTTGTGAATTAAAATTCTAAACACCAGTTCTTTAAATTCATTTTAAGTAACTGGGTAATTTTTTGAATTACAAAGTCCAGTTTGAAAATTTAAATTTCTCTTGTACTGGGCATTCCAATTTTCTTTCTAATACTTGTTTATGTACTGCAATTATATTTCACAATCGGTGCGTCTTATTACTATATTGGGTGTCGCCCATTTTTAATCTTGAAGTCAGTGAGTAATCTTATAATGTCGCTCAACCCGTGTGGTAACTTTGCCCCATTTCGAAGATTTTACTCGATTTTGATGATATTCAAATGCATGTTCGTCAACAAATTCCTCGTAGACATGCAGTTTGTTCGGGTTTTGTTGATCATGTATTACTTCAAATATTAAGCACCCAGGTTCGCCGAGTGTTAATTTTATGTGCAAATCCAATTCTGAATTCACTTCCTTTAAATCTGCGTCTGGAATTATTATATAGCCCTGCAATATCACTTTTTTAAGCATTTCATCATCACTTGAAAAGGCCATGTTGGCCTTGTTTTTTTCTAATATTAAGTAAAATTAAAGTCCTAAATAATTAAACAGTACAAATATTATCGTAATTAACGAAGGTACACTTTGCACAAATAGGATCTTTTTTGACGATGTTATTGCGCCAAAAATACCGGCGACAAAAATACAGGATAAGAAAAACAATTGAATTTGCAGGCCAAAAAACGGATCTTGATGCACTAAGCCCCATATTAACCCTGCCGCTAAAAAGCCATTGTACAAACCTTGATTGGCAGCTAATACCTTAGTGGCGGCTGCAAAATCTTTTTTAAATCCAAATGCTCTTAGCCCCGGTGGTTTATCCCAAAACCACATTTCGATAACTAATATGTAAATATGAAGCACGGCCATGAACAGCACGAGTATGTTTGCAGCAATATCCAAAATTATTTCCTACTTTTTGTGATTAAGCGATAACCCTTAAGACGAAGGGGAAGTTGTTTGAGGGTTTTCAATATGGCAATAATATATAGCCAAAAACCAAATAAGACACGCTAACATGCCTAACTTTTGGATGATTGGCAATAAAGAATACAAGGTATCTGTGTCGTAAAAGGTTGCATTTAACAATGGTAAATTGCCGGATATGAGACGTTAAAATAATTAAACGTTTAACGTCATGTCTTTTTGTACACGTCTGGTTGGTGCAATTCCATAAACGAATGTGGCGAATGTAATTCGGTAAAACCAAACTGTTTATATAACTCGTGGGCGTCTCGAGTTGCTAACGCCATTCGACGTAATCCTTGTAACTCAGGGTGTTTAACCACTTCTTCCATTAGCCATTTACTTAGACCAATGCCTCGGTGATGCTCTAATACAAAAACGTCGGCTAAATACGCGAACGTTGCACGGTCTGTTATCATTCTAGCGAAGGCGATTTGCTCACCTGAATCAGTAAAAATACCAAAACACACAGAGTTGTTAATCGCTTTTTCCATCGTTTCAATCGGAATGTCTTTCGCCCAATAAGATTGAGATATATAACCATGAATGGCATTGAGGTCCATATCCTTTAAGTTATTACTTACCCAGTAACCGGTAACCATTTTAGTTCTCCTTGCGGTGTTTGATGACGCTAGTTGTTTGCCTAGTTGAGAGCAACGACTAAAACACAAATTAGTAAAATGGTCGAAACCGGGGCCCATAATGCTCGTTCTTTTTTACTCGGGGTCATGGTATTTGCAACACAACTTAATAAACATAAAGCGACGACCACCCAAATAGCATAGTCTGGAAAGACCATATGAAAAAAACCAAAGTTTACATCGTTAACTAGTCCCGAATGAGAGAATACAACTTCAGCCATTAATAAAAGCAGTATGATTTGCATCACCGCTGCGATGCGTATTTTAACAGGTAAACGTCCAGGGAATTTTCCACCCATCGCCATTTCTCCCCACGGGGCACCAAATATTAATGCAAACTGGAAAAGCACAACGACGGCGATAAAAATGCCAAATATATAGGTTGAAATAATGGGGAATGTCACGGTTAACGCATCCTTTTGTTTGTAAATCGTGAACTCACATTGTGTTATTGCAGAAACTTTTGCGCTTCGTTTACTTCGCAGTATTCAATTGGCGTTGGTTGATTATTTCTGTCAACTACCCAGCACTCGTCATAGATTGAACAATAACAAAGCTCAATTTGAATTGACTCATCGGCCATTTTAAATTCTTTTGCATGTTCGCCATTGTACACAAGCGGACTTATTGTATTTTGAGGTGATAAGGTACGGTTGCTTATATGCGACTGCACAAAGCTTTTAAATTGTGGGATTTCTTGCCAGTACTTTATATATGTGGTGCCGTTTAATACTTTGGCATCATGTATTAACGCGGGTCCAGTGCCATTATTTTTTATCGTGTAACTGAAGGAATCATGGTTGTGACTTCTGAATATTTCCAATCTTGGCCATACCGAGGCTCTAGAATATTCCCGGTCAATATAAGCAGAATAAATAGATGTGAAAGCGGTTACTAGGCCAATTAGAAGCGCCGATAATGCCACTATCATCTCAGGGTTTTTATACCACTTTTGTTGGTCCATGTTTACGATTCCTAGGTCGGTATATCATTCATTATCTTAACGCTTTTGCCATTATTGGCAATTTTAGTTAAAACGACAAGTTTAATACTAAGTCGAGTTCCTGATGGTTACTTGTCGGCGTTGCCCAATCCCCTATACAATGCGGGCAGTCGAATAGCTAAATGGACCATTTTTTGAAACTCAGTAAAAGATTAAAGCAAATAGAACAGATGGTGTCTTCTAGATATGCTCATATTTGGGACTGTTGCTGTGATCATGGCTATTTAGGTGCCGCTTTATTAGATCGTAATTTGGGTTCGACAATACATTTTGTCGATATCGTGCCGACGCTAATGACTGAGGTAGAAACTAAACTACAACGTCATTACCCACTTCAAAGCGCATTGTGGAAAACACATTGCTTGGATGTTGCAAAGTTGCCTATAGGGGATTTTAACGGTCAACAGTTAGTCATTATCGCAGGTGTGGGTGGCGATTTAATGATTGAATTTATTGAAGCGCTACACAAAAAACAGCAAGAACATAAAAACCTGAAACTCGACTTTTTATTGTGTCCCGTACATCATCAATTTTCTTTACGTCAAAAATTAATCGAGCTTGGTTTCAGTTTAAACGATGAAGTTTTAGTCGAAGACAATAAACGTTTTTATGAAATCCTTCATGTTTCTCTCGCAAGCGATATTCAGCATGATATCAGTCCTGTCGGCGATAGTATTTGGCAGGGGGAGTCCGCAGAACAAGAGAAGGTTGCCCAAAGGTATCTACATAAAACGCTTAGCCATTATCAGCGTATTCAAAAGGGGAACAACAAGGCACAGCACATCATAGATGCGTATAACCAGATTAACCTTAAATAGAAACAGCATTTAAAACCCACCTTAAGTCGAGGAATAGAAAACTTAAGAATTATAGGTTTATTGACATTTCTGACTTAGCGATACCAACTTTTTGGATCAGATTGAAAATCCGATGCTACGAGTCGATTTAAGTAGGTAAAGTCACATTTATCTTTTATTTCTGAGTACACTTCCGCAAATGATGGTTTCGCTAAATGTAATTTTATTCCCTGAGACCAAGAGGTCCATGTATGTTTAGAAATACGCCCTTTGGCCCTTAAATAGACTTGTTCGTTGCTCAAATCAAGGTAATTATAAATGAGCTCACGTACCTGGTTTCTATCACTTTCTTCAACCGGTTCACCAATTAGCACACTTACGGGCAGTTCCATTGATAACGAGCGGTACTGTTGATCTAAACTATCTTCGAATGTCGCTTGCGCTTGCTCTTTACCGACTTTAATTTGCCACGCACCAAAACCAACGCCAAGCGCCGTAACCAACGAACCTACAGCGGTAGCCGCAGAGCTGACAACACCCCAATCAATTATCACAATTATTGTTCCTTATGCCGATTTAGTCCAAAACAGGCCACGCTATATTTTTATTACACGTAAAAATTGGTTCTACTTTAGCGAAGCGAAGGCAATAATCCAAAGAGTTTGTCACACACCTGACAATTGTTAATGGTTCACCGCTTGTTGGCGTTCCCTTTTAGACAACCAAAATGGCCGTGCCAACCAAGCCCGATAGATAACCCCGAAACAATAAGTGCAATGATTCGAGTTTTACAATGGTTATGTATGTGAAAAACGACACGCTATCGTTTTTGTATAAACGGGTATATGCTAGTTGTTCATTTAGGATATGTATAAGTTAATTATGAAAAAATTGTTAGGAATTTTTGTGCTACTTAGCGCTACGTTTTCGGTTTTGAGTGTCCCTAATGCGGATTCAAACCATGCTAAAAAAGCCCTGGAAATATATCAAACGATAATAGAAATCCCAACCGTAGCGGGTCGCGGTAATGTTCCTAAAATGGCTAAATATTTGGCAAGTGAATTTACTGCAGCAGGCTTTGCAGCAAAAGACATTCAAATTATTCCCAAGGGGGAAACAGCTTCGTTAATTGTACGTTACAGAGGCGATGGTTCTTCGGGTAAAAAACCCATCTTACTTATTGGGCACATGGACGTTGTTGAAGCATTAGCTAAAGACTGGGAGCGCCCACCGTTTAAATTAACCCAAGATGATAACTATTTTTATGGTCGCGGTACCATTGATAACAAATACGGTATTACTATGTTATCAGCGACCTTTATTCGGCTAAAAAATGAAGGTTTTATACCAAATCGTGACTTGATAATTGCCTTTTCTGGTGACGAAGAAACCGGCATGACAACTACTCAAATGTTAGCGAACGACATGCCAGAACTGGCAGAAGCTGAGTTTGCGCTTAACTCGGACGCAGGAGGCGGAGACTTGAGTGCAGACGGAAAGCCTGTTGCCTATTTGGTTCAAGCCGCAGAAAAAACCTACGCCACGTTCGAACTTACTATTCGTAATGCTGGTGGCCATAGCTCGCGACCTAAAATGGATAATGCGATTTATGATCTCGCAGATGCGATTACTAAAATTCAGGGATACCATTTTCCTGTTCAATATAGTGAAATGACCCGTGATTTTTTTCGGATATCAGGACAAAAGCTAGGGGGAGAGTTGGGTCAAGCAATGATGCAATTTGCCAATAACCCCAATAATAAAGCGGCATCAGACCGGTTGGAAATCGAACCGTCTTATGTCGGTTCTACCCGTACCACATGTGTGCCTACGATGTTAAAAGCGGGACATGCAGAAAATGCCCTGCCTCAATCAGCAATGGTTACCGTAAACTGCCGGATATTCCCTGGGACAACGGTGGCGCAGGTGCAAAAGCAACTCAAACAAGCGATTAACAATGACGCAGTTGAGTTTGTCGTGACTGGCTCACCAGTTGAAAGCCCAATTTCAGAACCAAGAGCAGATGTGATGGCGGCGATTAGTAAGGCAGTTCATAGTCGCTATCCAAAAGTAGATATAGTTGTTTATATGGAGTCTGGTGGCACCGACGGCATGCATTTTCGTAAAGCTGGGATCCCAACTTGGGCGATGTCTAGCGCGTTTATGAATCCAGATGACATGTTCGCTCACGGATTAAATGAGCGTTTACCGATTAAAGCATTTTACGGTGGTTTAGATCATTGGACAATTATACTCAAAGCGCTAACGGGTAAATAATAGAGCATTTTCTGTCGCCTTGTTTAAGTATTAATTAAAGCATTTGATACAGGACTTAAACAAGGTGGCGATTAAACGGGTATGTAAAATCCATGTTGCTACTCCTTAACTGTGTCAGAGTGTTGGAATAACCAGTTGTAACAAGTCCCATTTGTTGCCATACAAGTCTTGAAAAACAACTACCGTACCATACTCTTCAACACGGGGTTCTTCGTCAAATACCACGCCATTTGCTTTCATCAATTCGTAGTCGTACCAAAAGTTATTGGTTTGTAGGAATAGAAATACCCTCCCCCCAGTTTGATTACCAACCGCTTTATTTTGCGCCTCACTGCTCGCTTCCGCTAACAGTAAGTTAGTGCCATTTGAGTTTGGCGGGGATACCAAAACCCAGCGTTTGCCATCGCCTAAGTCGGTGTCGGCGACTAACGTAAATTGCAATTTTGACGTATAAAACTCAATTGCTTCATCGTAGTTTTCTACGACCAGAGATATTGCCCCAATATGTTGCACTGACTTTGACATGAAATCCTTAATTACTAACAGGGTTGAATGTATGTTTGACGGCTAAATTGATTTAGCAATTTTACCAAATTAAATAAATATAAAAGTAATAATACGTAATAAATAAAAAACCGTAATAGACCAATAGTGCATAGGAGGTTTAATTTATCCCCATTGTAATTGGCTGTGGGTTTAATCGATGAGATATTTATTCCTTTTAATAATGATATGTTTAACCGTGACACTTAATCTTGGTTACGCTCAAGATTATGAAAAACATAGAGTGATCATTTTAACAGACATAGAAGCAGATCCTGACGATACGCAGTCATTAGTCCGGCTGTTTTTGTACGCCAATGAAATCGACATTAAAGGGATTGTCGCAACAACGTCTGTTTGGCACAAAAACTCGGTTGAACCGGAGTCGATTGTTAAGGTGATTAATGCTTATAGTGAAGTTCAGCCTAATTTAGTCAATCATCAATCAGGTTACCCAAGTGGCAAAGCACTTTTGCAGCTGGTTAAATCTGGTTTGCCTCTTTACGGTATGAAGGGGGTTGGAGATGGTCATGATTCTCAAGGCTCAGATTTGATCATTGCGGAGCTTGAAAAAAATGATAAACGTCCGCTATGGATATCAACCTGGGGAGGCGTAAATACCCTTGCTCAGGCGTTGTATAAAATACGCAAAACCAAACCCGCTCATGAAGCCAAGGCGCTGATTGCTAAAATTAGGGTTTATACCATTTCTGACCAAGACGATAGCGGGATTTGGATCAGAAACAATTTCCCTAATTTATTTTATATTGTGAGCCCAGGTGATGACTATGGTAGCGCAACATGGACAGGCATTAATTCAGTTATCGACGGTATAGATAACAGCACAATAAGTAATAAGTGGTTTGCTACTAACATTCAGCAAGGTCACGGTCCTTTAGGCGCTCGATATCCAGATGTGGCTTGGGGCGTGGAAGGCGATACACCGGCTTTTTTATCTTTAATCCCGAATGGGTTAAATCATGCAGAAAAACCGAACTGGGGAGGCTGGGGGGGACGATATGAACTCTATATCCCAGACTTTTCAAAAACTAAGGAAGGGGGATCGGATGTGATTATCGCCCCTGAAACCCGGGCAATTTGGACCAATGCCACAGATACGTTTACCCCTTATGTGGCGGGAGAATATGGCCGGGCAACCATCCCCGGTAAGCGTAGTTTTGAAGGTTATAAAGAAACGCTATGGCGCTGGCGAGATGATTTGCAAAATGATTTTGCGGCACGAATGGATTGGACAACTCAAAGTTATCAACAAGCGAATCACGCACCAATAGCGGTATTAAAAAGCTCAGATCGTATGACCGTAAAGTCTGGACAAAGTTTGGCATTGGATGCCAGTGATTCCTACGATCCAGATGGTGATAACTTGAGCTTTATTTGGTTTGACTACCCAGAAGCGGGCACTTATAAAAAAACGGTTTCTACCGGTGCTGCCAATAATGCGCATGCGATCTACATAACAGCGCCAGAAGTAACCGAAACAAAAACGGTACATATTATTTTAAAAGTGTCTGATAAGGGTACGCCAGCTTTGTCGAGTTATAAACGGATTGTTATCACAGTTGAACCTAAATAGACCTGCAACAAAAAACAGAGGTTACTTGTGCTGATATTCAGTAACGAGCAACCTCTTGGTATTTGTTTTTTCAATTAATTGTTGATAGTTGGTACGGTTAACAAATAGTTGTTAACGCCTTTAGCGACGTCTAATAGCGATTTGGCGACCGCTTCTAATTCCGCCTTTTTTATTGTTTCCGAAAAGTTAACATCGTCTTTTTGTTTTACTGCAACAAAATCTTGAGTACTCACAACAGACTTGGTAATTACGCCAGAGCGAACATCGAGCAATACGGCTTCTACAGAGCAATAAGCTTTGGTTTCGTTCGGGTCCATAAATCGATATTTATTATAGGAATTACATGAGCTTCTATAAGCCAGTAGTAAGTCGGCTTGGAACCTTGCTGCCGCTTCTCTTAAAGAGGGAACCGTTCTTTTATCAGGAACTAACATGGCCGGTAAAAACGAAGCGTCATATACCCGAGGAGACGAACGTAGCTCAGAAATAAACCCGTCAATTAAAGATGTCGTAAGGGTCGTAAAGTCGTTAGAGTAAAATTGCCACTGATTGTCTCGACTTAATTTCAAAATCGCGATTCTATTTTTGGCTGGTAGCTTTACTTGGTAATAAAGTAATTCGTTTATCTTTTGGTCGTTTTCACCTAATAACGAGTCACTGGTAATGCCTTTTGTGTTTGTATTACCCTGATAATAACTGCTAGGCCGGTCTTTAGAAGCCACGCTAGAACAAGCGCCAATAAATATTGATAAGGAAATAATTAAAATTCGGTACATCGATAATCCTTCACTATGGTCAGTAAGTACGACTCGAAAGTCGCTTTGTTGTTTTAAGTTTGTCGAACAGCAAGCTCGTTTTTATACGCTTGTTAATTAGCGTGCTGGTTTCTTAAAATTTTCACTATACGGCTGTATAAAATTTGCGACAAATTCCAGTCGTAGCCATTAAAGTCTGTGGTATTAATCACTTGGACAACTATGGTGTCAATGTCTTTGTGATACTCTGCTAAACTTTGATAGCCGGGAATTAACCCGCCATGTTCATAGACATAAATAGAAGAGTAGATTTCTTTTTCACCCTCTTTAAATACCGAGCCATCATTTAACGCACGCAGAAAAATACCGACATCTTCTACCGTGGCTAACATCGACCCGTAGTCGTTTGCTTTAATATCTTGCTCAACACCAACATAATAACCCCCCATAACGTCATCAATATCAACTTCGCTTAACGAGCTGAACGTATTTGTAAGCCCAAGAGGTATTAAAATTTCTTCTTTGATAAATTGGTGATGGCTGTAACCCACCACTTTTTTTATAAGTTCTGCCAATAATAAGTAGTTGGTATTTGAATATTCGTAACTCGAACCTGGGGCAAATGTCGCGGGTAAATCAAGTGCAAGGGCGAGCTTTTCATCGCTGGTATCCGGAGGTGCATCCCAATAAGCCGGTGTGTCGGTATAATTTGGAATGCCGCTGCGATGCTGAACCATTAATCGTAACGTTATTTTGTCGGCGTTTTCTATTCGGCCAACCAGTTCTGGAAAATAGTCAGCCAGGGTTTTATCCAGTGACAAGCGGTTGGCGTTGACGAGTTTTGCCGTCGCGACTGAAACGTACAATTTGCTGATGCTGGCGATTTTGAATAAGGCGTTTGGATCTGCAGGAATTTTATTGTTTCGGTCTTTCCACCCTGCGGTATACCACGCTGGTGGCTCCCCCGCTTTATCGACATAAACAACCATGCCATCAAAGTCGTAGTTTATCGCCTCGATGACTTGCTCTTGAACAGTGTCTGGTAGTGGTATCAACCAGGCTTTGACTAAAATCCAAGGGACAAAAAACATTGACGTAAAGGTACCGACAAATAATACAATTCTTACAATTAACGTCGTTCTTGTTATCTTCATGATGTTTCCTGTTTTACCAACTGGGGCCTTGAATGTTCTTGTTTGACCGTTTTATTTGTTCGAGGTGATTTAAAACAAAAACAATAAAACTGCGATCCCAAGGGCCATGATCCCATAATAGTTCAGTCCACTATTCCATCGAGACAACAATAAAAAATAGCAGAACAAACAACATCCTAAAACAATGCTTGTGAGTAAAAGCCAAAAAAATGATGCACCTGCAAACAGGGAAATGATGAACATAGGGATGAGATAAACTAAAGTGGGTGCGATTGGTTCATCTAATTGATTGTGGAGCTTTAGGGCTGCGACAATAAGTAACGCTTTTATAATCATGGTTCCATCCTTTCTACATAGATTCCTGTGGGCCAATAAAATCAGCTAAGCCCTACTTTAACGGGACTTGGATCACAAACCAACTTTTTATTACGATAATCAGATTGAACGTCTTACCCAGTTTAAGGGTTTCAAATGGGCTAAATCCAGCCCTTTTGTTTTGCAATTCTTGCAGCGTCAACTCTATTTGCGGCATTTAGTTTTGAAATGGCTTCTGATAAATAATTGCGCACCGTACCTTCTGATAAAAATAGCGCCTGGGCGATCTCTGCAGTTTTTAATCCGTCCCCTGCTAATTTGATAGCTTTGCGTTCTTTTTCAGTTAACGGATCGTTATCGTCAAGTGCCATAAGTGCCAGTTCGGGGTCGATAACTCGTTGTCCTTTTTGGACTTTACCAATTGCGTTTACTAAGTATTCAGTAGGTGATTCTTTTAAAATAAATGCTTTAACACCTAACGCCATCGCACGTTTTATATAACCCGATTTGGAAAAAGTCGTCATGATTAATACCCCAATTTTAGGGTGTTTATCGTGTATCTCTTCAGCAAGCTCAAGGCCAGACATTACCGGCATTTCAATGTCACTGAGCACATAATCGACATTAAGTTGTTCTAACATTTGCAGTGCTACAGCGCCATTTTCGGCCTGACCAACAACCTCAATGTTGTCTTCTAAACCTAACAAGCTGCAAATTGCGCCGCGCACCAATGCTTGGTCTTCAACAACTAAGACTTTTACCACCTGGCTCATATTGTTTGTTCCTCTAGGCCGAGTGGAATAACAATTCGCAATTTAACCCCACCATTTTGCTGGATATCAATGGTGCCACCATGCTCTGCAACTCTAGATTTCATGCCGTCTATGCCATTGCCCGGTGTTAATGTTGAGGTTTTTCCGTTGTCCCCAATATTAAGCTCTATAGAGTCAGAGGTATTTGTTATTGAAATTGAAACTCGATCACCTTTACTGTGGCGTAATATATTCGTGATCCATTCGGTGCATAACATGATCACGGTCGACTCGACTTTTGGCGGCAAGGTGGTGACTTCAATAAATGTTTGGGTTTCAAAATTCATATGTTGTAGTTGTTTCGTGAGTTTTTCTAGCGAGCCGTTTAGCCCTCGCTGTTTTAATCCAGTTACGGCATAACGAACCTCTGTAAGGGTTTGCCTCGCAAGTTCTGCCACTTCGGTTATTTCTTTTTTTGCTGCGTCAAATTGCGCTCTGTGTGCCAGCTTTTCAGCGAGTTCGGACTTTAATGCCAATGACGAAAGTGAATGCCCGAGTAAGTCGTGCATATCACGGGCAATTCGTTCCCGCTCAGCGATGGCCGCAAGTTGTTCAATTTGCTGATTCTTTTTATTTTGCAAACAGGCGTTTAAATATTCTTTTTGACTAAACACCCCATATACAAAAAGACTTGTGGATACGGCTATCGATGGTCCCAAATAATAAGGGCTAAGTAAGTCAAAGGCATAAGCTGACGCAAATTGGCATCCAAGGTTGCATAGTAAAAGTGTGAATGAACCTCTGAATTGAAAATAGTATCCCGCAAAAAATGCCGCATAGCCAAATAACGCATTGGTACCAGGCTGCACAGACGCGCCAACAGCAGATAAAAGAATAATAGCCAAGATAGGACGAATTACCGCTATACCGGTTAAGCGAGTAGCTTGGAAAAACAACACAATAAATACAGCGTAAATGAAAAACGATATGGCAACTTCATTTGTGGAAAAGTGTTCAAATTGGGCGACTAAATTGAAAAAATAGAACACCGAAAAAACAAGTGAAAAATAACTCCACTTAGCCGCACCTGTCGCGGCAATCGGACTTACCGAAAAAGCGGCAGCGCTGCCTGTTGGCGTAAGTATTGTTTCTGAACTGTTTTGAGTCATGTTTTTTCCTATTTTTTCCGACACTTAGTGTCGACCACTATGGTCACTATGGTCAATGTTAAAATGAAATTAGCCGGTAATATTGGTTGAGCGTGTTACTAATATTAAGTGATGGGCGATACAAGAAGTGGTGTCGCCCTCACGATTTCTGCATGATGATTATTGTGCAGCGAGTAACATTTTCGCCCAGCCATAATCAGGATTAATGGTTAGAGCCTGTTCCCAATCATTTTTGGCTTTTTCTACGTCACCTTGTTGCATCGAAATCAATCCGCGCCAAGTGTACGTTTCTGCCTGGCCCCAGTGATAATCAGAGTATTGGTCTTCTGAATACGCCGTTATCGCTTGATCAAATGCTTGGTAAGCTGCTTCTGTACTGCCCCCAAAAACACCCGGCGTATTAAATTTGCTTATCCCCTTAACTAATAACACTCTTGGGTTATTTGGTTGTATGGTTTCAGCAGATGAAAGCGTTGAATTTGATTTTGGACCGTAATACATACCTTTGATTGGGTCTAACGCAATTTTGTATCCGTAAACCTGAGCAAGTAAGGCTTTGATTTCTACATTATCTGGTGACGATTCATCTAGTTTTTCAAGTAATTCCATAGCTTGGTCGATAGACTCTTTAGCAACGGGAGTTTGGCCCTTTAAATTAGCGCTTAAAGCAATTCGATAATATGCTAAAGCAAGGTCATAACCGGATAAATCCGCCGCGATTGTTTTGAGTTGCGTAATGTCCAATACACCTGCAGCTTGCTCGATGCGGTCTATTTCAGCTTGTCCAGCAAGTGCACTACCAGAGATTGCGATTGTCATTGATAAAGTAAGTAATTTAGATTTAATGTTCATGTCAGTTCTCCTGTTTGTTTGACGGGATAAGTATTCGTTATTCGATGAAATGATTGTAGAGAGGTTTGTCACCAATTTGATGTGACAAATGTCATGACATTTGACGTTGTACGGTATTTATTGAACCGTATTGTTGAAATTATTTTATGAACTTATTGATCCTTTCGTTACTCTTTGAGGTAGAAATATAAAAGGAGATAGAGTTAATGAAACACTTTAGAAACGCATTAGTAGTTATTGTTGCCTTATCGGCAGTGGCTTGTACAAATAAATCTATGTATCAGTTTGGTAAAAATTATCAAAAAAACGAGTGTATTAAAGAAGCGAAAACAGCGTGGCAGTTAGAAGAGTGCGATAAACTCGAAACGGTGCCCTTTGAAGATTATCAGAAGCAAAAAAAGGAAGTTGAGCAAGACTAATCTGTCGCAATAGTTTGTTTTTGAATCAAAAGTGATTTGAACAAATAAACAAGCAGGGCTAATCTAAGACGAGAAGACACAGTTAGGAGTTCCAGTGGACGACAAACATTTACAGGACCAATTGGATTTTATCCGGCTGATTTCACATGATGCCACAGCGTCCTTTACTAAAATGGAAGATTTTCCGCGGGCAATTGAGTGCCTAAGTGAAATATTAAATGCATCTTTTGTCATGTTAACTACTGTTTTTAAAGACGAACACAATCTTGAATATCAGTTTAAAAGTCACCTTTATGCTACGGGTAAGCCCAATAATTCAGACAAGCACCTATTTGTTAAGTATCGCTTTAGTGATTGCCCACCGCAGTTGGAAGATTGGTTGCAAAATGACATTGAGCAGGTAATGGACAAACAATATGTGCTCTCTTGTCTATTGCCTGATCATTTAACTAATATTTTTCGGGGAGACTCAGAGCAGATATTTGTAATCCCTTTTGTTTCTCAAGGTGATATTGTTGGCTTATTAAGCTATGTCGCGCCAAAAACAGCACAGTTTAAAGAAACCTTTAGTTCCGCTTATTATGTTTTAAAGTCGATATTGGGCGGGAGTTATCGTTTATCAAAAGCGGAAATTCAACTGCAAACTTACCAAACCGTACTTGATTTGATGCCACAGCGGGTGTTTTGGAAAAACCGTGATTCGATGTATTTAGGTTGTAACGAAGCGTTTTCTAAAGACGCATCTTTACCAAACCCAGCCTCGATTATTGGCGTTACAGATCACGATATATTCCCCGAACAAGCGGAATTATATCGCTCTGATGATGCAGTAACAATGTCAACACGAGAACACCTTTTGTGTTCAGAAGAGCCACAAACCCATAAAAATGGCAAAACAATTTGGTTAAGAACATCAAAACGTCCAATTGTTACTGATGAAAATGTTGTTGTTGGATTAGTCGGGACTTACGATGACATTACCCAACTAAAAACAATACAACATGAACTTGGTGTCGCTAAAAACGAATTAGAACAAAGAGTTAAAGACCGTACAACGGAATTAACCGAATCCCATAAAAAACTTGAAGTGGTCATTGAGGAGCTAAAAGCAACTCAAGATCATTTAGTTGAAACCGAAAAAATGGCCGCGTTAGGCAATCTCGTTGCAGGTGTTGCTCATGAAATCAACACCCCACTGGGTATCGCAGTAACTGGGGCGAGTCATTTAGGGGTTTTGGCTAAAGAACTGAAACAAAATGTGCTCGGTGGCAACCTTAGTAAAAAGGTATTTACCAGTAACTGCGACGAAATTGAGATGAGTAGCGACTTAATCTTACGAAACCTGGAACGTGCGGCGGATCTGGTTAGAAACTTCAAAATGATAGCCGTTGATCAATCCAGCGATAAACCAGAGAATGTCGTTCTGAGTTCATATTTGCATAATATCGTCGCTGCTCAGGCGCCGAATGCCGAAGAAAAAAATATAAAGATAATATTAACAGGTGATGAAAACCTTTCTGTATCAGTTTATCCGGTTACAACGGCACAAATTATTTCAAGCTTGATAGAAAATGCATTTATACATGGCTTCGAAGGGATAGAGGTCGGGCAAATTAAAATTGGCTATAAACTTCTTAAAGACACCTTAGAATTTACCGTTGAAGACAATGGCCGTGGAATTGATGAAACGCTTCAAACTAAAATATTTGAACCTTTTTATTCAACTTCTGTGAATCATAATAAAGGCTCAGGTTTAGGGCTCAGTATTGTTTATAACCTAGTAACGCAAAAACTGAACGGACAGGTGGTATGCCGCAGCAAACACGATGAATATTGTCGATTTATTGTCACTATGCCTTTATTGTCTGTTGATAACATCGAAAACAAAAATAAACAGCAGGATAATGGATAGGAAACGAATATGAAATTAGGTGCATTTTCAGTGAGTTTGGCGGTAAAAGATTTAGCCAAGTCAAAGATCTTTTATGAAAATTTAGGGTTTACGGTTTTTGGTGGGGTCGAGCATCAAAACTGGCTTATTCTTAAAAACGGGGATCATATCATTGGTTTATTTCAAGGCATGTTTGAAAGTAACATCATGACTTTCAACCCAGGTTGGGATCAGGATGCTCAAGCCTTAGCCGAATTTGACGATGTGAGGGCAATTCAAAACCATTTACAACAAGCCGGTTGTGAGCTTGACAGTACTGTTGACCCTGACTCAAAGGGGCCTGCTAGTTTCGCGTTAAAGGATCCAGACGGCAATGTTATTTTAATCGACCAACACGTCTAGTGGCTTTAAGACAAGGTCCTATCAAGAGTAACTTTGCGTTAGGTGAACTTAAATATCTAACAAAACAAATAGGACAAATTTAATCATGGCAGGTGAGACCGATTTACATAAACTTATCGCAACGATGGAACCTGAATTACATACAATTGATTATGTATTTAGCCATATTAAAACGGATGATTTGTCGTCCCTCAAGGACCTAAAGCCGATAGGAACGTTTATGGAATCTGAAGGCATGACAGCGATAGTGCCGTTGACGATAGCGCAAGAACATCAAATGTTGATAGAAAGTGTTTTCAGTTGCATTACGTTAAATGTGCATTCAAGTTTAGACGCGGTTGGCCTGACAGCGGCAATAGCAACGGCATTAGGGGAGCAAGGCATAAGTGCAAATGTTGTTGCAGCTTATTACCACGACCACGTATTTGTAAATAAAAACGACGCTGAAAAAGCGCTTAACACCTTACGTTTGTTGAGTAAAAACAGTGCCGACATGACGAACTAAAGAGATAACTTTAGTTCGCTAGTAGAGGCAACAGATTGTATTGACCAATCAGGCCAATAAAGACAACTAATCCAACATAATGATTGGCTAGAAAAGCGCGAAAACACGCATCTCGTTGTTTTTCTCTAGCTTGCCATAGTTGTTGACCAAACAATACGATAACCACAGTCAAGGCAATGTCCATTGGCCATTGCCAACCCAATTGATGATACAACACAGCAAATATTGCAACCGTTAATAACTGACACAATACAATAGCCTGTAGTTCAAAACGGCCAAAAGCGATGGCCGTTGATTTAACGCCAAGTTTGAGATCATCGTCTTTATCTACCATGGCATAATATGTGTCATAGGCCACGGTCCATAACAGGTTCGCCCCATATAGATACCAAACCACCGCAGGAAGTTGCGCCGTTGCGGCCATAAATGCCATTGGTATTGACCAGCTAAAGGCAGCCCCTAATACGACTTGTGGAAAATGAGTGTAACGTTTCATAAACGGATACACAGACGCCAATATCAAGGCTCCAAACGACAATACAATAGTTTCAATATTTAGGGTCAGTACCAGAGCAAAGGCTATCAATAGTAATAAAACGAACAGTTGTAATGCTTCTGTTGCAGTGGCTTCCCCCGCTGGTATAGGTCGTTGTTTTGTGCGCTTTACATGACCATCTATTTCTCGGTCTGCGTAGTCATTGATCACACAGCCCGCCGCCCGCATGACAATCACACCTAAGGTAAAAACAGTAAAAAGGTGCAGACTAGGAACACCTTCTGTTGCTATCCACAGGGCCCAAAACGTCGGCCATAATAATAAATAAATACCGATGGGTTTATCCATCCGCATTAAACGGTGGTACGCAGGGTAATTAGAAAACGTTAGGAGTAATTTCATAAGCTATTGGAACAATGACGGTAAAAAACATTCACAAACCAAAAGTGGCTTACGATTGAGATGGAATAACGAACGACGAATATAACACGGCTCGTTAATCGTTTGTTGCAGTTCTTGTTGGATATACAGCCCGAGTTGAGACGTTGAAGTGACCTCTGCAAACTCTATATCGCCTCGTATCGCCTGTGGGGACTGAAATAATACTTGGCCTAGGGATTGATTACCAAGCTCTGTTAACATCGTTTCTGTGCCGGTCGTGGTGGTGTCAGGCATAATGGTTTGGGCATAAACTAACGGCACATCACCTTGCTGTAACAAAACCTCTCGAAATAAGGCGCTACCTTCTTGACTGGGTAAGGCTGGATGTAAAAGTGCCCTGTTTGGCAATGTCGTTTGCGCCAGTACGGCAACATTAAATGCGATGCCTAGCTCTTTAATTTTAACCGTTAGTGAGCTTTCACCCTTTATCCATTGGGCGACGTCGGATCGGAGCTTTGTAAATTGTTCGGAATCCAGCGAAAACCAAGTTTCCGGTAAAGTTAAAGGGTGCAACAGCGTCTTCCATTTATGAGTCTGGGCACATGTTAACAAACAATGTTGCTAAAGCTCAAAGGTCGCAGAATAATATTTATTGCAACAAATTGGCATTAAGGCTGGTAGTTGTTAATTAATTCAC
This sequence comes from Psychrosphaera sp. 1_MG-2023, assembly GCF_030548245.1. Taxonomy (NCBI): domain Bacteria; kingdom Pseudomonadati; phylum Pseudomonadota; class Gammaproteobacteria; order Alteromonadales; family Pseudoalteromonadaceae; genus Psychrosphaera; species Psychrosphaera sp. 1_MG-2023. The sequence goes on from NZ_JAUORW010000005.1 coordinate 122,396, forward strand.
TAAAATTAGACATTATACTTAAAGCCATCTTAGAGAAACCTACATGTTGCGTTTACTGCTTGTTTCAATTGCCAGTTTTGTTTTGTTATTTACCGCACCGGCGCAAGCTGAGCCTAAAAACATAGGTTACTTTGGTTTTGAACCGGACATCATCACAAATTATGTCAGTAATAAACGTAACATTGGGTTTATTCGTATCACGGCGGAGTTGATGATAACCGACGTTGCCAATGTTGGCATTGTTGAACATCATTCACCACTATTGCGCGACGCAATTATTGATATTTTAATGAGACAACCTGAACAGAAAGTTAAATCTATGACGGGACGTGAAGAAATTCGATTAAAAATATTGGACCGCTTACAAGAATTAATGAAGAAAGAAACGGGCCAGACTTTAGTGAAAGATATTTTGTTTACTAAATATCTTTATCATTAATAACACCAAGACAACTCGGCGAACGTTAGCCAAGGTTCTTTATAAATAACTCGATAACTCAACCACACGCGCTTGCAAAAGCACAGTGTTTATCAACTGTGCTAGGTGCGAGGTTCAGGTTTTACCATGATTTGAGCTAACGCTATGCCTGATATTAAGCCAAACAAATGCGCCCAGTTTGCCATTGCGACGGGTAATATTTCGAGAAAGCCTAAAATCATCCAACCCACTAAAAAGATAAAAATATTATTCGGTAGGAAAATGCTCTTAGATTGGTGGAAGGTTCCGCAGTACCATGTAAAACCAGCCAACGCGTAGTTAACTCCAGATAAACCAGCAAAGTTAGCATTGACTAATAAAGCCTGTGCAATATTAGACGAGGCGGCACTTAATAACACAACGATGAGTAAAGTTTGTTTACCCAAGACCTTCTCAATTCGACCACCTAAATACCACCACCAGCATAAGTTAAATGCAATATGCATTGCGCTTAAGTGGATAAATGCGGGGGTTACTACACGGTAAAACTCAGTAAGTTCAAACGAAAAACTAAAGTGAGCTTTAAAAAATCCGTAAAAACCAAACCAAGATAATAAAAAGACAGAGGCACACAACAAGGTGATAAATCGAGTAAGTGGTCCAGCACTTCGCCAAATACGGGCCATGCCAAATGATTGTGTTTGCTGTGTTTGCGGTTGCCCCACTTGCCAAGAGGCATCTAAATACTTAGGGTCATTTGGGTTGCTAACAAACTCTTGATAAAACGTTTGTGCCTGATGAAATCCATCGGGGTCAACCCAAATCTCCCATTCGAGCCGTCCCAGTTCATTAGCTGACTCGTTTTGTAAATTTGCGTGAATGTGCTGTAGTTTCAGGTAATCGATAAATGCCTGAGCGGCACGTTGATTAGGGATACTGGCAAGTAATAGCATCTATAAATTATTCGCTTAACGTAACAAATGGGAAGTTTTGCTTCCACATTTCAAAACCACCATCAACAGAATAGACTTCTTCGTATCCTTGTTGAACCAAGTATTGCGCTGCACCTTGCGAGCTGTTGCCGTGATAGCAAAAAACCAATACCGGAACATCGTAATCGTATTTCTGGCTAAACGAAGTCATAGAGCCATTAGATAAATGGAATGAATTGGCGATGTGACCGTTTGCAAATGACTGGTCGTCACGTATATCAGCGATGACAACATGGCCTTTTGCAATCAAGTCGTTTGCTTCAGTAACGCTGATCCGTTTAAAGTCAGTCATAATTTTTTCCTATAAGCGAGATTGATCAAATAGTACCAAAACCCACGTATTTGTCGATTGTTCACCGCAGCTTAGATGAAAAAAAACCGCAACCCTTAATAGGATGCGGTTTAAGTGACAAGACGATCAGGGTAAGAGCACCTCAAATTGTCTTGTTATCAGTTGAAATACTGACTCAAGGAGTGGCTTATTGCCACGCTCGTTGCGCTTCTAAGTTTTGCTCAAATGCACTTATTTGGTCGTTAAACTCTTCGGTTACACCGATAAAATCTAAGTTTTTAAGTAAACGTTCACGCACATCTTCAGCAATTTCAAAATCAATAGCCGCTTGGCCATCAACCAATAACTGTTGGTTTTTAAGATCCACTTTTAATTCAAATGGTTCACCAGATTGGCCTAAATCAAACAACGCATCGATTTGAGCGTTGCTAATTTTTGCTGGAACAATTTGATTGTTAATGCAGTTATTGTAAAAAATATCCGCAAAGCTTGGAGCGATAACCACTTGAAAACCATATTGTTTCAATGCCCAAGGGGCATGTTCACGGCTCGAACCACAACCAAAGTTTTCGCGAGTTAATAGCACCGACGCACCCTGATATTGAGGAAAGTTCAAAACAAACTCTGGGTTTGGTTCGCCGTTGTCTAAATAACGCCAGTCAAAAAACAGCGCTTTGTCGAATCCATCACGTTCAACCGAAGTTAAAAATTGCTTAGGAATAATTTGGTCAGTATCGACATTATTTTTGTCTAATGGGCATACAATACCCTGATGAAAAACAGCTTCAGTCATTGTCTTGCTCCTTACGCGTTACGAATGTCAACAAAGTGACCATGAATAGCAGCGGCAGCGGCCATTGCTGGGCTTACTAAATGCGTACGACCACCACGGCCTTGACGACCTTCAAAGTTACGGTTTGACGTTGATGCACAACGGTCGCCTGGTTCTAAGCGGTCGTCGTTCATGGCTAAACACATTGAACAACCCGGCTCACGCCATTCAAATCCAGCGTCTTTGAATATTTGGTCTAACCCTTCTTGTTCAGCCTGGTATTTGACACGCATTGAGCCTGGAACTACTAATGCTCGAACGCCAGAGGCGACCTTTTTATCTTTCGCTATATCAGCCGCAGCGCGCATGTCTTCGATACGAGAGTTGGTACAAGAACCAATAAATACCGTGTTGACATGAATATCGGTGATCTTTTGTTCCGCTTCCAATCCCATATAGGCAATCGCACGACGAATTGCATCGGCTTTAACCAAATCAGTTTCTTTATCTGGATTTGGGACTATTGCGTCAATGCTAACAACTTGTTCTGGGCTAGTGCCCCAAGTGACTTTAGGAATGATGTTGTCACTGTGTAACGTAATGGTATGGTCAAACGTCGCGTCACTGTCGGTCTTTAAAGAAGACCAATATTCAACGGCTTGGGTAAAGTCGTCGCCTTTTGGCGCGTAATCAAGACCTTCAACATAATCATACGTTGTCTGGTCCGGCGCAACCAAGCCTGCTTTGGCACCCATTTCAATTGCCATGTTACATAATGTCATGCGGCCTTCCATCGACAATTCTTCAATTGCCTGACCACAGAACTCTGCTACATAACCTGTACCGCCAGCCGTACCTAAGATTTCAATTACCGCTAAGATAATGTCTTTTGCCGTAATGTCAGTTCGCAACGGTCCGTTTACTTCAATTTTTAACGTTTTGGCTTTTTTCTGTTGCAACGTTTGAGTCGCTAAAACGTGTTCAACTTCAGAGGTACCTATACCAAAAGCTAAAGCCCCAAATGCTCCGTGAGTCGCTGTATGAGAGTCACCACAAACAATAGTATGACCTGGCAAAGTGATCCCTAATTCAGGACCAATTACGTGCACAATACCTTGGTTTTTGTGGTTTAAATCAAATAACGTTACACCAAATTCTTCACAGTTTTTAGCTAATGCTTCTAACTGTTTACGAGAGGTTTCACCGGCAGCGTCAAACGAACGAACTTGAGTCGATACGTTGTGATCCATCGTTGCAAATGTTTTGTCTAAACGACGCACAGGACGATTTTTTTCACGTAGTCCCGCAAATGCCTGAGGTGACGTGACTTCGTGTACCAAATGACGGTCGATATATATCAAACTTGTATCGCCGTTAATTTCGGAGATGTAATGTGCATCCCAAATTTTTTCGTATAATGTTTTTGCCATGTCGATTGCCTTAATTAGATCGCTGCTGCAATGGCGTTTGCCACGTCAGAAGTAGAATATGATTTGCCGCCCTGCGCGATGTCACCAGTAACGATGCCTTGCTTAATTACGTCAGCCACAGCTTGGTCGATTGCATTAGCTGCATCGTTTTGGTTTAAGCTGTAACGTAATAATAAAGCAGCACTTAAGATCTGCGCTATTGGGTTAGCAATGCCTTGGCCTGCAATATCAGGGGCGGAGCCACCAGCAGGTTCGTACATGCCAAATCCTTTGTCATTTAAGCTTGCAGACGGTAGCAGTCCCATAGAACCTGTGATCATTGCACATTCATCAGACAAAATGTCACCAAATAAGTTGTCGCACAACAACACGTCAAACTGAGATGGATCTTTTATCAACTGCATTGTCGCGTTGTCGATATAGATATGCTCAACTTCAACATCTGGGTAATCTTTTGCCATTTCGTTAACGGTTTCGCGCCACAAAATAGAGGTTTGTAATACGTTTGCTTTATCAACCGAAGTGACTTTGTTACGACGCTTGCGAGCGGCTTCAAAACCAAGTTTAGCGATGCGTTGAATTTCAGGTTTTGAATAACGCTGAGTATCAAATGCCGAATCGCCTTCACGGCCTTTTTCACCAAAATAAATACCGCCCGTTAATTCACGCATAACTAATACGTCAAACCCTTTGGCACTGATATCAGCACGCAACGGAGAGATAGGTGCAAGTGATGAAACTAATGCCGCTGGGCGCATATTACAAAATAACGAAAAGTGTTTACGTAACGGTAATAACGCACCGCGTTCTGGTTGGTCGTTTGGCGCTAGGTTTTCCCATTTAGGACCACCAACAGAACCAAACAAAATCGCGTCGGATTTTTCACAAAGTTCTAATGTTGCTGGTGGCAACGGGCTTCCGTGATTGTCGATGGCAATGCCACCTACGTCAGCGAATTCAAAGTTAAGAGAAAATCCAAACTTAGTTTGTACTTTTTCTAACACGGTTATTGCCGCTGCCATAACTTCTGGACCTATGCCGTCACCTGGTAAAACAGCAATGTTGTATTTATTTGTCATGTTACTTCCTAAATATTGCTTTGCTTAAACACCTTGGTGCTTTTCTTTAATGTCTTCGACCTGCTGCGCTCGGCGAATTAAATTTAATACGTGAATGTAGGCTTTAACCCCGGCGTGGATGATGTCGGTTGCCAATCCAGTACCGTGGAAATTACGCCCCATAAATTCAGCAATAATATCCACTTGGCCAATTGCGTCAGCGCCTTCGCCTTTAGAACCCAACTTGAAGTCAATGATATTTAGCTCAACACCCGTGATATGGCGCATTGCTTTATATGAAGCTTCAATTGGTCCGTTGCCGGTTTCCGATTTGTATTTGACATCTTCGCCACCGGTTCGAATGCCAACGGTTGCTGTATTTACCGGCAAGTTGCTCGACAACCCTTGTAAAGACGCCAATTGGTAATAATCAGATTCTTCTTCCAATAATTGATTAAAGACGATTGCCTCTAAGTCATAGTCGTGAACCTGACCTTTTTTGTCGGCCAATTTCAAAAATGCGTCGTATATGTCATTTAAGTCATAATCATTTTTGTCATAACCCATTTCGGTCATTCGATGTTGAATAACATGGCGACCTGAACGGGATGTCATGTTTAGTTCGTTACTTTGCATGCCGATATGTTCTGGCTTCATGATTTCATAGGTATTTTGGGCTTTCAAAATACCGTCTTGGTGAATACCAGAAGAGTGTGCAAACGCGTTCGCGCCGACAATGGCTTTATTTTGTTGTACCGGCATATTACAAAGTTGACTAACTAATTTTGATGTCCGGAAGATTTCTTCCGATTTAATATTAGTCGTAACACCAAAGCGTTCTGCGCGGGTACGCAATATCATCGCAACTTCTTCAAGTGCACAGTTACCTGCACGTTCACCGATACCATTAACGGTACATTCAATTTGTCGTGCGCCAGCTTGCACCGCAGCAACAGAGTTAGCTACAGCTAAGCCTAAGTCATTATGACAATGGACTGATATCACGGCTTTGTCGATATTTGGTGTTAGCTCTCGAATACCACGGATGATTTCGGCAAATTCGGTAGGTTCGGTATAACCAACCGTATCTGGAATATTGATGGTTGTTGCACCAGCGTCTATAGCACGCTCGATAACATAGGCTAAATCTGCAACCGGAGTACGACCAGCATCTTCACAGGAAAACTCAACGTCGTCGGTATAGGTTTTTGCTAACGTGATGGCTTTCACTGCCATGTCAGTTGCTTGTTCTAACGTCTTTTGTAATTTGTGTTCCAAATGGATTGGGGAGGTTGCGATAAACGTATGAATACGACGTTTCTCAGCTGGCGCTAACGCTTCACCACAGGCGATGATGTCTTTGTCAACTGCGCGTGCCAAACCACAAATTGTTGGGCCTTTAACTTCTTTGGCAATGGTTTGTACGGCGTCGAAATCACCTGGCGATGAAACTGGAAAACCAACTTCCATAACATCAACACCTAGACGGGCGATGGCGTGGGCAATTTGCAGTTTTTCACGCTTACTTAAACTGGCTCTAAGGGCCTGTTCACCGTCGCGCAATGTGGTGTCGAAGATGACAACCTTATCTTGTTCTGTTGTAGCCATGTTACTTCTCCTGTAGTTCGCCAAAGACGTTTTGATCTATACCCTATCTTTTGTGTATTTACTGTCGTTTATACACTTTGTCTAAAGCGGCGAGGATTCTACTTTCGGTATAAAAAAACCCCGCTGCTTAGGCGGGGTTTCATTGAATTTGTTTTTATCTCAAACAACAACAAACGACCCGCGCTTAGATAACAGCAGCAGGTTGAGTAGTAAAAAAGATGTTGTATTGAATAAATGTGTCATTTTTTTAAATAAATATTCTTTTCTATTTAGAACCTAATTTTTAACATTCATGAAATTGGAGTGCAAGCTCTAATTTAAAAATGCCCTAAAAACTTTCTTCTTTATTATACGTTCTAGTTATTTTTAGCAGAAAACGGCCAATATTGGCAAGTCGCTAAGCCAAAATCGCAAAAATACGAGGTTAAGTCGATAAATTGAATGCAATATACGATACTGCACCTATTTAAATATGCGTTAGCGGACTATCATTTGATTAGGTAAAATAAAAAGGCAAAATAAGCACAATGGTCACTAGGCAATGGGCGACAAACGCCACAACATTATTCACACACTCAGTATTGTTAGTTCGACGTAATATTAAGTCACTTAATTTTTTATTACTTAGTGTACTTAGTTTTTCACTCATCGGATGTAATCAATCTACTAATATGACTCCAGAATCAACTACCGACTCAGTCGAACAATCATCGACGCAGCATACACCGCAATTAACTCCACCTGTTGCGAAAAAAATACCCTATCCAATGACTCAACATGGTCACACTCGGGTTGATGACTACTATTGGATGCGTGACGATAAGCGTGAAAACCCAGAAATATTGGCACATCTTGAGGCGGAAAATGCCTACGCCAAGTCTCAAATGGCCCATACGGAAGCCTTTCAACAAGTGTTGTTTGACGAAATGATTGGTCGAATTGAAAAAGACGATTCAACAGTGCCATTTTTACAACAAGGTTATTGGTGGATTACAATTTATGAAGGCGAGTCCGAATACCCAATTTATAGTCGTAAAAAAGATGTCAAAGACGCCAAAGAAGAAGTATTGCTCAATGTTAACGAGCTAGCCAAGGGACACGATTATTTTGATATTGGCCGTTATTCCGTTAGCACTAACAACCAAATTATGGCGTACTCGTCTGACACAGTTGGGCGTCGTATTTATGATATCCAATTTAAAGACTTAGTTACGGGGAAGTTATACGCGGACAAATTGACGGGTTCTAATGGGTCACTCATTTGGGCGAACGACAATCAACATCTCTTTTACATTAAAAGACATCCACAGACCCTTTTAGCGTATCAGGTATATCGCCATAAAATCGGTACAGAGCAAAGCCAAGATGTACTGATGTACGAAGAAAAAGACGAAACGTTTTATACCAGTATTTCAAAAAGCCGAGATGGCCGTTTTATTGAAATTAACCACACTTCTAATACCACGTTAGGCGTAAGTCTACTGGATGCCAGTAAGCCTTTAGGTCAATTTGAATTGTTGTATCCTTTGGTTGAAGGTCACGAATACACGTATGAAAACAGACAAGATTGGTTTTATATCTACACCAACGACAACGCCAAAAACTTCAAAATAATGAAAGTTAAAGCACAAGACAGCCATGACAAAAGCAAGTGGCAGGAAGTTCTGGCGCACCGAGAAAACGTCTTTATCGAAGATTTTATCGTACTTAATGATTATCTCGTCGTTGAAGAAAAAGAACGCGGTTTGACCCAAATTCGGGTCATTGAGTTAGCAACAGGCAAAACGTCTATGTTGCCATTTAATGACCCAGCGTATTACGCGACCTTTTCGGTTAACAAACAGATGGACAGCCAAAAACTGCGGTTGGAATATAGTTCGATGACAACACCGGATATGGTGTTGGAATACGACTTAAAAACACTTAACGCAAAAACTTTAAAACAAGACAAAGTCATAGGTGAATTTGATTCTAATTGGTACGGCAGTGAGCGTGTTTTTGTTAAAGCTCGCGACGGAAAAGAAGTCCCAGTGTCGCTGGTGTATCGCAAAGATAAGTTTAAAAAAGACGGCACCAACCCGCTATATCAATATGCCTATGGTTCATATGGCATTACTGTAGACCCGTATTTTTCCGCGTCGCGTATTAGCTTACTCGACCGAGGTGTTGTGTTTGCCATTGCCCATGTTAGAGGTGGTCAGCTACTCGGTCGCGTTTGGTATGAAGACGGCAAAATGATGAATAAAATGAATACGTTTAATGACTTTATTGATGTGACTAAAGGACTAACACAACTAGGTTATGCCGACAAAAACAAGGTTTACGCCGGTGGTGGCAGTGCCGGAGGCTTACTCATGGGCGCAATTGCTAATATGGCACCAGAGTTATATTTAGGTATTGGCGCACATGTCCCATTTGTTGATGTTGTGACCACTATGTCAGACGCCACGATTCCACTAACGACCGGTGAATATGGCGAGTGGGGGAACCCAGCTGATAAAGAAGCGTATGAGTATATACAATCCTATTCACCTTACGATCAAGTCGCTAAACAAGATTATCCGCACATGTTAGTGACAACCGGTTTGCATGACTCTCAAGTACAATACTTTGAGCCAATGAAATGGGTAGCAAAATTAAGAGAGTATAAAACCGATAATAACAAATTGCTGTTTGTGACCAATATGGAGGCTGGACACGGTGGTTCATCAGGTCGTTTTAGAGCCTATAAAGAGCGAGCTTTGGAAACTGCGTTTTTCTTCGACCTTGTTGGTATAACAAAATAGCTTAAATAAATGTGATTAGAACGCAAAATTGTATAGCGCCGCATCGGGTATTATTTCTCGATGTGGTGTTTTTTTATTTACCCACAATTCAGTAAGGATTACCATAACGTCATCTCTTTCTTGATAAATGGTAGTTATGAATTTATCTCAGTTCGAACTTCAATTTGCCGACTTTATTCAACAGCAACAAATTCACGACGCTGCCCATGACCTGAATCATATAAAACGTGTGGTGCAATCAGCTAAACAAATTGCCTATGCTGAAAACGCTGATTTGAATGTTGTTGTTCCCTCGGCTTGGTTACACGATTGTGTGTCATTTCCAAAAAATCATCCAGATAACAAGCGTGCATCGGTATGTGCTGCAGATAAGGCCATTGAGTTTTTAACTTCGGTGAACTACGACAGCCAATATAATGAAGCGATTCATCACGCAATTTGTGCCCATAGTTACAGTGCTAAAATACCGACTGAAACTTTAGAAGCGCAAGTAGTACAGGACGCTGACAGGCTTGATGGATTAGGCGCCATAGGTGTAAGCCGGTGTATGCTGGTGGCGGGTAAGCTCGACAGTAAAATATACAGCAATGACGATCCGTTCTGTCAACAACGCGAACCCAATAGCAAAATAGCCGCGGTAGACCATTTTTATGAGAAACTATTTAAAACCGCTGAAACCATGAAAACAAATGCTGGTAAGACCGAAGCCGATAAAAGGGTGCGTTTTATGAAATTGTTTTTGTCCCAGTTAAGTAAAGAGATAGACGCCGAAAAGGTGTTGGAGAGTAATTTATGAAAGTTGTATTCGTTTTCTTGTTGTTAGTCGCTAGTTGTAATTTGTGGGCTTTGGGATTGACCAAAACAATTCAGCAAAGTGAGATCCAACAAAAGTTAGATCAAATGATGCCGCTGGAACGCACAAAGTACTTTGTTAAGGTGAAAATAAGCGACCCCAAAATCGCCTTGAAATCTGGCCAGGACGCGCTATATATTGAAGCGACGATCACCGCTTCTGGCCCTGGTGGTTTAGGCGGTTCAGGTTTGGTTGGAGTTACAGGTGATGTTGAATATCGCACCAAAGAAGGTGCGTTTTATTTACAAAACCCTAAGGTCGCAAAATTGGCGTTTAATGATGTGCCAACGGCTATACAACCTAAGATTAAAAAATCGGTGGAGAAGCTGGTCGCTAAAGCGTTAAAAAAATACCCAATTTATCAATTAGACGATACCGACATGAAACAAAAATTAGCTAAGTCGACCATCAAAAGCATTAAGGTTATTGACGAAGCCGTTGAAGTTGAGCTGAGTCTGTTTTAACAAATAGAGACACTTATGTTAGAAATGAAATCCGCGTGTGAAAAATGTACTGGCTCACTGTTAGAACAAAAAAAAGCGTATATTTGCTCATACGAATGTACCTTTTGTGAAGACTGTACAACGGCAATGGCGAACGTGTGCCCCAATTGTCAAGGAACACTGGTACTTAGACCAACAAGGGAAAATAAGCCGAATCAGATAAACGAATAAGTGCCATTCGTAAGCATTAGAAACTTAAATATTAAAAATTGAACAACAAGCAAGGAAGTATATGAAGTTAACTTGGTTAGAGCTGAAATTACCACCCGTGTTATTAGTCATTATTTTGATGGTAGTTATGACACTTGTTAAAACATTGGATCTCAGTTTATTTGAATTTGCACGACAGACAGAAGTTGGCGGTATTTTAGCTGGGTTTGGACTTGTTGTAATTGCCGCAGGTGTGATGCAATTTGATCAAGCTAAAACCACAGTAAACCCAGTTAAGCCTAATGAAACAAGCCGAGTTGTATCGACCGGCATATACAGTATTACTCGTAATCCAATGTATCTTGGAATGTTGTTTGTATTGACGGGCTGGTGTGTTTATCTCGGCATTATTGCTAACCTAGCATTTTTGGTGATATTTGTTCTGTATATGGTTCAGTTTCAAATTAAGCCAGAGGAAAAAATATTAAGGCAGATGTTTGGTGAGGAATATGACGAGTATGTAACTCGAGTTCGACGCTGGATATAACATGTTAAAAGCTTCTTTAATAAGCCGCGACAGTGAATTTACTACTATCGCGGCAATCTCAAAAATCAAATAGCGACTTTTTTAGCTATTATCAACTGTGTAATTTGTCAGCCACACCGTTTGATATGGTGTTAACGTCACATCTTCTGTTGTGTCTTCAATGGTTTGTGCTGTTATTAAATCAACCCATGGATCTGTTGCGATTAAATTGATTTCACTTAATCTGAGAGTTTGTGGTTGATCGCTAATGTTACTGACACAAAAGATACTTTGTTTTCGGTCTAAGCTTTGTCGCCAAAAACCAAATAATTGTAACCCTAAGTGCAAAACAAACTGGGTGGCATTTGGGTGAAACGCCGGTTGTGCTGTTCTGATGTCGATAAGCTCTAACATCCGTGACAACACTTTAGAGTGTGCGTTTTTAGGTTGTTCCAATTGCTCGTTTAAGCTTGGTAAATCCCAACGATGTCGATTAATCGCACGATTATGATGAGTATTTTTTAACTTTTCATAGTCATTACGAGTACCCAGCATACTGTGGAGGTAAATCCCTGGGATCCCTTCTAAGCCAAACATGACGGCATGTGCACAGATGAAACGCTCCAATCCCCATTTATCTTCACCATTTACAGTGCCCTGCAATGCATCATATAAGGCAATGTTAATTTCATAGGCTTTTTGCTCACCATCTTCACTTGTCCGCCAACTGACGCGACCACCAAAGTTTTGCATTGTGCTAACGAGACTATTGAGCTCTTGATCGCTCAACAAGCCCTCTGCAGGCCTTAAACCGATCCCATCGTGCGATGCGATAAAGTTGAAATACGATGTGCCATTTTGTGCAGGTGGCATACTCATTAACCAACGTTTAAGGTACAAACAACTGCCGGTAATTAACGTATTGACCAGTAACGGCGGCAACGAGAAATTATAGATACAATGCGCTTCATTGGCGTTGCCAAAGTAAGTTAAGTTTTGGGTGTTAGGGATATTGGTTTCGGTAATGATCACGGCTTCTGGAACGGCATGTTCGATCAAGGTTCTCAATAACCTAATAATTTCATGGGTTTGCATTAAGTTTATTGAGTTTGAACCAACAATTTTCCATAAAAACGCCACGGCATCCATGCGGAAAATACATACGCCAGCATCGAGATACTGGCGAATAATGGAAACAAACGCGATCAAGACGTCGGGATTGCGGAAATCTAAATCGACCTGATCGTGACTAAAGGTACACCAAACATGTTTTGTGCCTTGTGCTGTTTCTGTTTCTCTAAGCAGAGGGCTGGTTCTAGGCCGAACTACGGCAGATAAGTCATCGTCTGGTTGGGCCGTAAAAAAGTAATCGCTACCTTTGCCCTCGCCTTTTATGAAGTTTTCAAACCACACACTACGACTAGAACAGTGGTTGATTACCAGATCGGACATTAGCTTTCGTTTGCCAGCGATAGCTGAGATATCAGACCAATCACCGAGTGATTCGTTAACACTCGAATAGTCTATGACGGAAAACCCATCGTCTGAACTATAAGGAAAAAACGGCAATATATGAACACTGTTAATACTTGAGCCAAAGTGTTTATCCATAAAGCCATCAAGGGTTTTTAATGGCTTTTCACCTAACTGAATGACACTGTCACCGTAGGTGATCAAGATCATGTCTTTTTCGTCCCAATGATTGGCAAAAGGAACCGGGGATTTTACCTCGGCACCTAATCGCATTTCGTCTAGCAATTGCTGGCGAAATTCTTGGATAGAACGGTCCAATGTAACATCGGCATAGATGAGCCCTAACTGATGTTCTAACTTTTGACTAAGCTCGGTAACAGCGTCGTTCATAGTGGCTCCTTTTTATACTGCGTTTGGTTGTGCTATCTTGGAAAACTCTTCAAAGTCTTCTTCAACAGCTTGCTTCAATTCTTCTAATACATTTGGCATGGCGCTCACGACACGATTCCAAGACGGAATAAATGGCGTTTCCATTGGGTTAGCGATAAAGCTCTCACCGGCTTCGATGATATTACGTGCGAACATCTCAACTGACTTTTCTTCGGTATGGGTGTCTAACGTTAAGCCGTTAATCATCGCGTCATTTCGATAGGTTTCTATATAGTCTAATGCAATTCTGAAGTAAGTCGCTTTAATGGTACGCATGTTTTCAGCATTTATAATATAACCTTGAGTCGCCAATTTTCTAAACAGTGCTTTGGAAATGTCTATCGACATTTTACTTAGACCACCATCGGTAGACTCAAGTGATAAGTCCTGATGTTTATGGTCGTAGTTATTTGCAATATCGACCTGACAAATGCGGTTTGATGCAAAGTTGCGGTGCATTTCAGATAACACCCCAATCTCTAAGCCCCAGTCACTTGGAATTCTTAAGTCAGTTAATACATCACGACGGAACGAAAATTCGCCAGATAATGAATATCGGAAACTGTCCATATATTCTAAATAATCATTGTCGCCTAATACCTTTTTGAGGGCTTTTAACAGCGGAGTAACGAGTAGTCGAGCGACTCGGCCATTGAGTTTTTTGTCAGCGACGCGGGCGTAATAGCCTTTACTAAATTCGTAGTTAAATTGTGGATTTGCCACTGGATAAATCAAACGAGCCAGTAGGCTGCGTTCATAGGTTAAAATATCGCAGTCATGCAGGGCGACCGATTCTGCTTTACCAGAGGCCAATACATAACCCATGCAATACCAAACATTTCGGCCTTTACCTAACTCCGTAGGCGCTAGATTTAATGCTTGTAATTTTTTGTCTAGTGCTTGCAATCTTGGGCCATCATTCCATAGGATCCTGTGGTGTTGAGGCAAGGTAGAGAAGAAGTTGATTGCGTGTTTGTATTCGTCAAGGCTTGCACGGTCGAGGCCGATTACAATTTGAGAAAGATAAGGGACTTCAGCTATTTTACTGATGATATCGGGTAATGCTTTACCTTCTAATTCAGAAAAAAGCGAAGGTAAAATGAGACCTAGAGGCCGCTTTTTAGAGAACTCGGTAAGTTCAGACTCGAGATCTTCGATACTGCGATTTGTCAGGTTATGCAGTGTTGTAACTATACCGTTTTGATAAAAGTCAGCCATGTTATTGCTCCATTAGATTTGTAATTCTTGAGTTAATATTTGATCCAGACATTCGGCCCAGCCTTTGGGGCCCATCTTAGTGCTCTGCCAAATGGCATCAGTGCGAAAGAGCTTTGGAAAATCGTGTTTGGATGTCTTGATCTGTACGGCTATGTCAGCGCTTTCTAACATGTCGTTGTCGTTAAAGCTGTCCCCCAAAGCAACAGACTTGAATTGAGTATTTGTATTTTGACGCGAAAATTCTTGAGTTAACCAACGCAGTGCTATGCCTTTATTCGACTGACCGCTAATGTGTAGAAATCGACCGCCCTGTAGCACGTTTGCACCGGCACTTTTCATGCGATTACTAAATAAGGTTTTTTGTTGTTCTGTACCCAACCAATGTAAGGGTTCGCTGAATTGACGGTCATTGGCTTGGCTCGCATCGATTGTTGACAGCCCAGTCGCTAAGCTCAGTTCTTCATCCGACATTTTGGAGAAGCCTTTAAACGCACCGTCTAAGTCTTTGCTATTGGCAGTTATAAGCTCAAGCCAGTAATTACGTTCCCGGCTAAAGGCTTTTCGCCAATACCCATTTTTTAACTCACAATCTGCTGGTGGTTGGTCAAAAAATCCGTCGGGAATATAAATTGCCGCGCCGTTTTCGACGACAAAAGGAGTTTGCAGCGCTAATTCATTACGTAGTTGTTGTACTTCTGCAAAAGTCTTAGATGTATTTGGGATAACCGAAATATGGTGTTCTTGTAACTTCTCTAGCATTGGCAATGCAGCAGCATAACTGTAGCTGTGATGGTCAAGTAATGTGCCATCGAGGTCGGTGAATATGATTAATTGTCTGTACAACTTTATTGCTCCAGTCCGTTGGCGGACAAAATATTTCGATTGTGATCTAGCTCTAGTACGATATTAGAGATAAATGGCACGTGCTCTAAGCTGTGTTCAGTAAGGCGTTGATAGTGTTGGATAAAAGTTTCTACTTCGCTATCGGACATCACTGCAGTACCGGTTCCTTGCGTTTTTTCCGCAAGTTTATGTTCTTGTTCTTTTCGCCAATGGGAGACACATTCGAAAGAAGGTGCCTTTAACATCAGCCAATAATCCATAATTAAATAAAGGGGCGAATATTCTTTCTCAATCATTGAGTTACTGTATGTTCGCCAAGCCCCTGTGTTATCTAAATCGGTTTCCAATGTATTTGTTGGAGAAGCAAGTTCTTCCTCAGTCTGTGGGGGAACGCCCCAGCACCAGCCTTCAAAGATTACAATGTCAGGTGTCTCAGAAATCACCGGCCAGCTAGATTTTGGATGTGGATTGTCAGTGGCCTTATTAAATCGAGGCAGCGCAATGGGTAAGTTGTTTTGTCGTAATCCCATTAATACTTGGCGCATTAATTTTGTATTATGTGTACCTGGCACACCACGGGTTTTAAATAAGGGATGGATTGTCGTTGCAAGTTTATTGCGGTCGTCTTTATCTAAATAAAAGTCGTCAAGAGATAAAACAGCAACCGTTAATCCTGCAGATTGTCTAAGGTAATCGGCAATAAAGTCGGTCAAAGTTGACTTGCCCGAACCTTGGCAGCCATTAATACCGATAAACAGAGGTGCAGATTTCGTCGTGGATTTAAGTAAGACTTGTTTTGCTACTGGAATGAACCATTTTGGTGCAATGTCACAAAATGATCCACCGAGTTTATGTTTAGCGATAAAGTCTTTTATAAAACTATTTTCCATCTGTCCTCCGCCTTTATTGGCGTCTCTGCCTACTGATTTAGGGCTTTTCGTTAGATTTTGAGTATCTCAGTTGCCACAACAAATTAGTGAACTTAATAAATCTGATAGTGAACAAATCTTCAACAAACGTGCCAGTATCGGGTTAAATGCCATTTTCATTTTAAAAATACACGGTTTTTGACACCTTTGCGCCGTATCTATAGGCCATTTAAGCTCAGCTGTTAAATGAGATTTATCACTTACAAGTACAGTGTTGTCGACGAATCGGCCGTGTTAGACTGACGCGAATTTGATTTCTTAATGAGAGGTTTTTGTGGCACTGCGTTTTAATCGACCCTTTGGTGCGCAAATTAAAGCGATTAGCTTTGATTTGGACGACACCCTTTATTACAACGACGAAGTGATTGTCCGTGCAGAACAGGCCCAATTTGACGCGGTTTGTGAACGGGTTCCCGCGGCTAAGGAAGTGGGCATTGACCCTTGGATAGCGTTAAAGTGGCAACTGGCAATTGACGATCCTGAAATTCGTCACGATGTTACGCATTGGCGAAAAACCATGATTAGACAAGGTTTAGCCATGTTTGACTTATCCGGTCATGATATAGAAGCGCTGAATAGTCACATATTTGATGTGTTTTATACTGCGCGTTCTGATTTTGTGGTGCCGCAACAGACTTTTGATGTGCTAGCGAAACTGGCTGAGCGCTTTCCATTGATCGCCGCAACAAATGGTAATGCTGACATTGAACGCATTGGCCTTGCGCCTTATTTTGCGGCGTATTATCGAGCGGGGCAGCCTGGTGTTCGAATGAAGCCTTATCCTGATATGTTAATTCAAGCGGCAGAGCAGCTGGATATTGCTCCACAACATATTCTGCACTTGGGAGATAACTCAGAGACAGATGTAGGTGCCGCGCTAAATGCGGGTTGTTCAAGTTTGTGGTTTAACCCTGAGCAAAAAATCAATCCTTTAAGCCATTTAGCCGATGGTGAATATTCAGACTTGGATGATTTGTTACAGCTGTTATAATACCTGTTTATAGATCCAGTTTTTCGATCTCTTTTTGCCATTAAAAGGTTATTTTTGTATGGACGTTTATATTCCGTCGGCCGATACAGGTTCGGCAGATACTCAGACTTTAAAGCTCAACGAACTCAATGAACGTCAATATGAAGCCGTGACTGCGGCACCGCAAAATATGCTGATCTTGGCAGGTGCGGGTTCGGGAAAGACCAAAGTATTGATTTCCCGTATTGGTTTTTTGATCCGCGCTCATCAAGTTTCGCCATTTTCAATTATGGCAGTAACGTTTACCAATAAAGCGGCGGCGGAGATGCGCCATCGTTTAGAGTCACTATTAGGCCACGGAGCGGTGGGCTCTGCTTATGGTTCAAGTGGCATGTGGATAGGCACATTCCATGGTTTGGCGCATCGCTTTTTACGAACGCACTTTCGTGAAGCCAACTTACCTGAAAGCTTTCAAGTTTTGGATTCTGACGATCAGCATCGGTTAATTCGCCGTGTAATGAAAAGCCTAAATTTGGATGAAAAGCGCTATCCGCCAAAACAATGCATGTGGTACATCAATGGCAAAAAAGATGAAGGGCTACGACCAAAACATATCGAGTCGTTTGATCCAACGGAACAGGTCATGTTGCAGGTGTACAAAACGTATCAAGAAGCCTGTGACCGTGCTGGCTTAGTCGACTTTGCCGAAATACTGCTCCGCAGTCATGAGATATTGGCCACGCATAGCGATATTTTAAATCACTACCGCAAGCGATTCCGCCATATATTGGTGGACGAGTTTCAAGATACCAATAGCATTCAGTATGCCTGGATCAGATTGTTGTCTGGGAGTAACCCCGGCGCAATGGTAGATGATATTCCAGCAGCACATGTGATGATTGTTGGCGACGATGACCAATCAATCTATGGTTGGCGCGGGGCTCGTGTTGAAAATATTCACAATTTCCAAAAAGAATTCGAATCGGTAGAAATGATCCGGCTCGAACAGAACTATCGTTCTACCGCCAATATTCTAAAAGCGGCCAATGCAGTTATTGCTAATAATAGTGACAGACTTGGCAAAGATTTGTGGACGGAAGGGCGTGAAGGCGACCCGATTGGGCTTTATACCGCATTTAACGACTTAGACGAAGCTCGTTTTGTGGCGGGTAATATAAAAAAATGGCAGGAAGAAGGTGGTTCATTATCAGAAACCGCCATATTGTATCGTAATAATGCTCAGTCACGTGTGCTGGAAGAAGCCTTGTTACAAAGTGGCATTAAGTACCGAATTTACGGTGGTTTACGATTTTTTGAACGTCAAGAAATCAAAGATGCACTCGCCTATTTACGTATGGTATCTAACCGTGACGATGACGCTGCATTTGAACGTGTTATTAATACTCCGGCCCGTGGTATCGGTGAAAAATCACTGCAAACCATCCGTGATGCCGCACGTAGCCAAAATTTAACTATGTGGCAGGCCGCTGGCCGACTAATAGACGAAAAAGCCATGGCAGCAAGAGCAATGACGGCTGTGCGTGGATTTATGGATTTAGTACAAAACCTAGAAACCGGTGTTGCCGATTTACCGCTACATGAACAAGCTGACCAAGTCATTCAGTCGTCTGGTTTAAAAGCAATGTACCAAGCCGAAAAAGGCGAAAAAGGACAAACTCGAGTCGAAAACTTAGAGGAATTAGTCACCGCGTGTCGCCAATATGAACCTGACGAAAACATGCAGGAAATGCCTCTGTTAGCGGCATTTTTATCCCACGCATCATTAGAGTCTGGTGAATCTCAAGCTGACGCCTTTGAAGATGCGGTGCAGTTAATGACATTGCACAGTGCAAAAGGACTTGAATTCCCAATGGTGTTTTTGGTTGGCGTTGAAGAAGGTATGTTCCCGAGTCAACAAAGCTCGGATGCGCCGGAACGACTAGAAGAAGAACGTCGTTTAGCGTATGTCGGTATGACCCGTGCGATGGAAAAATTATTCATAACACACGCCGAATCTCGCCGGATGTATGGACAAGAGCATTATCACCGACCATCGCGATTTATTTCAGAGATCCCAAAAGAGTGTCTTTATGAAATCAAGCTAACTACCAGTCAGCCAAGACAGTCGAGTTACGGTCAAGGCGGCAGTGGCTCAGGAAATGCTAACAGCGGTTACAAACCGAGTTCTCAGTATGGTAGTTCGACGGGCTACGGATCTGGCCAATCAAAATCGAAAAGCAACTATGGTGCTTCAGCCAGCCACATAAAGTTTTCTGAAAGTGCCTTTGGTCTAGGCCAACGCGTGCAACATGCAAAATTTGGTGAAGGTACAGTGTTAAACTGTGAAGGAGATGGTGACAACTCCCGTATTCAGGTTAATTTTGATCAGTTTGGTGCTAAGTGGCTTGTGACAACTTACGCTAAATTAACAAAAATCTAACCTCGATGTACTTGCCAGGTATCCTATCGCAATTGCGGCTCAGTCAGCAGCGTGGGTTACTTTGGCTCGCAGGCGAGGCGGATTGGACTTTAAATTGGTTATCTCGTGAATTCAATGCAATTGATAGCGACAAACCCCTTGATATTGTGCGTTTTGGTTCGCGTGAAAATAACCAAAGTACCTTCCACCAAGTTCACGATATTCGAACTAAGCAGTATAAAAAGCAATTAGGCCAAGAATCGGACATCATAATGTTTGATGCTTTTGCTGGGTTTAATCCCGATGCTTTTGGGGCATTGGCGGGCACAGTACGACGAGGTGGTTTGGTTATTCTGGTGACGCCAAGTATTGAACACTGGCCTATGTTTGCAGATCCCGAATTGAACCGAGTTTGTGTTGAACCGTTTAAATTTGACCAAATCGAACATCATTTTATCCAGCGGTTGGTTACACTTTTGACTGCCGCACCTTCGGTAATTAAGATCTTTCAATCTGAGCATTCTATAGTCGACCAACTGGCGCCAGTACGGCTTCAAAGCATTGATGTAAAAACCGATATAAACGTAAAACAAGGTTTAGATTTTGGTTGTATTACTACCGATCAAACCAACGCTGTTACATCGATATTAGCGTTAGCAAACCAAAATCAAAAACGGGCGCTGGTATTAACTGCCGACCGAGGCAGGGGTAAGTCCACAAGTTTGGCGATTGCCGCTTGGCAGTTAATTGAAGCAAAGTTAAGCACTTGTTCAACGAATGAAGCTGACTTAACAATTGTTCTAACGTGTCCACTTGTTGATTCTGTATCGGGGTTAATGTCGCACTTTTATCACTTAGCTTGCGCAAGCCAATCAGCGGTTGAGCGCTCAGGAAATTCCATTTATTCGAACCGTCAGTCTCCTTATGAGTGGCAAGTGAAGTTTGTCGCACCTGATCAACTCGCCTTGTTATTACCTGACGCAAATTATGTTTTGATAGATGAAGCTGCCGCCATTCCAATTCAAATGCTGTCGCCTGTTTTTAATCATTACAGCTGTTGTATTTTGGCTTCTACCCAACATGGTTATGAAGGCACGGGGCGCGGGTTTGAATATAAACTTAAGCCAGCGCTGCACACCTATTTTGAGACTGTCGAATACATTGAACTCAGTCAGCCAATACGATGGTCAGCACATGACAACTTAGAGCCAATTGTAAACCGCCTGTTGGCATTAGACGTTGAGTTAGCGGATATTACGGCGATACATACTCGATTAACGCCACATGTACCGGCGACATCAGAATCTGAGGCTAATGCCCTAACCCAACTCAATATTTATCCTGTTGAACAAGCAGAACTCGCTAACAATATAACGTTAACTGATCAGATATTTGCGCTGTTAGTGCATGCCCATTATCGAACATCACCTAACGACTTAAGGCTACTGTTGGACAGTCCAAATATGACCGTTTGGCTTGCCGAGGACCAAGGCGTTGTCGTTGCTGCGGCACTCGTGGCTAAAGAAGGTGAAATTGAAGGGCCGCTTGCTGAGCAGATCTGTCAAGGTCGACGTCGGCCAAGAGGCCATTTATTCCCTCAATCCTTACTTAATCACGGAGGGTTTAAACACGCCGGTAATTACCACTACAGCCGAATTGTGCGTATTGCTGTGCACCCTAAACTGCAGAGCTTTGGCATTGGCAGTAAATTAGTCTCTACAATCGAAGCATATTCGATAGCAACAGGCGTAGATTTTTTGTGTACCAGTTTTGGGTTAACAGAGAGTTTATTGCGTTTTTGGAAAAATAATCGATTTGTTGCGGCGAGGTTAGGATTAAAGCCCGAAGCCTCAACGGGTGAGCTATCGTTAATGATGTGGAAATGTCTAACTTCGGCATCAAGAGCGTTTTACAACACAGTCAATCAACGTTTTGTTGCATCATTAACGACAGAGTTAAAATTTATAGATGAACGAAAAAAATGGTTAACCGAATCTTGGTTTACGGCATTATTTGAACTCGATATTACGCAGTCAAATAAGTGCCCAGAAATCCCCCATACGTTGACAAATCAGGACATGGTGGATTTAACCTACCTGACCCAGCATTTTCGATTACCAGATAACTGCCTATTGGCGTTGTATCGCCTGACGAAACAGTCAAAAGCAAATGACCTACTTTCTGCCTGGTTTAATGACGGACTCAGCCGAGCAGAGTTGCAATCTCAGTTTGGTTTATCGTCTGACAAACAATGGCAAAGCGCAGTCCGACAGGCAGTACAATATCGAATGAATTTAATGTAGCAAACATAGTGAGAAAGCACCTAGCAACTTATTGATACGTATGTATTAGGTATTTTGATTAGTTTAATTTATTTATAAGTTAATTTTCTATACAGTTGAGACGCGAAAATAGTATTTAAAGGACTAATGATGTCAATTCGAAAGAGATTAAAAGCAATAAAATTCAGTGGGTTTGCTATAGCAAGTTTATTATTGTCAGCATTTTCTGCTTACCCCCAATCGGTGTCTGTGCCATCAGAAGTGTATGGTGAGCTGCCTGAAAAAAGCCTAATCGCTATATCGCCGAGCGCTAATCGCATGGCGTATCGCACAACATCAAAAGATCGCGATTTACTTGTGGCCGTTGACATGGTTGAAGGCAAGTTACTTCAAGCGGCGTCGATCGAAAATATCAACCCGAATAATATATATTTTGTTAGTGAAAATATTGTCATTTTTGTGGCGACTAAAAATGTACGAATTGGCGGCTATCGAGGCCGACATGACTCAAGTTGGGCTTATGCGTTTAATATTGAAACTGGCAAAATCCACGCATTATTAGAGCAAGATTACGGGATATATAAAGGCCAAACGCGCTTGGGCCGAATCTTAGGTATATCCAAAGATAAAAAATACGCTTTTATGCCAGCTTATGAAAATCCAGGTTCATATAATTTGTATCGTGTTAGTTTGGAAAAGCGTCGTAAACCTCGAATCCACCAAAAAGGATCAGGGGATACTGTAGATTTTTTTGTCGGAAACGATGGCGAGGTACTCGCACGTGAACGATATAACAATAAGTCTGACCTGCACCGCATAGAAGCCCGTCACGATGATGATTGGGTCGAAATTTATCGCGAAGTGACTGACATAAGAACCAAAGGTTTTAATGGTCTAACACCGGATAAAAAGAGCTTAGTTTTTAGAACGTATAACTCAGATGGCCGTCGTGCTTATTACACTATGTCTTTAAAAGACGGTGCAATTTCAGAACCTATATTTATCCATGACAAAATGGATGTAAGTGGATTGCTAACGGATCTTACTCGCACCGTATATGGCGTATCATACTCCGGTATGACGCCAGCTTACGAATTTTTTGATCCTAAATTAAATGCTCGAATAAAAGGCATAAATAAGGCATTGCCTAACAACTGGTTTTCCATTAGAGATTACACCCCAAGCTGGGACAATATTGTATTTTATATGGATGGTGAACTTAGTTCGGGCGATTATATCCTTTATTCAAAAGGAGAAATCTCAATGCTGGCTCAACGTCGTCCCAAGATCCCACCGGAGGCTGTGCATGCTGTTGTAGAAACCGAATTTAAAGCCAGAGATGGAATTACCATTCCGACGTTGCTCACTATGCCTAATGGCAAAGAACCGACTAATTTACCGACCATAATAATGCCCCACGGTGGACCTAAATCCCACGATACAAAAGGGTTTAATTATTTTGCTCAATTTTTTGCGTCAAAAGGTTATTTGGTTGTGCAACCGCAATTTAGAGGTAGCACAGGTTTTGGATTAGATTTTATTCGAGCTGGCAACGGTGAATGGGGCCGAAAAATGCAAGATGATCTCACGGACTCAGTCACAACTCTGGCCAAAGAAGGGCTTGTTGATGATGAACGAGTTTGCATTGTCGGTTCTAGCTATGGCGGATATGCCGCTTTAGCCGGTGCCACATTCACGCCAGATTTATACAAGTGTGTGGTTTCAATTAATGGCGTTTCAGATATTTCAGAAATGATGGAATCGGAACGTCGTGATTATGGGTCAGATCATTGGGTTATCTCCTATTGGGAAAATGCGATTGCCAATGGCAAATTTGATGATGATCATTTAAACCAAATATCGCCAATTAATCATGTCAAAAATGTTAAAGCGCCAATTTTACTTATCCATGGCCAATTTGATGAAGTGGTCCCTGTAGGGCAATCGCGAGAGATGGCAGATGAATTGGAAGATGAAGATAAAGATGTCACTTTAATTGAGTTGAAGGGCGGTAATCATCATTTGAGCAAAGCAGAAAATAGAATGAAAGCGATAAAAGCAATTGAAACATTTGTGGAAAAACATATATAACTAACGCTGCACTAAACAAAATGGTGATGACATGAGAAAGTTTAATATCGGTCCGGCATTTTTAGTGACCGCGGCATTTATAGGGCCAGGCACGGTCATTACCGCAACACTCGCGGGGGCCAATTATGGTTACGCCCTTGTCTGGGCGCTATTATTTTCAGTCATTGCCACCATCATTTTACAGGGTATGACGGCAAGGTTAGGCATTATCTCCCAACGCGGATTGGCCGAGAACATTGTGGCAACAATGCCAAACAAGTATTTTAAGTGGGCGGCCAGTGGTCTCATTTTAAGCGCAGTTGTTATTGGCAATGGCGCGTATCAAGGTGGCAATATTGCGGGGGCCAGTTTAGGACTAGAAGGGTTATTTGGTAAGTTCGGAACAGACGTTTCTTTATGGCCTTGGGTTATTGGCTTAGTTGCCTTCGGCCTGTTAATTACAGGCAGCTATCGATTAATTGAGTCAGCACTTATTGCTCTTGTTTTAGTGATGAGCACGGCGTTTGTGGTAACAGCGGTTTTAGTCGGTGTCGACATTGGTCAATTGTGGTCTGGACTAACGACCTGGCAAGTGCCTAGTGGCGCGATGTTAACCGTAATTGCACTTATCGGGACAACCGTTGTGCCGTACAATTTATTTTTACATACCGCGAGTGTTGCTAAAAAATGGCATAACCCCGATGACATTAAATTAGCCAATCGTGATCTTTATTTTTCGATACCTATTGGCGGTGTGTTAAGTATCGCCATTGTTTCCACCGCAGCCACGGCATTTTTTGGACATCAAATCAATATTCAATCCGCGGCGGATATCGCTCCAGCCTTAGAACCGGTTTTTGGTAGTAGTGCAAAATGGTTGTTATCAACTGGTTTATTTTGTGCCGGAGTCAGTTCTGCGGTAACCGCTCCTCTTGCTGCTGCATTTGCATTAACAGGGTTGACAGGTAAAGCGTTTGATATTTCAGACAAGCGATTTAAGTTGGTCTGGGCAACCATACTTATTATTGGCATTATTCCCGCGAGTTTGGGTTTTAAGCCGGTATCTATAATTGTGTTTGCTCAAATTGCCAATGGCGTCATGTTGCCTTTGATTGTGTTGTTTTTACTATGGATCATGAATAGTCAATTACTTGGTATTTATAAAAATAATCGACGTCAAAATATCTTGGGTGGCTTGGTATTACTGGTGTCACTGATGCTTTCAGCAAAATCGTTATTTGGCTAAGTGCTTCTGTTAAGACGCTTATAACCCAGTTTTAAGCGCAATAGCAGCTATGGCGGGTTACTTTTTCATGTAATGTTGTCGTTCCTGCGGCGTAAATTTCTCAATGGCATAACGGAGCATCGTGCGTGGCATAGTCTTGTGGTATTTATCTAAAAATGCCACTTCGACCGATTTATTGCGATTCCCGATTTCTCGCAACATCCACCCCACAGCTTTATGCATTAAGTCTTCTTTGTCATGTAACAATATTTCTGCAAGCGCCAGAGTGTCTGCGTAGTCGTCTTGTTTGATAAAATACAACGTCGTGATTATGGCAATTCGACGCTGCCAAAGGTTACAGGATTGAGCTAATTCATACAGTACTGCGGTGTCTTTGCCATGGAGCTGAGGGCCTAAAATCTTATAGGCTGAACTATCGACCAAATCCCAGTTATTCACTTTCTGAGAATGTTGAATATATAGATCTGCGATGGTTTGTTTGTCTGTGTCGATTTTAGATTTTTGATAACGTTCGACTAATATAAACACCGCAACCATTCGGGTTTCGTGATATTCATGATTAAGTAATTCAAATACCTTTGGAATGGTCATAGATTTACATTGTTTGGCGACGGCACGTAATGTTGCGGTTCGGATCCCATAAAAATGATCGCCCTCTCCATATTGCCCCTTTTGCGTTTTAAAAAATCGTTGAGACGTATTGGCTATTTCTGGAGAAGCTAATTCGGCTAACCTATTAACTAGAGTTTGTGTGTCGCTGATAACCATTCTATTTTGCCCTTTATGTATTATTGATAAATACGTTACTTTTTAAGCCCAAACGTAGACTTCAATACCCTTCTAGATTCTATATTAATCTAATAAGTTAAGTCGCTTAAGCGCTAAGCACAAATAATAATAACGGTTATTTTGTTGAGCTTGATCAACTCAGACAATTTATTATTGTTTTAAAGTAGCGCCAATCGTGAAAAACAATTGGGAACTTAGAGTGCAAAACGTGTCGACATCTCATCTACCATTGATGAACAAATACAATATGAATGGCCCACGCTATACCTCTTACCCAACAGCACTTGAGTTTCAGTACGACTTCTCTAACAAAAATTTTTGTCAAGCTGTGGCACAGAGCGAAACCGACAACTTATCGATTTATATCCACATTCCATTTTGCCATAAGCTTTGTTATTACTGTGGTTGCAATAAAGTAGTGACTCGTCATAAACATAAGGCAGATATATACCTAGATTATTTAGCCAAAGAAATCGAAAGCCGGGCAAGTTTATTTCAAGATCACAAAGTCGTGCAAATTCATTTCGGAGGCGGAACTCCCAGTTTTTTATCAAAAGCGCAATTTTCACGGATTATCGCACTTCTCAATACACAATTTGAGTTCGACCAAAAGTGGGAAATGAGCATTGAAATCGATCCGCGAGAAATCGAATTGGATTATTTAGACCATTTGTATTCCCTTGGATTTACTCGTTTGAGTTTTGGTGTTCAAGATACCAATCTGCAAGTACAAGAAGCCATTAATCGGGTGCAGGATTTAACATTTATTAAAAGTTTACTGCGTCGCGCAAGAGATCTTGGTTTTTGTTCAATTAATCTAGACGTGATATATGGGTTGCCGCATCAATCGCCTGTGCTATTTGAGAAAACATTAAATGATATTTTAGACTGTGATCCTGACCGAATCTCACTGTTTAGTTATGCTCATATGCCGTCTCGTTTCGCCGCTCAACGAAAGATCAAAGATGAATGGTTACCTACGCCAGACGTTAAAATGTCATTAATGTTGCGAGCATTGGATGTGTTTGTCGAAAAAGGATATATCGCAATAGGCATGGATCATTTCGCCAAACCTAATGACGATTTAGCACAGGCGCAACAATCTGGGCAATTGCATCGAAATTTTCAGGGATATACCACCTTAGGCAGCAGTGACTTACTAGGGCTTGGAGTGTCCTCGATAAGTTCAATAGGGAATAGTTTTAGCCAGAATTATAAGTCGTTAACAGACTATTATGCCTCTATTGATACATACAAAAATGCCGTTGAAAAAGGGTTGTGGCTAAGTCGAGATGACCAAATTCGAGGCGATGTGATTAAAACGTTAATGTGTAATTTTTTGGTTAATATTTCAGATATCGAAAAACGATGGGAAATTGATTTTAAAACCTACTTTGAAAACGAATTAAATGCACTCGATCCTATGATAAAAGACCATATGCTTCAGCTAGAAGAAAACCACATTCGAGTTACTCAAAGCGGAAAGTTATTTGTACGTACAATCTGTATGACGTTCGATAAGTACATGGCGGCTCAACTCAATCAACAACGTTTTTCCCGCATAATTTAACGGGTCAGAACCACCTTTATTTCGTTCTCGCTAGAGTTGCCCAACCTCTGGTTTTTGAAAGTGGTTCTGCCCCTTTAATTCTTTGATATAGCTAACGACTTTTTGTGCCCGACAAGGCACAATAGTCTTATTCTAATTTCTCAAAAGTGAACAACCGAGTGCTTGAGCAATTTATCCCGTATTTACCCGCATTTTTGGGCGGTGTTGTAGTCTTTGTATTGCTGATACTTTTGGTGACGAGCCGAATTAAAATGGCGCAACAACAAATGCATGCCGAACAATTACAGCGGCATTTGATAGAAAAAGACGCACAAATAGAGGCGATAAAAAGCGAACTGGCACAACAAACCAATTCAGTTTTAAACTTTCAGACGCAAACCAACCTAGCTCGGCAGGAAGTCGCTAAACTGCAAGCTGATAATCAAGGTTTACTAACACGTATTTCTGAGCGCGATGAGCAATTGGTTATTGCCAATCAACAGCATAAAGAATCAGCGGTGCAATTGCACCGGATGCAAGGGATCCAACTTGAGTTGTCGAATGAACTGACCGAGTTGAGAACAAATTTAAGTGCTAAAGAAGATCAATTTGAACAGCAGAAAAAAGACATCGAAGCGCAAAAAGGCCAGCTCAAAATGGAATTTTCTAACCTGGCTAATCAGATCTTAGAAGAAAAAGGTAAATCCTTTAGTCTGTCGAATAAATCAGAACTTGATGCCATTCTCCGTCCGTTTAAAGAACAAGTCGAAGGCTTTCAAAAGCGGGTTAATGAAGTGCACTCCGAGTCCGTCAAAGGTCAGGCTAATTTGGCCTCTGAGTTGAAAAAAGTACTCGACGTTGGGGTGCAAATGTCTGACGAGGCAAATAACCTTGCAACAGCACTGAAAGGTGAGAAAAAGACGGCGGGTAACTGGGGTGAGATTCAACTTGAGCGCACCTTACAACTCGCGGGTTTAGTCAAAGGCGATCATTACGATAGTCAGGAAAAATTTGTCGACGCGGAAGGTCAACGTCGTTTGCCTGATTTTGTGATCAAATTGCCAGATAATAAACATATTGTTATCGACAGCAAAGTTTCCTTAGTCGCCTATGACCGCGCTATTTCCGCTAAAACCGATGCTGAAACTCAAGTGGCCCTTGATGAACATGTCGGCGCCGTTAAAAATCATATCGACGATTTAACTAAAAAAGATTATGCCAATTTAATCGGCATGCGCAGTCCGAGCTTTGTATTGATGTTTATGCCAATTGAACCCGCATACATAGAGGCGTTAAAGCACAACAAAGATATGTTTACTTACGGATACGAACGCAATGTCATCCTAGTATCACACACAACCTTGATGCCAATTTTAAAAACTGTTGCTAATTTGTGGCGGATAGAACAAGGCAACCAAGAAGCTCGTGAAATTAGTGAACGAGCCGGAGAGATATACAATCAAGTCTGTTTAGTTGCCGAGCGTTTGCAAAAACTTGGCCGCACGCTGGATACCGTTGGCAAACAATACAATGATACGGTTAAGGGACTCGCTGGAAAACAAGGCCTAGCGGGCAAAGTGGAACGTTTTAGTCGTTTGTCGAATAAAGTCTCCAAATCGATGCCTAAGATTGAGCCAAGCCATATTGATGTCGAACATGAACGATTGGATTTGATCGCAGAACCCGTAAACAACCCTGATTTTTCATCAGCGCCTGAACCTGAAGATGAAAAACTGGCCGAACATACTACCGCCGTTTTAGAGGCGGACGACAATAAAGCAACAACGTCAAAATAATAATACTCATCAAAAGAACGGAAAAAAAAAGTGAGAACACCTGTAAAATTTAGACTGATTTATGTGGTCGTCGCTATTGTAAGTTATTGGCTTGGCAGTCAACTCATGCCTGACCATGTTATGGCGTTTACCGGCGATTGGTCGTTAATATTAGCCGATGGGGCGTGGCAAAAAGTGCTGGGAATATCAGCTTGGTACTTCGCTTTATTACCAATACTGTATTGGTTCTGGGTGATCCAAATAGGCAAGCAAGCTAAGTGGAAAATAATCGTTTCATTGTCGTTAAGCAGTTTGATTGCTCGGTATACTTATCCGGCAAATTTAGCGGAATATTTTGAATTTATAACTTGGCTACGTTATCCAATTATTGCTGTATTGTTGGTCATCGAACTTTACCTATTGGTCACGATTATAAAAGCATTGTGGCAGGCAAGAAGTTTGACTGGTGATCCACGGATCCATATGTTGAGCAAGTATGATACAGACGAAGCGCGAAATTCCACGTCTAAAGCGTCTACTCAAATGGACTTGGCCGTGACTTTGGCGCATGAACCAGCAAGTTGGTATTATGCGATCCCACGATTTTCTCGACGTCATACTGCCGCCCTTGCCAATATTAAACTGAGATCAGCTAGTCGATGGTATTTTGCACTAACTGTGATTGGAACATCGTTAGCAACCGTTGTAAGCTATTTGTGGTTATATGAATGGAGCGAACTGGTTGCTGCTTTTGTTGCAACATTTATCTTTTACCTGTTGGTCATGTTTGTCGCGAATTACCGTGTGAGCCGATATTACTCACTCTATGAATTTGACGATAAAGTGATTGTTAATAACTCGTGGTGGGGATTCTGCGTCATTAGCAAAGCCGATATTCAGTCGGTCGAAACAGGAAACTGGCACAAAGCTGATGACAAAGAGCAAGTTTATATTGGCGCACAGCCTGCTAATGTTAAGTTGTCATTTAGTACGCCACAACTTTACCTTAGTGGTATGGCGATGATAAAAGACGAAGTATCCACATTATATTTAAATGTTGATACACCGGAAGAACTCGCGATTGCACTTAGACAGTTTGAACAAACACGATAGGTCACTTAAATGAAAAAATTACTTAGTATATTGGTATTGGCTAACGTTCTTATGATTAGCCCGACGTATGCCCACGCTAAAATGTCTTATTCACCTGCACCGCTTGTTTCAATTGCCACTCAAGATGCGTTTTTTAATCAAATAAAACAACTTTGCGGTCAATCTTTTGTTGGCCAAGTAACGGTGGATAACGCCGGACCAAGTAGTTTTAGTGAAGAAAAATTGGTGATGCATGTTAGAAAATGCACTGACTCGGAACTGCAAATTCCATTTCATGTTGGCGAAGACGCATCACGTACTTGGATTATCACTAAAACGGGTTCTGGATTGTCGCTAAAGCATGATCATCGTCATGACGACGGTAGTCATGACAAGTCGACGATGTATGGTGGACATACGGTTGATGCTGGTTGGGATAATGTGCAATCGTTCCCTGCAGATCAGTACTCAAAAGAACTGTTTGTTGAACTTGGCATTCCACAATCGGTAGGCAATACATGGCAAATGTTTGTATACCCAGATAAATTTAGTTACCGATTGATCAGACAAGGGCGCGAGTTTCGAGTCGATTTTGATTTAACATCGCGAATCATTAATCCACCAGCTCCCTGGGGATATAGTGACAAAACCCATAATTAGCGCAGGACAAAAACGTGCAAAGTGATCTCTTTAAACTCAGACGTAAATTTATTGTTCGCATCGGTAAGATGCTTCATAAATACGGTACTCCGGTCTATCGCCTAGAAGCGCATTTGATGGAATTGGCCCATGCGCTTGAGTTGCGCTCCGCATTTATTGTTTCTCCCACCTCTATGACATTTGTGTTGTGGACAGAAGGACATGAGGACGAATATACCCATGCAGCGCGTGTGGCACCTGGTGATTTGGATATGGGCAGTTTGTCTCGCACCGATGAAGTTGTTGAGCAGGTATTAAATAAAACTCTGTCAATCGAAGAAGCTTCGTTACGCCTTGATGAAATCGACAATATGCCAAATCCCTATGGCAAGGTTGCTACTGGCATTTCTTATTGGATGGCCAGTGCCGCATTTTCAATGATCATGGTCAGTAGTGTTCGAGATGTGATCTGGGCAGGTTTATTGGGCATAGTGGTTTATGTGTTTGTCCTGTGGTCGGGTCGTTCCAAAGGCATCACTAATATGCTAGAGCCGTTGGTTGCTATGGTGTCTGCAATTTTAGCATGTGCAATTTCCAGTTATGTCGATCCGAGTATTGATATACGTAAGGTCGTGTTGTCGTCGATTATTGTGTTTATACCAGGACTCGCATTAACCATAGGGCTCGCAGAGTTGTCAGAGCGCCATTTAGTGTCGGGCACAGCCAAGATCATGGATGCGATGATGATGCTCTTTAAACTGTATTTTGGTGCTTTTTTAGGTCTCGAAATTGGTTTTTGGTTATTTGGCGAAGTGCCATTCCAACCTCGAGCGGTATTACCTGCGTGGACGGCGTGGATTGCTATTGCGGCGTTAACCACTTCACTAATTATTGCATTTAGAACAAGACGCAGGCACATTCTTTGGTCATTTGCCGTTGGCTTTATTGCTTTTGGTACAAGTAACTTTGGGGCCTCATATTTCGACTATGCCATGGGCGCATTTTTAGGTGCTTTTGTTGTTGGGGTATATGGCAATATATTTACGCGAGTCGCTAAGGCACCTGCGGTTATTGTGGGTATGCCTGGCTTGATTGTTTTGGTCCCTGGGAGCAAAACGTTTATTGGCTTAAATGCTTATATTGCAGGTAGTGGTTTTGATTACGGTGACCATGCAATGCAGCAGTCGCTCGTTATCTTTATGTCGCTTGTGGCGGGATTAATCTTCGCTAACTCAGCATTGCCACCTCGAAAAAGTTTGTGATTTTTTGATGTCAGTCGCATTGTTTCTTTTTATAGAGTTTGGAAGATCCTGTAATTTAAAGTAATTATTCCAATACGAGTTAAAAATAAACCAACTGAACAATTATTGTTCGGTTGGTTTTTTTTTGTTCAAATTAAATTTGCACTTGTTTCACAAAGGGTATAGGTTATTTTTGTTGGATAAAAAATCAGCGATAAAATAATAAAAAATCAACAGGTGTCACAGTACAAATTGGACACGGACAAAATAATAATTAATAGATGAAATCAAATTTTCGGGGAATAAAAAAACGGTCTAGTGTTAAATACACAGTCGGTTTTTGTACTGGTTTGGGTTGTACAGTCTCCTCTTAAGTTTGACCATAATTGGGAGGATACTGAGTGACTGCTAAGCAATCTAGTTGGCTGTTGTCAGCTGCCGTATTTGCTAATAATGCTGTAGCCGAAGAAATGCCGCTTAACCTTACAAAAGGTGTGACTGAGATTAGTCGTAATGTTTACGACTTACACATGATCATTTTTTACATATGTTGCGTCATTGGTGCAGTGGTATTCGGGATCATGTTTTGGTCGATGTTATACCACCGCAAATCGAAAGGGGTTGCCCCCGCTAATTTCCACGAAAGCACAAAAGTTGAGATACTCTGGACGGCTATTCCGTTTGTTATTTTGATTGCGATGGCTTTTCCTGCTACTAAAACCTTAATCGCAATGGAAGACACTTCCAAAGCGGATTTAACGGTGCAAGTCACAGGTTCCCAGTGGAAATGGCATTACAAATATTTTGACCACGAGTTAGAATATTACAGCTTGTTAGCCACCACGAAAGACGAAATTTACGATAAACGTGAAAAATCCGTTAATTACCTCCTAGAAGTTGACCGCCCTCTTGTCATTCCTACCGGTCAAAAAGTTCGTTTCCTTATCACCTCTGACGACGTAATCCATTCTTGGTGGGTTCCTGAATTTGCTATCAAAAAAGATGCAAACCCAGGTTTCATCAATGAAGCGTGGACTCGTGTCGATGTCCCTGGCATTTATCGCGGCCAATGTGCTGAATTATGTGGTAAAGACCACGGGTTCATGCCGGTTGTGGTTATTGCTAAAGAGCCAGCTGAATTTGATAAGTGGGTTAGCGAGCAAGTTGAGATTGCTAAAAAAGCCAAAGAAGAAGAGCAAAAGTTGTTAGCGATGAATATGTCGTTTGACGAACTTATGGCTCATGGTGAAAAAGCCTACAACGCAAATTGTGCAGCATGTCACCAACCAAACGGTCAAGGTATCCCTGGAGTTTTCCCAGCGCTTAAAGGCAGTGCAATTGCCATAGGTGACCTTGGTGCTCATATCGATATTGTTGTTAACGGTAAGCCGGGCACAGCAATGCAAGGGTATGGCAAACAACTTGGTTTGAAAGACTTAGCGGCGATTATTACCTATGAGCGTAATGCTTGGGGTAATAGCACGGGAGACGCGGTTCAAGCGGCTGAAGTTATCAAATATATGTCTGGACAATAGGAGGCGTTACAATGAGTACTACTGAAAACAATGCAGTCGATTCGAATCATCATGCAGATGATCATCATCACGGCGCGCCTAAAGGCATAAAACGTTGGTTTCTAACAACCAATCACAAAGACATCGGTTCGATGTACCTGATCTTCTCACTGGTGATGTTTTTCATCGGCGGTGCGATGGCAATGGTTATTCGTGCAGAATTGTTTCAACCAGGTTTGCAAATAGTTGAACCAGACTTTTTTAACCAAATGACGACCGTTCACGGTTTGATTATGGTCTTTGGTGCGGTAATGCCGGCGTTTGTTGGCTTAGCGAACTGGATGGTTCCAATGATGATTGGTGCGCCTGATATGGCCCTACCACGCATGAATAACTGGAGCTTTTGGATTTTACCTTTTGCGTTTTTGATCTTGTTATCGTCATTGTTTATGGAAGGTGGCGGTCCTAACTTCGGTTGGACATTCTACGCGCCACTATCAACAACATTTAGTAATGATAGCACCGCGTTTTTTGTTTTCTCTGTTCATATCATGGGGATCTCGTCAATTATGGGGGCGATTAATGTCATCGTCACTATTGTTAACTTACGAGCGCCAGGTATGACTTACATGAAGATGCCGTTGTTTGTTTGGACATGGTTAATCACTGCGTTTCTATTGATTGCGGTTATGCCTGTACTCGCTGGTGCGGTCACTATGGTGTTAACTGATAAATACTTTGCTACGTCCTTCTTTGACGCAGCAGGGGGCGGCGATCCGGTTATGTTCCAGCATATATTCTGGTTCTTTGGACACCCTGAAGTTTACATCATGATCTTGCCTGCTTTTGGTATTGTGTCGCAAATCGTACCGACGTTTAGCCGCAAAAAACTGTTTGGTTATTCATCAATGGTTTATGCCACCGCGTCAATCGCATTATTGTCGTTTGTCGTTTGGGCGCACCATATGTTTACCACAGGAATGCCACTCGCGGGCGAACTGTTCTTTATGTACTGCACCATGCTGATATCGGTGCCAACTGGGGTGAAAGTCTTTAACTGGGTTGCAACTATGTGGCGCGGTGCACTGACTTTTGAAGTCCCCATGATGTTCTCAATCGCCTTTATTGTCTTATTTACGATAGGTGGGTTTTCAGGACTTATGTTGGCCATTACCCCAGTGGATTTCCAATACCATGATACCTATTTTGTAGTTGCTCACTTCCACTATGTATTAGTGACAGGTGCGATATTCTCCATTATGGCAGGTGCGTATTATTGGTTGCCTAAGTGGACTGGGCATATGTTTGATATCGGTCTTGCTAAAGCGCATTTCTGGTTGTCACTTATCTCAGTGAACGTGTTGTTTTTCCCAATGCACTTTGTTGGACTAGCGGGTATGCCTCGTCGTATTCCTGACTACGCAACGCAATTTGCTGACTTTAACGCCATTATCAGTATTGGTGGGTTTGCCTTCGGTTTATCTCAAATATTGTTTGTAGTGGTTGTTTATAAATGTATTAAAGGTGGCGATAAAGTGTCTGACCAAGTTTGGGAAGGTGCTGAAGGTTTAGAGTGGGAGGTTGCTTCACCTGCGCCTTATCATACATTCTCAACACCACCTGAGATTAAGTAGTCGAGTCGCGTAATGGAAAATAATTCGCCAAAAAATAACAATAAAATTGTTAAGAAATTAGTCTTAACAGTGGCATTGATGTTTGGATTTGGTTTTGCCTTAGTCCCGCTATATGACGTGTTTTGCGACATCACGGGCCTCAACGGTAAAACCAGTACTACGGCGGCTGTTACATCGGATTTTGTCGATACGTCGCGCACAATTACGGTGGAATTCATTGCTCGTACTCAAGGCAGCTTACCTTGGGACTTTCGTCCAGAAGTTAAACGGATAGAAGTTCACCCAGGTGAAATGCACGAACTTAATTTTATTGTAAAAAATAAGTCAGTAAACGACATGGTTGTGCAGGCTGTACCTTCGGTAAGTCCGGGTATAGCTGCAGCCTATTTCAACAAAATCGAGTGTTTTTGTTTTAATCGTCAACCGCTAGAAAAAGGTGAAACCGCAGATTTAGGTTTGCAGTTTTATATCGACAATGCGTTACCTGAAGAATATAAAATCGTAACCTTGTCCTATACCCTTTTTGATATCAGCGAAAAAATTGAGCATGACGAATTTGAACAATTGTTTGCTGGTGACACGTTAAGTGCACCATAGGGGACAAAAAAATGAGTGAAAAATACGAAAGTTATTATGTGCCAGAGCAGAGTCACTGGCCAATTGTTGGCGCAATCGGATTATTCTGTATTGCGTTTGGCGCAGGTGGTTATGTTAATGATGTAACTAAAGGCGTTTCAGGATACAGCGGTTACCTACTATTAGCTGGTATCGCAATAATTATATTCATGCTGGTGGGTTGGTTTAGAAACGTTATCGACGAGTCGATGAGCGGCATGTACAGCAAGCAAATGGACCGTTCATTTAAGCAAGGTATGAGCTGGTTTATATTTTCCGAAGTCATGTTCTTTGGTGCCTTTTTTGGTGCCTTGTTATACGCCCGAGTGTTCTCGGTTCCATGGTTAGGTGGAGCGAGTAATAATGTCTCGACTCACGAAGTATTATGGCCTGCATTTGAAGCGATGTGGCCGCTAACAACAACCCCTTCAGGTGCGGTTACAGAGGCAATGGGCTGGAATGGCTTACCGCTAATCAATACTATTATTCTTTTAACGTCGTCAGTTACCTGTCATTTTGCGCACGTAGGTTTAGAACAAAATAAACGTAAACAGCTCAAAATTGCCCTAGGCGCGACGGTATTATTAGGATTTATTTTCTTAATTCTACAAGTTGAAGAATACGTTCATGCATATCAAGAAATGGGATTGATGTTATCAAGTGGTATTTACGGTAATACCTTCTTCCTGTTAACTGGTTTTCACGGACTACACGTAACCTTAGGCACAATCATGTTATTGATTATGTTCTTAAGAATCGTGTTAAAAGATCACTTTACGCCGCAAAGCCATTTTGGTTTCCAAGCCGCAAGTTGGTACTGGCACTTTGTTGATGTGGTATGGGTACTGTTGTTCTTGTTTGTTTATATTCTATAAACATTAATAAGGTCTGGGGTTTGGTGTGATAACGCCAAACGCCAGACAACATAGCAATAAGACAATTAAGGCAACGGTGAATTTTAACCTTAGCCCAATAAAATAAGACATTGGTGGTCTGTTCGGATCTTGTTTTAACATACTGAACATGGCACGAAATAAATTAAAAATAATAAGTAGTAGTAGCGCTACTGCAATAATTTTTATCACCAATGGCATATGTTTTTCCCTATAGGTTGTAGTCGTAGTGTTAAAACGAATCAAGATATCTTTTTGGCCTGTGTTGGTCACTTTGACCGCTTTTATTCTGTTGTGCAAGTTGGGATTTTGGCAATTGCAGCGTGCGGATGAGAAGCGCGAGTGGTTGTTGTCGTTTGGCACGGAACAATTAGCAACTCAGGATGATTTATTTAATCCCGTTGACGCCAAGTCTAGCGAATTGTTGAATGGTCAAAATACAGTAATTACGGGCCAAGTCTTATCTCAGTATATGATGTTATTGGATAACCGAGTTCATCAAGGGCAGCCCGGTTATAAAGTTCTGGCACCTGTATTATCAAGTAAATATAACCAATCTATACTGGTTGATTTTGGTTGGCTAAAAGCACCAAATAACCGATCTGAACTTCCAACGTTCAATTTACCCTCAGAAGTTGAATTACATGGGGTGATTAAGTCGACACAGTTACAACAGTTTGTATTAGAAAATCCCCCTTTAACAGACCAATGGCCTCAGCGGATCCAATCAATTAACATGGTATTTGAACATGATTGGCAGCCCAAAATTGTGCCGTTAATTGTCTATGCAAATAATGAACAAGTTCAAGGTTTAGTTCAAACGTATAAGCCCGTTGTGATGATGCCTGAAAAACATGAAGCGTATGCGCTACAGTGGTTTCTGTTGGCCTTTGCCAGTTTAGTTATTTTTGTTTTCGCTAGCCGGGTCAAACCCGATTCACAGGATTCGAATTAGGAGAGTTGTAGTAATGAAAACCAAATCATTTTTCTCGATATTTTTAGTTATGGCGGGTGTCCCTTTGATACTCGCGTTTGTTGTCTTAAAAATGGGATGGTACACCCCCGGGGCGACAAATAAGGGGGAGTTTGTTGAATTTACAACAGAACTCGACCTGCATCACGATGTGCCGACCTGGTCAATTGTTTATCAGCCAACAGAAAGTTGCGACGCGGTTTGTGTGGAGCAATTTTATGGTCTAAATCAAACTTATATAGCGCTTGGTAAATTACAAAAAAGAGTCAATGCTTACGTGTTAGGTAGCGCCAAGTTGCCCGCAGAATACCCTATGTTAAAAACGTTAAAATTGACGAACAAAAATTTATCCTCGCAGTATCTATACATTGTGGACCCATTTGGTAAGGTGATTATGCAGTATGCCGGTGCAGCTGACAGGGAACATACGATAAATACCAGCAAAGATATTTTGGCCGACATCAAAAAGCTGCTGAATTATGCGCGAGTTGGTTAACGGTATTAAAAGAACAAAATAAGAAGAATAATAAAAGAGGTGTGCCATGCTTCGTTCATTGTACAAATTAGCTGTTGTTGCACTGTGTGTAACGTCTGTAGTGATAGTTTTAGGTGCGTATACACGTTTGACCCACGCCGGTTTAGGTTGCCCTGATTGGCCAGGTTGTTATGGATTTTTGTCAGTCCCTACTGCGGAAGTTGACATTACTAAAGCGGAGTTGGCGTTTCCAGAGCGTCCAGTAGAAGCGCATAAAGCGTGGAATGAGATGATCCATCGCTATTTTGCTGGCTCATTAGGGTTATTGATATTAGCTATCTTTGTTTTAAGCATCAAAGCCAAACAAAGACTCCTGCTCCCCAGTATTCTACTCATTACAGTTACCCTGCAAGCCGTACTCGGCATGTTAACCGTTACTATGAACCTTATGCCTCTAATTGTAATGGGTCATCTGTTAGGCGGATTCACGACCTTCGCAATATTGTTTTTATTAACCATTCAATTACGACGAAAACTTTATCCGGCTTGGCTCGAAAACTCTAAGTTTTCATCTTCATCAAAGCTTCATCTAGCGATTAAATCAGCGGTGTTTGTTGTGGTTCTACAAATTGCGTTGGGCGGTTGGACAGCCGCCAACTATTCAGCTGTTGCTTGCTTAGATTTGCCTATTTGTGAAGATGGTTGGCAACAACGATTTGATTTAGGTCAGGCCCTATCCATACCAACAGGGCATGCCAATTATGAGTTTGGTGTTTTCCCTTATGAAGCGCGAATGAGTATCCATATTCTCCATCGTTTTGGTGCAATTGCCGTTACTTTGATGTGTTTAACGCTGATCTTTATGCTTCTAAAAAGAGATTTTCAAGCGAATAGAAAAGTGGCCCTTGGGATTTCGGGGCTTTTGCTATTGCAAATATTGCTAGGGATCTCTAATGTGGTTTTTCATCTGCCATTGGCCGTCGCAGTAATGCACAATTTTGTTGCTGTCTGCCTGTTGTTGAGTTTAATTGCCACTTGGTATTTATCGGGCTTTAAGTTACGTCGCCCGACGATAGAGCCACAAGAAAAGCCAGTAAGGTCAAGTCAAACCTTGGTGGAAGGAGCGTGAAATGATAGAACAACGTACACAGTCAAATCAACTGACT
This sequence comes from Psychrosphaera sp. 1_MG-2023, assembly GCF_030548245.1. Lineage (NCBI taxonomy): Bacteria > Pseudomonadati > Pseudomonadota > Gammaproteobacteria > Alteromonadales > Pseudoalteromonadaceae > Psychrosphaera > Psychrosphaera sp. 1_MG-2023. The sequence goes on from NZ_JAUORW010000005.1 coordinate 162,018, forward strand.
AGCTTAGTTGGGTTGGTCAAAGATTTATATGAAATCACCAAACCAAAAGTAGTCTTTATGTTAGTGATTACCGCTATCGTTGGAATGGTTTTAGCCCAACCGACATTGCCTTCACTTAGTTTATTATTTGTCGCGAGTTTAGGAATAGGTTTACTGTCCGCCGCTGCCGCTGCGATGAATCATATCGTTGACCAAAAAATCGATGCCAAGATGGCTCGAACATACAACAGACCTATTGCCAAAGGGCGTTTAACTAATCAACAAGCTATCGGATTTTCGTTATTTTTGGCGTTCAGTGGCTTTGTTTTATTGTATTTTGAAGTTAATCCACTAACAGCTTGGTTAACACTTGCCAGTTTATTTGGTTATGCGGTTGTCTATACTCTTATTCTAAAACGTCTCACACCTCAGAATATCGTCATTGGCGGTTTAGCCGGTGCGATGCCGCCGCTACTTGGTTGGTGTGCGATTACCGGAGAAATTCATCCACATGCGTTATTACTTGTAATGATCATTTTTACTTGGACACCACCGCACTTTTGGGCGTTAGCGATCCACCGAAAAGAAGATTACGCCCGGGTTAATATCCCAATGTTGCCCGTAACTCATGGCAACGAATTTACCAAAAATACCATCATGTTATACACCATTTTGCTGACCTTAGTTTGTATTCTACCGTATCTGGTGGGTATGACAGGTATCCTGTATTTGGTTGTAAGCTTAGGCTTAAACGTTGTCTTTTTACGTTATGCTTGGTTGTTAAAAACCACAGAAAATAAACAATTAGCGATGGAAACCTTTAAGTTTTCGATCTGGCATTTATTGGCGTTATTTGTGGTCTTGTTAGTCGACCACTTTATTTAGGCCCTCGAATGAACTTAAAACAAAATGTATTGCTTGTATTAGCGGCTCTAATCTCTGTTTGTGTTGGTGTGTTTGTATTTCAATATACTTCCAAAATTGAGTTTTCGGAAACAACGTTTGTATACGACCCCCAACGCGTGATCCAACCTTTTGAGTTACAGGACGAAACGAATACCGTATTCACTAACGATAACCTGAAAGGGTATTGGGATTTAGTCTTTTTAGGCTACTTGTCCTGTCCTGATGTATGTCCTATGACATTAGCTAAACTCAGTCGAATTTTACCAGAGCTTCAGAAAGTGTCAGACAAGCCCGTGCGAATTGTGTTCGTATCTGTTGATCCTAAGCGGGACACACCAGAAAACATGGCTAAATACATTGACTACTTTGGTGGCAATATTAAAGGCGTTAGAGCGGAACATAAAAACCTATTCCCTTTCGTCAGAAACCTAGGTTTGATGTACTCAATACCGGATCAGGAAATCGAAGATGGCTATTTTGTTGACCACAGTGCGTCAATAATATTAGTGAACCCCGACGCACAAATAGAAGCTATTTTTAAGCCTGAAATTGTATTAAACCAAGTTCCTACTGTCGATACTCAAACTATGTTAGAAGACTTCAAAAAGTTGATGTAAGGCATTTTTAACTTAGTGAGACCGTACGTGGCTAATTCTATGATTAGCCACGCCATCCCAACTATATAACCACAAAACAGCCGAGATCCGCTTGGTATAAACAAAACTCAGTCTGTACCATCGAGGTTAATCCATAACTTGGACATCCAGTAATATTTACCGGCGTGGCTGATGGAAGGCGCGGTACAATTGTATTTTACTCGGCCAAGTCCGATCACATCTGTTGCGGTGATCTCAAATGTTAAATCATCAATCCAAGTTGGTTTAACTGGATCGGAAAAACCTGAAACAAAACAGGCTAATTGACTTTGATAAAAGTCTTTTTTAGCCAGTTCAACAACAAATTTAGGCGGGTTGTTAATTGGCGTCGTATCTGTTGGGCTGTAGGATTTAACCGAAAAAGGCAGACTTAGCACTTTATTTTTCAACGTTTTAGGATTGGCGTAAATACCTGCAGCGGGAAAGCGCGTTAAGGCTTGAAGGTCACTGTATTTATCAATCGCCCCTGAATGCTGGGCAAACCCGACCATACCTAATTCTTTTAAAGCGGTTTTCACGATGTCGTTATACTCGCCAAAAGGATAGGCAACCATATTGTGGGCTTGCCCAGTGTTTTTGGTGATGGCTTTTTCTGCCGCCGCGAGGTTTGCTTTGATTTCGTTTAGCGTTAATCCGGTTTGAACCAAATTTTCATGGGCTAACGTATGGTTCGCAATCTCTCCACCGGCCTTTGTTATTTCTCTGAGTTGTTGCCAGTCCATGTACAGCTTACTTGGCCCAACTTTATCTGGATTAACAAACACAGTGAACGGGTATTTACGTTTTTGTAATTCAGGCATAGCGTTGTCATAAACGCTCGTAAACCCATCGTCAAAGGTAATCGCGACCCAATTAGATGGGACATCTTGCTTATCTTGAATAGCGTTCACTAATTTGGATAGTGGCACGACTTCGAGCTCGAGCTCTTCGAACAAAGTTAAGTGCTTAATAAAGTCTTCCGGTGAAAGACTCGTGGATGCTGGCGTGTTTTCACTGACATGATGGTATATTACAACCGTTGCGGCTTGGGCCGATGTCGAACTGACAGCAAAAACAAATATTGCTAAAAGCACAGTTAAAATAGTAGAAAGTAAATGATTCAAAATATTCAACACCTCTGGCGACCTCGCGGTCATGCTAATTTAAAAATATGGCAACTTGCCTGGCCTATGATTTTAGCAAACATTACGGTGCCGTTGTTAGGATTTGTTGATACGGCCGTAATAGGTCACTTAAACAGTAGCGATTTTTTATCTGGGACCGCTTTAGGTAGTTTAGTCGTAACTATTGCATTTTGGCTATTGGGTTTCCTAAGAATGTCGACCACTGCCCTAGCGTCTCAAGCTTGGGGACGACAAGATAGTGAAGGTTTAAGCCGTGTTTTATTACAGGGTTGTGTTCTCGCTATTTTATTAGCAGTGGTGATTTTGACGCTACAAAGTTGGTTGTTTCAAGCCATGTTACTGTTGGTCGACACTGGTGCGCACATGGAAGCGAGTCTGTATTACGCTCAACAGTATTTTGATATCCGAATTTGGATCGCCCCCGTAAGCTTACTTAACCTTGTATTTATGGGCTACCTGATAGGTATCGGTAAAACCAAACAAGTGCTTATTGCCGTCATCGTTTGTAACCTTGTCAATTTAATTGGGGATATTGTGTTTGTCCCTATACTTGGCTTGGAAGTGAGTGGCGTTGCACTTGCGTCAGTCATTGCCGAAACGTGTCAGTTTGTTCTGCTGATTAGCTATAACTTGTCAGTTCTAAAACGGCTTAAGCCTTTTGTTGCGGCAAGTTATGAAGGCATCGTAGGGCTTATCGCAATGAATCGAGTGCTGTTTATGCGAAGCGCGTTATTGCAGTTTTGCATTTCGTTTATGACTCTTTATGCCAGCCGATTTGGACCTAATGCGGTTGCGGTAAATGCGATTATGATGCAGTTTTTTCTGTTTTTATCGTTTGCCCTAGACGGCGTCGCTTTTGCTCTTGAGTCGCTTGTGGGTCAACAAGTTGGTGCTAAACAAGCGAAAAAAGTCCGATTATTCATCACCAAAGGGTTTCGGTTTGGGGCTAAGTTTGCCATTTTTTACAGCTTGGTTTATTTGATATTTGCTAATGACATTATTCAGTTAATGACCAACATTGAAGAGTTACATCAAGCGCTGGGTAGCTATTATTGGATAATCATTTTTATGCCCTTAGGCAGTTTTATGTGTTTTATTTTTGATGGCGTGTTTATTGGATTAGGCTGGGTTAGTTCAATGCGCAACAGTATGTTTATCGCTACTATAGTATTTGTTTGCGCAGTATCATTAAATCATTTACTAGGTGGTGAAAACCTAGGGTTGTGGCTAGCGTTTTGGTTGTTTTTGTTTGCCAGAGGAGCAAGTCAATTAACAATGTTGCAAAACAGCCAATATGTTATGGGTAAAGTTAACTCACAAGGATAAACCTAGAGTAGATATTGATTACCGAGTTTTTATATTGCTAATGCGCGATTTTAAAATTGCCGGAACTGTAAAAAAAGATTATTTGATATGTTTGTATTTTGCTTTGTTTTTAGCGGCGTTATGGCGAAAATAAGCGAGGCGGTTAAATAAAATACCTATATAGCCCTTTAATGCGATTAATACACCAACGACTAAGGTGGCAAAACTAACAACAGATATCCAAGTTGGTGCGTTGACCGAAAGATAGATACCAATCATCCCGGTAAAAAATAAAAAGATGCCAATCCCAAACCATTTTGCGCTGGCCTGCGGAGTCGATCCATATTTAAGGAGAAAATCTTGCAGTTTATCGTGAGTCACATTAGCTCTCGAAATGAAAAAGGGACAAACCCGAGTTTATGTCCGTCCCTTTGTCGCAATTTAGTAGTAAGAGTGTTCGCCAGCTTCATGTTCAGTGCTGTCTGCAACACCTGACACTTCACCTTCAAATTCTTTCAATAATTGTTTTTCGATGCCGTCTTTTAACGTAACGTCAATCATTGAACAACCATTACAACCACCACCGAATTGCAGAACAACTACACCTTCTTTAGTAATTTCAACGATTTGGCAGTTGCCACCGTGACCCGCTAAACTTGGGTTAACCTCAGTATCGATGAAGTACTGAAGGCGCTCTCTTAAAGTTGCGTTTTCAGAAACTTTACGCGCTTTAGCGTTTGGTGCTTTAAGCGTTAGCTGAGAGCCCATTTGGTCGGTAACAAAATCGATTTCTGCGTCTTCTAAAAACGGTTCGCTTTCTTTGTCTACCGCAGCTTCAAAGCCAGTATACGGAAGCACAATGTCGTCTTCCTCTAATGATTCTTCAGGGCAATATGACACACCGCATTCAGCGCTTTTTGTTCCAGGGTTAACAACAAAAATACGAATACGCGTTTTTGGTGTTTGTTTTTCTAACAGTTTTACGAAGTGTTCTTGGGCCGCTTCGGAGATAGAGATCATGAGAATATCCGACTAATTTACTAGGTTATTGGCAATTACGTGCATAATACTTGGTTAAAGATATGGGTGCAACATGTCGAATTTCAATAGTACTGACCCTCGGTGGTCGTAATTAACCTTGAATTTATCTAATAGGTATTGTGAATGGGCAATAGCTATGTTTAATGTGTTGTTAAGTTTGATAAAAGAGATTGATAAAATGAACCTTAGAGTTTTAGCAATAAGTTTAGTTTTTTTTCTTAGTTCTGGCCTGCATGCGGTGCCGCTAAGTTATTACCTCCCAGATGAGGATTATAATAAAAACATCCCAACACCAGAATCAGTTTTAGGTTATCAAGTTGGCGAGTGGCATGTACGACATGATCAGCTAGTACAGTATTATCACGCATTAGCAAAGAGCAGTGACCGCGTAACATTAAATGTTATTGGGCAAAGTCACGAGCAAAGGCAGCTTTTGCAATTGGTGATCACAGCACCAAAGAATCAATCTAATATTTCTTCTATACAAAGTAACCACATTCAGCGGTTACAACAAAGAAACAAACCAAATCACGATGCGTTTCCACTGATTGTTAATCTTAATTACAGCGTGCACGGTGATGAATCGTCTGGCAGTAATGCGTCGATGTTAGTCGCCTACTATTTAGCGGCATCGAGTTCACCTGCCGTTGCGGAATATTTAGATCAAATGGTGGTATTACTCGACCCAAGTTTAAATCCGGATGGATTAAGCCGTTTTGCGCAATGGGCAAATCAACATAAAGGCATGAACTTAAATAGCGATCCGAATAATCGTGAGCATGTACAAGACTGGATCAGAGGACGGGTAAATCATTATTGGTTTGACTTAAATCGGGATTGGTTATTGCTACAACATCCAGAATCTCGCGCTCGTATCGCGCAGTATCATCAATGGCGACCAAACGTGTTAACTGACCATCATGAAATGGGCACACACAGCACATTCTTTTTTCAACCTGGCATAGCGTCTCGTAAAAACCCATTTACACCTGAGCGCAACGTAGAACTCACTAAAGAATTAGCAACGTATCACGCCGCGGCATTTGACCAACAAGAGCAACTGTATTTTACCGAAGAAGCATTTGACGATTTTTATGCAGGTAAGGGCTCAACTTACCCCGACCTACACGGCACGATAGGGATTTTGTTTGAGCAAGGTTCGTCACGTGGCCATTTGCAGGAGTCGATAAACGGCGATGTTGCTTTCCCTGCAACAATTAAAAATCAAATTACTGCGTCGTTTTCTACGTTAAAAGGCAGTTTGGAAAACAAACAAGTATTACTCGATTACCAATGGCAATTTGAACAAGATGCCAAAAAAGTTGCTAAAAAAGCTGACATAGATGGTTTTATCGTTGGTGATATTGCTGACAAATCAAGAGTCGCCGACTTTGTGGCTTTGTTGCAGCAACACAATATACAAGCCTATGCGATAAACAAAGACGCTAAAATCGACAAACATCAATTTACAGCCGAAAACAGTGTGTACATTCCACTGCAGCAACCACAAGCTCGGTTAATTCGCTCTATATTTTCTGAAGCCACCAGTTTTAACGATAATACATTCTACGACGTATCTAGTTGGAACTTGGCAATGGCCTTTAACCTTGAATACCGCGCTGTTAAGTCACAAAGAAGCTTAAACGTGTCAAATAACCTTTGGCAACGTAAAGTAACAAACAACAACACACTAGATGACGTTTACTCCTATGCCATCGATTGGCGTGATTCTAGTGCTGCGCCCGCAGTTTATGAATTGTTGTCTAAAAACATCAAGGTTCGTTCTGCGATGAAGCCGCTTTATATTTCGACAAAGCAAGGTGACCAGCAATTGGCGGCAGGCACAATGTTAATTCATGCCGGTTTGCAACAAGGCGATTGGCGCAAAACATTAGCTGCGGTAGCTGATAAGCATGGGATAGAGCTAATCCAAATCACCACCGGATTGTCGGCTAAGGGCATCGATTTGGGTAGTCGTTCAATGTTAAACGTTGAACTGCCTGAAGTCCTAGTCATTGGCGGCAACGGAATGAACTTATATGAAGTAGGTGAAACTTGGTATGCACTTGACCGCCACGTTGGTTTTTCGCCAACGATTATTGATAAGCGAAAAATAATAGCAACGGACTTGTCACGTTATACCCATATTATTTTAGCGGACGGCAGTTTCAGTAAAAGCGATGACAATTTAGCGAAACAACTAAAAGGTTGGGTACAAAGCGGCGGTGTGTTGTGGGGGCAAAAACGCGCTGCCCTGTGGTTGTCTCAACAAAAATTACTCAGTGCGGAACATATAAACGCAAAAGATATGCGCAAGCGCTTTAAAAGCGAAGGTTTAAGCTACAACGACAAAGAAGCATTGCAAGGTCGTCAACGTGTTGCAGGCGCTTATTTTGCTGCAGACATCGACCTAGGACATCCTTTGTCATTTGGTATCAGTAACGCAACTATGCCGTTGTTTAAAAATAGCATCGATTTATTACTCGAACCTGAAAAGCCTTTCACTGTTGTTGCTAAATATACTAAAGAGCCACTGATTTCAGGGTATGCCGATCAGGTCAATGTTGAAAAAATCGCAGAAGCGACGGCATTAGTCGCTCATCGTTTTGGCCGTGGCGTCGTCATTGGCATGACCGACAATCCGAACTTTAGAGCAATAAATTATGGTAGCCAACGTTTGTTGTTCAATGCCTTATTTATCGCGAAAGGTATTTCTTACTAATCCAGCGTTCTAATAGCACCAACCGCAGCATAAACTGCGGTTGCGTTCTGTTCTAAAAGTGCTTTAGCGGCATTGTCTAAAGTAGCGCCAGTAGTGACAACATCATCTACCAATAAAATCGTTTTGCCGGTTAAATCTTCAGAACAACGAAATATATTGCGAACATTTTGCAAACGTTTACGACGCGACAGTTCACTTTGTGGCATCGAATATTTTACCCGTTTTAAAGAGCACAAAATGTTAACCGGCAAGTCAAACTTGATATGTTGGCAGATGACAAATGCCTGGTTAAAGCCACGACTTCGCAATCTATTTTTGTGTAATGGCAGTGGGCAGACAAAGTCAATCTGGGGCCAGAACAATTGTGACAACTGTTTGGTCAAAAGAGCTCCTATTGGTCGAGCGGCCCACAATCTGCGGCCAAATTTGAGTTGCAGTAAGACGTGATCTAAAGGCCAATCATATTTTCCAATTGCTGTGATCCCCGCTAGATTACTGCAGGTGAGCTCGCTGGTGGCTTTGGGATCGTGCTGTTTAATATCCCAGCCCAAAGGATAAGTTGGCATGTCTAGCACACAGGTTGCACACAATTGAGTAAATCGCTGAGGTTTCTCTAGTGGTAATTGACACAAAATACAATCGGTTGGCATGTGCTTGATAAGAAAGCTTTGTATCCATTTTTTTGTCGCGTTAAAATCCATTTGTTTTTCAAGTTCCGTATTTTAATTTCTCAGACCCAATTGCCTAATGCCCTGAGTGATTTAATTTTTTAATAAGAGGGTTTTGCCATCACTAGTTTTACCTTATCTCAATCGCCAGTGATACTGATCCATGGCTGGGGAATGAATAATAATGTTTGGACGCAAACCATCGAGCAGTTGTCGTTACTCACTGAGCGACCAATTGTTGCCATTGAACTGCCAGGTTATGGTGATGAACCAAATACCGTAAATAACCACACTGTCGAAACCTTAAGTGATTGGTTAGCCGACCAAATCCAAGAACCAAGCACCATTATTGGTTGGTCGTTAGGGGGGGTAGTGGCAACGCAATTAGCCATTACCCAACCAGAAAAGATCCTCAATTTGGGTTTGGTGGCCAGTTCACCCAAATTTATGGCTGACGGCAACTGGCCGGGTATTCAACCAGCAGTTTTGGATCAGTTTGCAAACCAACTTGATAATGAACATAAAGCGGTTATAGAACGGTTTATGGCGATTCAAGCGATGGGCAGTGTTTCTGCAAAGCAAGATATAAAAAGAATTAAAACCGCTGTTTTGGCCAAACCAACTCCGACGAGTGATGTGCTAAAACAGGGGTTGGAGATATTAAAAAATGCTGATTTACGGCAAAAATTACATCTTATCCAGGTGCCAGTAGCTGTTTTATTAGGACGGTTAGATGCTTTAGTGCCAATAAAAATGACCAAACAACTTACTGAATTTACGCAAGCTTTTGATGTCACTGAACTAGATAAAGCTTCTCATGCGCCTTTTATTTCGCACCCTGAGGCCTTTAATTTATGGTGTTTAGACCTAATTAATCTAACGTAAGGACTTGCAATATTTTACTATTGGTTAATAATTGTACATGGTAGAGTTTTTTTATTGGCCCGTATTACGTTTACAAAATAGCGTGTATTAATATGTGGTAATAAATTAGGGGGTAAGATGGACATTTCAAATGTGTCTTCTGCAGTGGTGTCTGGATTAAACGGATATAAAGCTGCAGAGCAAGGCATAGAACAAGCAAGCGTAAATATCAATCAGCTGCAAGCTGAGCGTGATGTCGTTGCACAAACAGATGTGGCAAATGACCAAAATGAAAATGCGCCGCGCGAAAATACACCACCACCTGTTTCACTTAATGCTGAAGCGGTAAACTTAGTGGTAAATGAACATTTAGCTAAAGCAAATGTAAATGTGATTAAAACTGCCGATGATGTTGTTGGCACTCTCATTGACACCAAAGTTTAGTAAAGCGAGATAGATACAACAATGTCTTTAAATATTGCACCGCCGTTACCTCACAATATTGTGAATGCAGCTGCTCCGACAACGGAGTCGCTTGCGCACGCGAATGCAATTAAAGAAGTTGTCCCAGCGCCAGTTCAAGCCGAAGCAATCGTCCCGCAAAAATCGCGCGAACAAGATGTTCGCCCTCCAGTGGTTGATAATCCAACTTACGATGGCATTAAGCAACTCGGCGGCTCGGTAATTCCAGACGATCCACTTGCTGAGGGCGAGTCAAACTCCCAACAGGGCGGTCAAGAATCGTCACAGGAGGGGTCGGCAGGAGAAACGGGTGATACAGTTGGAGACGAAAGCGCTGAGCAGAACACCAGTGAACAAACCGATGGCGACCAAGAGAAGAAAGCTGAAGAACGTGCTGAACAAGCTAAAAATGAAGCAGTTCGTCAAGAAGTACAGCAACTCGAACGTCGTGACGATGAAGTTCGCGCCCATGAACAGGCACACGCTTCTGTTGGCGGCGGACATGCTGGAACACCAAGTTATCAATATGAAACTGGTCCAAACGGTCAGAAGTATGCAGTAAGCGGCGAAGTGCCAATTGATGTATCTAAAGAGCCAACAGCACAAGAAACGATTCAAAAAATGCAAACCGTTAGAGCTGCCGCACTGGCGCCGGCTGAACCATCAAGTCAAGATCGTAAGGTTGCGGCTGAAGCGAGCCAAAAAATTTCCGAAGCCAGAGCTGAGTTAATTCGTGAGACGAGTCAAGCGGCCTCTAGTTCAACCAGTGACGATGAAAAGTTTGAAGTTAATACAGAGTCGCCTATAGGTGAGGAGCCTCGTAAACGAGCCTTAGCGGGTGAATATAACGCTGTTAAAAACGATAAGTCTTCTGAAATGGAAGCTCAACAAAGCCAAACATTAAAACTGGCAGAAGAACCAACTTCATCGAGATTTGAGTCGAGTCCTGTAGGCCAAGTGATCCAAAATCGATATTCACAATCGTATCAAACAGAAACTACTTCTTTTAACGCAGTTGCGTAAAGCCCGACACTAAAATGCAGCATTGAGTCTTATTGTTCTTTGATGGTTGGTAATTGCAAAGCCTCATGATTATGCCGTAACCAATTTTTAGTTTCGTCACAGTGCCCACAAATCTTTTTATTTAATGCCCAAAACTTCGCTGAATGATTCATATGTTTTAAATGGCAAAGCTCATGAATGACCACACAATCTATGACTTCAAGCGGTGCTGAAACCAGCAGCGGATTAAACCGTACTTCGCCACTTTGGTAACAACAACCCCAGCGGTTTTTATAGAACTTAAAACTCAATTTAGTTGGCGTTAGACCCGACCGTTCGATCCAGTAGTTTAAGCGTTGCGCAATTAAGGTTTCGGCTTCTTGTTTAAAAAAAGCCAATAATCGACGACGTATATAACTGGGATTTTTGAGACTTTGACTCGGGCCAATTAACGTTAATGTATGTGTTGTGGCGTCATGTACAATCGAGTTGTCCGATCCAACGTTAAATAACAAGTCATGCCAAATGCCACCATATAACAGTGCGGAACCGTTTTTGTAGGTCATTTTATTGCTAGGTAACTGAGCTTGTTTTTGCAAAACAGATTTAAGCCAAGAAGCACGGCCGACAACAAACTGCTCGATGTCCGATAAATGAATGTAGCTAGGGGCGTTGACTACAATTTGCCCGGACTTAACTTGTAAAGATACGGTTCGGCGTTTAGGAGAAAGCTTCAAAAGGTATTGCACTTCACCAAGTAAAGGCAGGTTGATGTTTTTAACGTGTGATTGTTTTGAAAGCGGCGCGAACGCCGCTGATATTAATGACTTCAACTTTATGAGCTAGCTCCCGTAAGGGCTAACAACTAGTCTTTTTTGGCTAGTTCTAGTGCCGCGTTTTCAAGTTGTGAAAATAAATCATCATAAGTAGACGCTTTAAAGCCCTTGCTTAGGATTTTGTATTTACCGTTAACAATGAAAGTAGGAACAGACGTTAATACGCGCGCTTGCGACAATTCAACTTGGTCTTTTTTCATTTTTTTCGACGCCGCTTTAACCGCAAAGCTATTAAACGCTTTATCAAACTGCTCGGCACTTACGCCATGAACCAAAAATAAGTTTTTAACGTCTTTTTCAGAAGTGAAAACCGCGCGTTGTTTGTGGATATAGTTAAAAATAGCGGTTGATACCTGTGGTACATTTAGCTTGTCTGACGCAACAAGTGCACGAGTCAATAACTCTTGGATATCAGGACCTGCGGCTCTTAAAAAGTCAACATGGCTCTTTTTAAATTCGATACCTTGAGCTTTAGAACTCTTTTTTAACTTAGCTGCCAACGGTTCAAATGATAAACAATGAGGGCAGTAGTATGAGAAAAACTCTTTGATTTCTGGAGTTTCTGTTTTCTCTTTAGCGATCACTTCAAAGTGAACGCCTTCTTTAAGTTCTACGGCCTGAATGCTAAATGCGAAAACAAACGTGGCTAACAGAGTGATGATCTTTTTCATGAATTATCCTAATTGAAATTACGATTTGGTATCGTGTTGACCCAAATTATGCCTGTAGAGAATATTTTTACAACCCAGTTTATTTGGAATGCGACTAATAACCTAACTTAAGCGGCGGTTCTCTTAGCGAATAAATTTGTTCTTTAATGGCTAAAACTTGCTGCTCCCAGTATTTGTCTGATGCAAACCAAGAAAAGTTCCTTGGAAATGCAGGATCAGACCAACGTTTTGCTAACCAAGCCATATAATTGACCATTCTACGTGCCCGCAAAGGTTCGATAAGCGACAATTCCGCTGTATTAAATTCGTTAAATTCTTCATACGCGGTAACAAGGGTATCGAGTTGCAGCATTTGTTGCTGCCGGTCACCATTTAACATCATCCACAGATCCTGAATGGCGGGACCATTTAAACAATCGTCTAAGTCAACTAAAATCGCGTCGTCTTGGTCGCCATGACTCTGCCACAAAATATTGCCCGCATGACAATCACCGTGCAATCTGATCACGTCATATTCAGCTGAGGACTGGTCTAGGCGCGTTAATGTTTCGTCAATTAACATGTCTAAGTCATGGAAAAAGGTATTTTTTAAATAGGACGGAATAAAGTCAGATTGCTGCAGTTCAGCGCGAGCTTCGGCAAATTCAGGGCGGAAATTAATGGTACTGCGGTTGTTAAACTTCTTAACACCGCTGGCCTTATGAAATCGCCCTAATAAGCGCCCTAACCACTCAAGCTGGTCAAGGTTATCATTCTCAAACATTCGTCCGCCGACGCTATTGTATAAACAAAATCGATAATTGTTATATTCAAAAAGTGTCTCGCCGTTAATCACTAACGGCGGAACAACAGGAATATCTTCGCTATCGAGATGCAAAGCAAATTGATGTTCATCAAGAATTTGCTCGTTGGTCCAACGTTCAGGTCGATAAAACTTTACGACATATTTTAGTTGGTCGTCAGCTCTAAATTGGTAAACCCTGTTTTCATAGCTATTTAACGCTAATAAACCCGATTCGGGATACACCCCGAGTGATTCGATAGCGTCCAATATCATGTCGGGGCCAAGTTCAGAAAAATTAAATGACGACATTAACGTCCCTTAAAGAAGCGGGACTCTTCATCTACGGTTAAGTCACCACTTGTTGAATGAAGAACAATTTTTATGTCCGTTATTGGCTTGTTTAACTCAAATGGATCAACAGCAATACTGATCGGCAGTCTGAGTACTTCGCCGGCTTTAACTTTAATTTGTTTGAGGCCAATAAAATCGAAATGATCTAACCCTTGGATTTCGATTAAATATTCGTTGTCTGTTTGGCTTTTATTAATAATCTGCAATGTATAAGTGTTTTCAATGAGACCTTCATCTGTTTCACGATACAAAGCGTTACGGTCTCGTTCGATGTTAAGTTCAAGCGGCACTCGCGACGAAATTTGCCAAATAAAGGCAGCAAACATGATAGAAATAACCACAAGGTAGCCATACAACTTACCGCGCAATATCTTAGTCGGTTTACCCTCTAAGCTATGTTCGGTGGTGTAACTTATTAATCCACGTGGATAATTCATTTTATCCATGGTTTCGTCGCAGGCGTCTATACAGGCACCGCAGTTTATACACTCGTATTGCAAGCCATTGCGTATGTCGATGCCTGTTGGGCACACTTGAACACATAGATTACAGTCAATACAGTCGCCTAAACCATTTTCTTCACGGTTAACTTTACGTGAACGAGGGCCACGTTTTTCACCGCGCTCAGTGTCGTAGGTAACTGTAAACGTATCTTTGTCAAACATCGACGACTGGAACCGTGAATATGGGCACATATGAATACACATAACTTCACGCATCCAACCGGCATTAGCATAAGTAGCGCCGGCAAAAAATAGGGTCCAACCAACAATCGCTGATGAGGCTTCAAACGTAAAAAAGTCGACAAATAATTGGTCGATAGGAACAAAATAACCGATGAACGTTAATGAGGTTAGCAACGAAACACCCCACCAGGAGGTATGCTTGAGCGTTTTTTTCCAGACTTTTGTCCAGCTCATTGGCATTTCGTCAAATCGTTTACGTTTATTAGCTGTCCCCTCGATTTTCTCTTCAAACCAAATAAACATAAAGGTCCACACAGTTTGTGGACATAAATAACCACACCAAACCCGACCATAAAATGTCGTCACAAAAAACAGCAAATAGGCAGAAATAATAAGAATAGAGGCAAATAAGGTAAGGTCTTGAGGCCACAGTGTTAGGCCAAAAATGTTAAATTCTTGATTTACGATGTCGAGTAAAATAGCCTGTCGGTCACCGTATTTTAACCAAGGTAATAATCCGAATAATCCTAACGATATAATACCTATTTTACGACGTATCAGTTGGTGCAGACCTTTTACGGCTCTTACATAAATACGACTTCGCAGATTATAAGTATGATTGTCAGATTGTTCAGGACGATGAACTTTAACGTCGGAAGGGATGTTTTTAATATCAATTTTTTGATTCATTGGACGATCCGTGGCTTGAGAGATTTGGCCATAAATAATAAAACCCCTTAACATTGTAACAATGTTAGGGAATTAACTAGCAACAATACACCCTAAAAAAGGGGACACAATTATGGTTGCAGTATTGTTCTGATTATAAAGCATAAAATGATATATTATTGGAAAAATTGTCGTTTCTTTGATCTGCTACATAACAAAATGACATTTAAACAAAGAAATCACATTTTTGGCGTATATTCTCATTTTAATTAGTAGGTATTAATATGAAATTTATTTTGTTTTTATTATTGATAGGGTCGTTACTCACTATCGATAGCCCATTTATAAACGATATCCGAGCGAAGCTTCTTGGATTTGTGAGTAATATTGCGTCGTCGGAATACGCAGAAAACAGAATTACCGATACCGTAAGCGCCGAAATCGTCAGTCATTTTAATACCCTAAATGACGCCGAGGAAGAGTTTTTGAAACCTTACCTTTTTACACCTGAAGGTTTGATGAAGTTTCACCGCAATTATTGTGAACACGATGCTTTTAATACTGAAATTTCAGATCAAAATCGTCGAAAAATTTGCAGCATTGTTGACCGACAATTGGATGCGATTGAAAATGAAGGATTGCGAAATAATTAAAAGTCGTCGTACGGTGCAAATGCCGTTGCGACCATAGTGTAGCCAACTTGTGCTAACTCGCCTTTCCATTCTTTAGTTGATAGTGTGCCAATTAGATAGATTGGGTCGTATAGCGCTTCAGCAGGCGCCCCTTTTTTAAAGGTGACATGGATAATTTGATTTGAGGGCGGCGGCGGAACGTGCGTGCATGCGCCAAAATAAGGGACGAGTAGAAATTCAGTAACAGATGTTTCATCACCTTCTAATGGCACAACAAATCCAGGGATTTTAACTAATTTGCCGTCTAACTCCTTTACAACAGGGGCGTTAATCGTTTGTGGGCCTGCCATAGCTTGACCAATATGCTCAACGTTGGGTGCTTCGATCTGAAAATCGTTAGGCACCAAATTTTCCCATTCTAGTTCGACTGGTTGCTGTGCAAATAGGTGAGTTGAGATAACAAAACAAATTAGTAAAACGGCATTTTTAATCATACATTACTCAGAATACTGGAACTAAAAGAAGAATAACTGGCTGATTGGGCTTTGCCAAGTTGCTTGTTATCATCGCCATGTAATTTGCGTTTAACGACAATATAAATTTATGAGGAACATAATGACAATAGAACTAAATTGGCAAACTAAGTCCTTTAGCGAACTGTCGACTGACGAATTGTATGACCTGCTTAAACTCAGAATTGACGTGTTTGTTGTCGAGCAAACCTGTTATTACCCAGATTTAGATGACATTGACCGAATGCCAAACGTTTACCATCATTTTGCTTATGAAAAAGGCGAAATGGTTGGCTATTGCCGACTTATTGGGCCAGACATTGTTTATCCGAAAGAGTCTGCTATCGGGCGGGTTGTCGTCCACCAGAATCATAGAGGAAAAAGCTTAGGTGTTACGTTAATGAAAAGTGCGTTATCCGAAGTGAAACAACGATGGCCACAGTGCACTTGCCATATCTCTGCACAGCAGCACCTGCAGGCTTTTTACCAAAATTTGGGGTTTGTTCAAATCACCGAAATGTACCTGGAAGACGATATCCCGCATATTGGAATGCGACTGACATACTAACAATTCAAATTAAGTTTTCCTTTTTAGTGGCAATAAATGCGTGAGCGCCGATAATTAAACACATTAAAAAGCATAATTCATAGAAAACAGTAATTGGAGTAACTATACTAATTTAGGTATGATCGAAAATTAATCCATTAAATTAAGCTTTTATCTCAGGTTGGGCACGCCAATCACGGGACACCAACATTTTCAGGGACAACTAATATAATGAGTATGATTCGTAACGTCACATCTCTAATCGCACTGACGTTCTCTGTTTCGACGTTTGCATACGAAGAAACAGATGAAATTGAAAAGATTGAAGTAAAAGGTGAGATCCTACCAACAGTTGCATCCGACGCAGCTAATGCGGTTGATATTGTAAATATGCAACAGATAGAGCGTTTAGGCGCAACTCATCTGCAAGATATGTTACAACAAATGGGTAATGTAAATTTCTCTGCGGGTAGCTCTCGTGCCCGCTTTATACAAATTCGTGGTATTGGAGAACGCAGTCAGTTTGTCGACCCGGTCAACCCATCTGTTGGTATTGCAATCGATGGTATTGATTACTCTGGTGTTGGCGGTGCTGCGATGATGTTTGATGTTGAACAAATCGAAGTTTTTAAAGGGCCTCAAGGCACCAGCATTGGCGCCAATGCCATGGCCGGTTTTGTCAACATAAGCAGTGCAGAAACAGGCTTGGCTCACCCAACAAGACTTCGACTTGAAGCGGGTAATTACGGTTACACAAATCTTGGTTTTGCTACTGGCGGCGATATTAACGAAAGCAACGCTTATCGGGTTTCTATCAATAAAGTTGATGGTGATGGTTACATTAATAATACCCACCTAAACCGAGATGACACTAATGGTTTTGATGAGTTAGCAATTAGAGCAAATGTGAAATCGATTATAACGAACGATTGGATCATCGCATCTACGCTTCACAAATTTGATATCGACAACGGTTATGACACTTTTTCATTAGATAACAATCGCAATACCTTGTCGGACCAACCAGGCTTTGACCGCCAGGACACAACTTCTGTTGGTGTCATTAGTTATTATCGAGGTGCTGAGCAATTTAATAATAAAGTGGCGTTTAGCTCTTCTCATACAACCACGGAATATGGCTATGATGAAGATTGGGCGTATGACGGCATCCACCCAGATGGATACACCAGCACTGATGCGTATTTTCGTGATAAAGCGCAATATCAATTTGACGTTGCTTTCAGCTCAAAAGAAGACGACTTAGTTGTTGGTTTGTTTGGCCGAAGTATTACAGAAGAGCTAACTCGAGATTATGTTTACGCGGCTGGTATATTTGAAAGCGAAAATGAGGTTAATAATTTTGCTATCTATGGTGAAAAACGCTTTGAAGGTTCGGACACTATGGAGATCTCTACTGGATTGCGTTTCGAACGTTATAGCGGTGAGTATGTTGATAATGCAGGCACAGCCCATGATTTTGACGATAACATGTGGGGGGGTCATGTATCAGCGAGTAACAAATACAGTGATAACTTCTTAACCTATATTCGAATTAGTCGTGGTTTTAAATCCGGCGGTGTTAATGGTGAAGCATTAGGGCGCGTGGGTGACTTACAAAATGATTTGGACCGAGCAGAATTGAGTCAATATTCAACGTTTAGACCCGAAGTGCTTGAAAATATTGAGATGGGCATAAGAGCAAGCAATAACAAAAATACGTTAACAGCCAGCGCCAATATTTTTTATGCTACTCGTGACAATATCCAAATAAAACAATGGCTCACAAATCAAGCTGACGTGCAAAACAATTCAGCCAATCCTATTTTCATTGGTTATATTTCTAATGCACCGCAAGGCGTTAATTACGGTTTAGAAACCAATGTTAAATACGAACCAAATTCGTTTATGTCTATTACGGCTGGATTGTCGTTATTAGAAACCGAAGTAGACAATATAAATCGTAAGTTCACGGATCCAGAAACATGGGAAGACAAAATCATTGTTATCCAAGACCGCGAACAAGCCCATGCCCCAAGCTATCAATTCCATTTAGGCGGTAACTTTAGAGTTACAGACCGTATTGAAGCAAGTGTTAGCCTTACTGGTAAAGACGAGTTTTACTACTCATTTAGCCATGACCAGAAATCTGAAGCAATGCAATTGATTAATGCGAGTGTAATTTATATTGGCGACAACATGGACATCACTTTTTGGGCTCGAAACCTAACAGACGAAACGTACGGCGTACGTGGTTTCTATTTTGGCAATGACCCAAGAGACGGTTGGGAGAACAAACTTTATGAACAGTTTGGCGAACCATTTGTTTATGGTGTAAAAGTCGATTTCGTTTTCTAAGAAAATGGGATAAAACCCAATAATTTTAGGCAAGAGTTTAGACCCCAAAAGCAGTTTAAAAATTAGATCAAGAGAAGCACGAAATTGAAATTAAGCGTCGAAATAAGTAAGTACCCACTAAGCGAAGTTGATTATATAGCGGCTATCTCTGATTTTATCGCCAGGCTAAATCAGTACTCAGCAATTAACGTATCTACAAATTGCATGAGTACTCAAATTTTTGGTGACTATGACATAGTTATGAGCGCTTTAAATACCGAACTAAAACGAAGCTTCGAGCAGTTTGGAACAACCGTATTTGTCTGTAAGTTTATTCCAGGTGACTTGTCTAACACAGTTGGTAAGGGCTAATCGGAAAATGATTGATGGGGTTTTAGCTGGATTCGAAGCAATGTCGATATGGGAATACATTGCCGCTATTTTGAGCCTTGTATATGTCATATTAGCCATAAAACAAAATAGTTGGTGTTGGCCAGCGGCTTTTGTTAGTACGGCAATCTACACCCTACTCTTTTGGCATGGTGCCTTGCTAATGGAAAGCCTGCTAAACTTTTATTATATGTTGATGGCGGTTTTTGGTTTTCACCAGTGGCGCACTGTTGATAAAAGTGCAGAAGAAAATGCGATTTTTGAAGATATCGCCACCGTAAAACCAATTATATCGTGGCGTATGGCATCCCACATAAAATACATTACTGTTATTTCGTTAATGGTATTGGTGGTTGGATTTATGCTCGACAACTTTACCCATGCAAACATGGCATACTTAGATACTTTCACTACAGTATTTGCGCTATTTGCTACGTATTTACTAACCCAAAAAGTATTGGAGAATTGGCTCTATTGGGTTGTAATTGATATCGCATCCTTGTTTCTATATGTCACACAAGGCTACTACCCAACCGTCGTCCTATTTATGTTATATACCCTATTTGCCGCCCACGGCTATATAAGTTGGCGTAAGTTGTATATTGAAGAGCAAGAAACAGACGACAATGAATTATTAGACCATGCGTAATGGCATTGATCTAGTAGACACACCTCAGGTTAGGCATTTACCCCAGACTTTGCTTGACCAAATCGTTCGGTTAGATGCCGTGTTTGTAGGCACCCACAACACCTTAAAATGTTACTTTGATAATGGCCAAGTCTGGTATCTTAAAACTGCACGCACAAAACTAGCATCAGATTCATTGCAATATGAAGCTGATATTACCCAACATTTAAACTCGCAACCACATCAACATCTAAGCGTTCCAAAGGTCACTTGGCGTGATAATAAGGGGATGTCATTAGCGACAGAAGAAATTGTTGGGGCGTTGATGAGCCGAGAGTTATTATTGACAATGTTACCGTTAGTTGTCGATGCGCTCATAGAAGCCCATACAACAAAGTTAGAGCAGGTAAGTCCTGCAACTTGGACAATCACGCAGTTAAAACAAGAAATAGACTCAGTATTAACGACAAGAAACGACCAATGGCAGTTAAAACAAAAATTTGAAGCCATTAAATGTCTGACGGATAACAATGAAAATATAACAGGGTGTTTCAAAGGGTTAGTTCATGGAGATCTAAATCTAGGCAATATCTTAATGACACCTGATCATACTAAGGTTGGCTTGTTAGATTGGGAATGTGCACAGTACACCGACGTTCGATGGGATCTCGCGAGTATCATTGTCGAATTTGAATTAAACGAACTACAGACTCAAAAGTTGCTGCTAAGTTATGTACAACAATTTAACTTAACGGCAATTTTCGATAAAAGCGGTAGCAATGAATTAGCGCCTAATGAATTTGTGCAAGGTGCACAGCATTGGATTGAGTTTTACCGACTAACTTGCCTTTGCTGGGCGTTAAAACACAACCACCCATTAAGGCTTTATCAATAGTAGTATCTGAAGAGACTAGATGCCGCCGAGTCGCTCAGCAATTTCTTTATATTTTTTAACGTCTTCTTGATTAAACAACGGGTTACCGCCGCCATCTTTTTCAGCTGCATTTAACAAGTGCTCGCGTTCTAATCGTAAAACTCTAACGTCTTTCACGCCAAGAAATTCAGCTACTTGATCTACTGTCATTAACGACATACCCCGTCTCCTACCCTTTTTATCATATGAATGTGGTGAGTTAATTAAAGCTTATTACGCCAAAATATCTAGTTAAATTTGCCAAATTCGCAATAAACGTAAATAGCATGGTTACACCAATGTAAACTAAAATAGGGTGATAAAACAATTGTTTATCTCTGATTTTTTAAATTTGTGATAACCGTATTGTTGTACGCAATAAAAAATTCATCTAATAAAATACCAAGTTAACCTCAATATTAGGTTGTCTATATATCGCGCAGCCCATTGCGGCGAGTCAGGTTTGGCTTATTATGATGACCTACAAACTGTTGTAAATTTGAACAGTTAGGGAACGTTTATCGATTTATGTTGGCAATTATCACCCTTATTCCATAAACTACTGCCCAGTTGCTCCCGTAGTGAAGTGGATATCACGCGACCCTCCGGAGGTTGAAGCGCAGGTTCGATTCCTGCCGGGAGCGCCAATTCTTATATACCCCAAATAATACGCCAGCAAATATAAAGACAAATATTCTTAAAGTGGAAATTGACCATACGCTCTTTGGAATTGCAAAAAGTGTATTGTGAAAAAGTGAAAATTGGGTATCGTTTACTATAATCGTCATTAGCGATAAATTATTATTTAAACAATTGGTAGCGACTAACGGAGGGTAATAATGGAGTTACTTAATGAATATCCGGTATTAATTCTGCCGGCAATACTGCTATTTGTTGTCGTTGCGGGCTATTTAATTTCATTTCTTCCTATTGGACCTAACGAGTCCAAATAAAAAGATAATTTCAAAAAGTTAAAACCGGTAGGGACAAACCTGCAGGGTCAGAGTCTGTAGGAACCCCACGAATTTGTAGAACAAAAAATTGATATGCTCCACCAGTAACATGGAGCAGCTCAATTGTTTCTGCTAATTCCTTTCTTGAGATTGTTCCATATCTATCCGCTACTACTGTTAACCCTATGAAATGACAATACCTTATTATTTTTCACGCTATTAGCCTGATATTGCCGATGTTTATTGTCTAATACTTTGGCCAAAATCACAGTACCACTATAACTTAACGAACCGTTAAATTATTAATTACCTTCCTGTAATCGTAATCGATATCGCATACCTAAAACAAAAATACGTAAAGATAGTTAAGTAGAAACCTACGTTACTATTTATATCGATTTATTTATCGTTCCTAAATTTTGTAAATGCGACTGGCCTTACTCCAAAAAATGCTAATAATTGTTATAAGCTTTTTTATTGGGAGAGAGGTTTATAAACATGCAGGTTTACCTTGTTATTGGGCGACCTAAAACTAATAAAACGACAGGTCTTAACCATGAGATTAATCATTTCGATTGTATTCATTTTCTTTCTCAACCAAAGCCTATTGGCAGAACCTTTGCTCAAATCTCAAATTGATCGCCTACATCAATATGCGGGGCATTGGGTCAGCAGCGATAATATTGAAACCGAAAACTTTGGGGCCTTTCCTGCAATAAAGATGAAAAATATTTCAACAATGAATAATCAGTCGATGCAAGTAGAAGTACTTCAATATCAAAACGGCCATTACAAAACCTTATTAACTGAATTGATTGGTTACGATACTAAGAGTGACCAAATCATTGCATTAGGGCAAAACCAAGAAGGGGTTATTTTCAAAGGAAAAGGGCTTTTTTCATCGGATAAAAAATGGACGATGCGAGACGTCGATATGCTTGGTAACTTTTATTTGCAAGTCGATTTTGAGTTTCAAAGCCCCAGCAATATATTAGTAGAGGGGTTTGACGTTACAGGTAAAAGCCTTTGGAAAACCCGCTATATCAAGTCTAACCCTAAAGATAAAAATATTGGGATCCAACTAGTCTCGGTACATCAGGAAATGCTGAATGACCCTGCAGGAACGCTGAGAGAGCTAGGACGTATGGGTTATAGCTACATAGAAACCTTCGTTTATGACAATGGAACTTTTTATGGCATGTCGCCAACCGAGTTTAGACAGGAAGTTAGGTTACACGGAATGCAATTTATGGGGTCCATGACATTTCATGATCTGCCTGCTTCTGACAATTGGGAAAGCGCCTTAAAATGGTGGGCGAAGACGATAGATGACCATGTAGAAGCGGGCGTACATTATCTGACAACGTCCAATAATCAACTCAAAGGTGTAACGACTAAATTAGAACTGCAGCGTTATAGCGATTATTATAATGCGATTGGGAAGTTATGCCGCGAAAAGGGCATTACCTTTGCCTTTCATAATCACGCTGACGAATTTGGCGATGTCGAGGGCACTCGGATCTATGACTATTTTTTAGAACACACCAACCCTGCATATGTGTATTTTCAAGCTGATATTTATTGGATGAAAGTCGCTGGGGTAGAGCCTGTGAATTATTTTAAAAAATACCCAAACCGATTTTTAAGTTGGCACATTAAAGATTATAAAGAGCTCGGGGCAAGTGGCAATATTGATTGGATGGAGATATTTCATCACGCTGAATTTAACGTGCCAAAGTATATGGTTGCCGAAGTTGAAGAGTACACCTACCCGCCTTTATATAGCGTTCAGTTGGCATGGGAATATTTATACTATAAGATCTTAAATTAAATTTTCGATTTTATCGTAACACCCAAAAAGGCACGGATCTGCTTATGAAACTTGTTCCCTTCATAATATCCACAGTTCTATTTATTGCGGCATATAAAAAATACACCGTTGAACCTCACTCTAAAGTCTTATGGATCGTTGTTGCATTAGCACTTATATTTTTAGTGAGTGCATTCCGATCCAAACGCTCCAAATTGCGTCATGGGGATGCTAGTTCTAGTTGGTTTGATTCTGACGGTGGCAGCTCAGGAGGAGATGGCGATTAACAGAAACGTTATGTTAGCCGTATTATGTAATAGTACTAACACCTAACTTATCGTTAACAATGAGTTAGGTGTTTCTATTTTGTAAAAATCCATTTTTTGTCGCTATTTGTGAGCAGCGTTCTATTATTATCCATATGTTATCGAGCAACACGTGTACCGTTTATTTGTGCGGCGGGACTTTATTTAGAATGAACTCCATTAAACTGGGGATGTAAGCGTAACCCTCGATACCCTCAATTGCCTGTCGGGCGTGGGTGATAGCTTGGTGCTCATATTCATTAATGGATGTGTGGTCTAATTTAAAAACGCATTTAATTTCTGCTATTTCATTTGCTGGTATAACCAAAGTATATAATTCACACGGCGTGAATTTTGTCTTGTTTTTACTCATTGTCGATCCTAAAGGTAATGAATGAAGATTTAGGTTATCAACAAATTACGAATGCATTTTATTTGCGGGTGTCTCTAATGTTAGTGCTCAAACCCTGAATTTTCTCTCCCTAAATTTTGAAACGGCGGCAAATGTTGCTGGATTGATTTTCTATACTTTATCTAAGCTCAAGAACAAGTTGTTGCCATCGCAGTGTTCAGATTTCATTACACGTCTTCAAAGCCTTAATTTTCCCGTTTTGCCTAATTGACTCTAATTCTGTCTAAAGTGAAGGCAAGATCTCAATTTACAAAGTCCATTAGTGATTTGTATTAGAAAGCTCAGCATTAGTGGAACGCAAAACAAAATATCGAGCTCCTATTGAGATTCTTTGCTTAGTTCGCTTGCATGGCTCGAAATCCAGTTGTTAAGCCTAAGGGGCCAATCCGACTTGAATTAAACATAGGAACGTCGGTTTCATGGGGGTTATTACTTGGCAAGCCTTATGCGGCTAAAACTGTATTTGTAAGGCAACAGCTAGACGTAATCTTTCAATTTAAAGGACGTATTTGATGAAATATATTCACCAAACGATATCTGATTTAATGCGCAGTAGCCCGGCGCAAACTGAATTTTACCAAGCTGTTGAAGAGGTGCTTAACTCGTTAGCGCCTCTTTTAGAAAAACATACTCACTACCAACAGCAAGCGATTATTCAACGTATTGTTGAACCTGAACGTCAGATTATGTTTCGGGTACCTTGGGTTGATGACGACGGTCAAATACACGTTAATAAGGGATATCGAATTGAGTTTAATTCATCATTAGGCCCATACAAAGGAGGGTTGAGGTTTCATCCTTCCGTCAATGCGGGGATCATCAAATTTTTAGGATTCGAGCAAATTTTTAAAAATGCTTTAACGGGTCTGCCTTTAGGCGGGGGCAAAGGCGGTGCAAACTTTGATCCCAAAGGTCGCAGTGATGGTGAAATTATGCGTTTCTGCCAATCATTTATAACAGAGCTTTTTCGCCATATCGGACCGACAACGGATGTACCTGCGGGCGACATTGGCGTTGGTGCGCGAGAAATAGGCTATATGTTTGGTCAATACAAACGATTAACCGGAAATTACGACGGCGTATTTACAGGCAAAAGTCTACTTTGGGGTGGGTCACTTGCTCGTAAAGAGGCGACAGGTTATGGCACTGTATATTTTGCTGAATGCATGCTTAAAGAACGTAAAGATAGCTTAAATGGCAAACGCTGTTTAGTGTCTGGAGCTGGCAATGTCGCTATATATACAATGGAAAAGCTCTATCAGCTGGGAGCAACACCAATCACCTGCAGTGATTCATCGGGGACAATTTATCATGACCGCGGCATTGATCTAAAGTTAGTAAAACAACTTAAAGAAAAACAACGAGTGAGCCTAGCTCATTATGCCGAAAGTTACCCAGAAGCTATCTACACAGAGGCCGCACATTATCCTGAAGACGGCCACGCGGTTTGGCGTTATAGAGCCGATGCGGCATTTCCGTGCGCCACTCAAAACGAGTTAACCTTGATGGATGCAAAGGCTTTATTAACAAACGATTGCAAATTGGTGAGTGAAGGGGCAAATATGCCTTCAACTAAAGCGGCTGTTGATGCATTTATTGACGCTAAAATTGCTTATGGGCCGAGTAAAGCTGCCAATGCCGGCGGTGTAGCAACAAGCCAATTAGAAATGGCTCAAAATGCGAGTATGCAAAAATGGACATTTGAACAGGTAGATGAGCAGCTAAAGCAAATAATGCAAAACATTTTTATTAGCTCAAGTCATGCAGCGAAAGAATTTGGTCATGAGGGAAATTTAGTATTAGGCGCTAATATTGCGGGATTCCGACGTGTTGCCGATGCCATGATAGAACAAGGCGTTGTCTAAATAAGCGTTAGTTAAGGTAAGTTGCAATTAAACATAAAACATAGGCGCTGTTGCCAATGTGTATCCACAATTTTCTAATTGCCTTAACGACGCTTTACTCGTTATCCATATGCCGTTTTATTATGTATTAAAGAACGGTGACTTGCTCTGTGTTTCTTCTAATTGCGTGGTGAATTTGATGTTTACTCGTTTTAGCGAAACAGATAAAATGGCCTTGTTAGGCATTATTTAATGGATTAAATTAAGATAGGTTCAAGGATTATGAAAAAAGATCACGCTTGCCCTAAGTGCAAAACTAAAGTTAGTTGGTTTCAACTCTATTGGTCATTTTCAGAACACTTTCAATGCTCTAAGTGCTCAGCTGAACTTTCAATACAAGATAAGTTAAATAGAAAAGCAGTGATATTTGGCACAATGTTAATTATTCATATTAGTGGCTATTTCTGGATTGTCGGTGATTCATTCTTTTCTACCATCCCATTTATTTTGTGCGTAATCATCTCTTGTTATATCTATCGTTATACGACTACCGTTGTTCTCACAACTGCACCTGAAAAAAATCAAAAACATTTTTAAAATTTTTTGATGAGCAATCGTCAGATTCAGTCACCGGTGCGTAGCAGATCCCTTCACCGATGGGTAGAAAGTCGAGTGTGAGATAAAGTGTGTTTTTTTAGCAAATTTACGCTCTTATCAGTAACCTTTCCGTGCCTTTTTGCCACGCTTATAGTAATGTTAAATCTCGTTAGTAAGGATGCAAACAGCCTGTCAAAAGATTAGTGTAAGTAAGAAAATGCAATTTTTTCAACAACTTCCTAATTACCCCTTACTAATTCAGCGACATCATTCATTTAATAAATAGCTAATTGCTGGGTATAGAAAGGTTATGTCATGCAAAATAAATACAAAATTTTGACAATTTTGCTCTTCATGGTAGGCGCACTCCCTCAAGGTGTTAGCGCGCCAAAATCAGAATTTGAGCGTTTTAAGGCACAATTTACAACGTTCGCAGAAAATGAGAAAAAGGAATTTGCTGACTACAAACTCAATCTTAGGAAAGAGTTAGCGCAGTATAAAGCTCAAGTTACGGGAGTTTGGGGGTATGCCGATGTGTCCAGTGGCTCAAGGCTAGTTGTTTATTCTCAAGACATGAATGAGAAAGTTCTCATTGATTACGCCGCCGATGAAATTTTTTATTCCAGCATCAAACCGTCTAATTTAAAGCAAGCCGAAACCTTATTAAATAATACGCTTAATGCATCAATTGCTGATTTGAAAAACGGCATGTCGCTCAGCTCAAAAAAAATTAAAAAATACGATCCGAGTAAAGGATTAACAGTAGCGGATTCGCTTGGTATTAGCCAAAGTGAATTAAAGGCATTAGTGAAATCGGTTGCCAAGCGTTCCATTCCCGTGAAAGAAGTTGAGCGCGTTGAAGAAAATATTAAGGCACTCGTTAAGGCCAAAAAGAAAGTCGAAGCCTATATCCAAACGTTGCCCGTGGAGAAGCAACTACCAGAGCGTATGTTTCTTAATACCTTTGATGTGGAAACCAGTAATGCGCTTAAACATCAACAGCAAGTCAGTGTGGCGCCAGAGAAAAAACAACCCGCGACACGGAAAATAAAATTCAGTAGTACGCAGTGGAAAAAAACCACACCGTATCGACGTTATGTTAGTTCGCAGGCCAATAAATACAACCTATCACCGGCGCTCCTGTATGCCATTATGGAAACAGAGTCTAGCTTTAATCCTATGGCCCAATCCCCCATCCCTGCCTTTGGTTTAATGCAGGTGGTGCCAACAAGCGCGGGCATAGACGTAAATGACTATTTGAATAAATCAAAAACACCGCCGCATCAAAAAACATTATTAGTCCCTGAAACCAATGTTGAATTTGGTTCGACGTATATGAATTTATTGGTTAATCGTTATTTTTCGCCAGTAAAAAATGAAACCAGTAAAATTTATGTCGCAATTGCGGCTTACAATACGGGCCCAGGCAATGTTGCCTATGTTTTTAACGATAAAAGCAGTAAAAAACTTAAACCAGCTTATAAAGCAATCAATCAACTTGCACCGCAGGAGGTTTACAACAAGCTTCGTGCAAATGCGCACCCTGAAACTCAAGGGTATATTCAAAAAGTACTTAAAGCTAAAAAGTACTACGAACAGTTTATTTAGAAAGCTCAATTAAGGACAGTTAAGTGAAGATGAAGATAGCGATTACACAATGGTTATTTGGATTGGTGTTATTAGGATTGGCTCCGAATGTTGAAGCCCTGCCTATGGTGGATTTTAGCCAGGCTAATTCTAATTGCAAAAAAAACTGCTCGATGAAACTGACGATAGGTAAATATCGTCAGAGTTACAGTGACAAATCCAAATTGGAGCTTAAGGCTCTTTACAACGGTGTTGCGTGGGCCATTGTGTCTGATTACATTCGGGTTTCTAAAGGAAAAGACAATAAAAAGCAGTACTTTATTCATAGCTCAAAAGGTCGCAAACGTGCGTCGTTGTCGTCCATTTGTGACGGCCAAGAACGAGACATAACCCCTCAGGGCGAACTTGTTTGCCTGTCGGCAACTCAGCTCCTCATTGATGGCCGTCACTTTGGTAAAAAAGAAACGTATTTTGAGTTACCAGCCGAGCGTAAAGTTGGATCGGTTTCTCATAATTATTCTGGAGAAATGGCTGTTAGTTTTGTCAGTGAAGATGATTTTGAATTGTATGTATCTGATCTCCCCCGAGTCAAATCACATCAGCCATGGTTATCTGCAAAAACGGCGTTGCATGAGCGCAGTGATTATTCTCAGATCATTGACGCTAAAGTGGTTCCAAATATTGGTTATGTTGCCGCAGTGTACGAGTGGGTTAACGCCTATAACAAAGGGTTAGTCATCTACTATTTTGATGACAAAGGTCTTGTATCGAGAGGGAATGAACATTCCTCTGAAGTTGAAAACATAGGCTTTGAACCTACAATCAAAGTCACTGGTAATAAGATCACTGTAACCACCCGAAATACGTCGGAACGAAAGTTGGACACTTTTGAGTATTCTAAAAGCGATTTACAAACGATGGAATACAATCAACACGACTTTGCATCGGGCAGTGTAGTTGATTTTATGGCTGGGGGCGGGCTTCAATATGCTAATTGGTCAGTAAATCAAAGTGTTGTCGTTAATGACGTAGAAAAAGCTACCACTGAATATGACATGAATACCAATATTCTCAAATCTTTCTTTGTTCAAGGTCGCTGGGGAAAATCACAGTTAGCCGTCACGTTATTACAAAACGAAGCAGAAGATCAGCTGGATAACTTAACCGACAACCAATTAATTCGAGCCGCCGTGAATAAATATATTATTCAATTTGATTATCATGGCTTGTTTAATGGCGCGAGCACATTGCGATTAGGTTATTCAACAATGGATGCCGGCGGTACAGCAAGCTATATGCAAAACGGTACCAATATGTCACATGCATTTACCAGTAAACGAGAGACATATGATGCCTTAATTATTGCCGAAAAAGGTTTGTTCTTGGGCATGTATTATCACCAGTTTGATTCACCAAGTGTTGTTGGCTTTGGTTCCCACAATGGCGCTTATCTAGGTTCGGCATTTGATGAAGCTTTTAGCATGAGTTCACTTGGATTTAAATTGGGTTTTGACGAAGCCGCCTATGGTTATCGATATGAAACAAACTATAGCCGTTTTTATCTCAATGTAACGGGCTTTATTGGCCTATCAAATCTGACTGTTGGTCGAGATGCTGTTACTGAAGTTACAGGCGAAACTAAAGCTGACATCATCGGGCTAAATCCTATTGAGTTGGGAGTATCGGGTGAATTGGGGTATATATGGCAGCATCGTTTTCGGGCATTAAAGGGGTTTGGTGCATCTTTTCAAGCCGGTTATAAAGTTGACTACTATCATGTTCAATCCAATTGGGATGACGAAGATGATTTCCCTGATGATGGATATTTCATTAATTACGACCGAGACGACATCATACATGGTCCGTATGCCCGACTAAACGTTATTTTCTAAGGATAGGCTAAGCCCTTATTTTGAAAAATAAGGGCTTAGCCTAAATCTCAACTCCATGGCAAACATTAAATATCTCGCATCTACTTTTAAAGTAATTAGTCTAAAAATTACCAAATCATAACTCCGACAAAATATACCTAACCCAATAAATAAAGGCGATTCGGGATTTTCTATTTGTTAGATTACAAACCACAACGCCGAAAACCTTTTAATTTTGACCGATATTATTATATAGGTTAAATCCATGTCTCTTTATACTGGATTAAGTTTAGTAATCTATATGTGTATTGAGAATATGGCAAAAACCAGCAATAAAGTCAGAATGGGTATGGTCGGTGGTGGCCAAGGTGCTTTTATTGGCAACATCCATCGTATGGCCGCGTTCTTAGACGGTAAGATAGAATTAGTTGCTGGTGCGTTTAGCTCTAATCATGACAACTGTTTATTAACTGGACACATGTTAGGGATTGAACCAACACGCTGTTATGCCTCCTATCAGCAGATGTTTGAAGCTGAAGCCAAATTACCCGCTGAGCAACGGATCCAATTTGTATCGGTCGTGACCCCTAACCATCTTCACTTTCCAGTCTCAAAATGCGCGTTAGAACACGGGTTCCATGTTTTGTCTGACAAACCTGCAACAATGGACCTACACCAAGTCCTTGAACTTGAAAAAATCGTTACTGCACAGCAAAAATTATATGGGCTTACGCATACCTATACCGGTTATCCAATGGTTAAAGAAGCCTGTGAGCAGGTTGCCGCGGGCGCGCTCGGTGATGTTGTTAAGATTATTGTTGAATATAGTCAAGGCTGGTTAGCGGAAACAACGAATGAAGAAAACAAACAGGCAAGTTGGCGACTCGATCCTAAACGTGCAGGTGCGAGTTGTTGCATGGGCGACATAGGCGTTCATGCGGCTAATTTGGCCGAGTATGTTAGTGGACTCAAAATAACCGAGCTTTGCGCGGACTTAACCTCTGTCGTTGCTGGACGCGTACTCGATGACGATGGCACAGTGTTATTGAAATTTAATAACGGTGCCAAAGGCGTACTAATTGCGAGCCAAATATCGGTTGGCGAAGAAAACAATCTATCAATCAGAGTTTACGGGACAAAAGCCTCATTTGAATGGCGTCAAGAAGAGCCAAACTCGTTGATCAAAAAATACAATAATCAGCCGAGGGAAATTATTCGAGCGGGCGTCGGCACGCTGGCCGCGAATACTAACGCGTATTTACGGACACCGGCTGGTCATCCTGAAGGGTACATCGAAGCGTTTGCTAATATTTATTTGCAGTTTATCTATCAAATTATCGCACTAGAACAACAATCGGATTCAGACATTAGTGAACTTGCGCCTGATATTGAACAGGCAATTCGTGGCATGGCATTTATCGAAAACGTCGTCGAGGCGAGTAAACAACAAACTAAATGGCAACCCTTTAAGCTCACCGTTAACAGTGAAGGACAAATATAATGAAACAGATCAAAGGGCCAGGTATTTTTCTTGCTCAATTTGCCAGTGACGACATACCTTTTAGTAATCTAGATGATATCTGTAAATGGGCGGCTGGACTTGGTTTTAAAGCCATTCAAATACCTTCATGGGATGCCCGTTTTTTTGATCTTAATCAGGCCGCTCAGGACACTTCGTACTGTGACGAAATACTGAAAAAAGTGGCAAGTTATGGACTCTCAATCAGTGAGTTATCAACCCATTTACAAGGTCAGTTAGTGGCGGTTCACCCAGCTTATAACGAGATGTTTGATGGCTTCGCACCTGAACACGTCAAAAATAATCCAGTCGCTCGTCAAGAGTGGGCTGTTGAGCAGATGATGTGGGCAGCAACCGCCAGTAAACAGCTTGGCCTAAACGCGCACGCCACTTTTTCTGGCGCGTTATTGTGGCACACGTTTTATCCGTGGCCGCAACGCCCCGCCGGTCTTGTCGAACAAGGCTTTGCCGAACTTGCGAAACGTTGGTTACCGATACTTGATGCCTTTGACGCCGCAGGTGTTGATGTCTGTTACGAGTTACACCCAGGTGAAGACTTACACGATGGAGTGACATTTGAGCGCTTTTTGAAGGCGGTTAATGATCACCCACGAGCCAATATTCTTTATGACCCATCACATTTTATATTGCAGCAACTCGACTATCTGGCATTTATCGATATTTACCACGAACGAATAAAAGCATTCCACGTTAAAGATGCTGAATTTAACGCAACAGGACGCGCTGGTGTTTATGGTGGTTATGAATCTTGGGTCGATAGGCCTGGACGTTTTCGGTCATTAGGTGATGGTCAGATAGATTTTAATGCCATATTTAGCAAGCTGACAGCCTATGGTTATGAAGGTTGGGCAGTGATGGAATGGGAATGTTGTATTAAACATCCTTTAGATGGAGCCGCGGAGGGCGCTAAATTTATCGAACAACATATTATAAGACCGACAGATAAGGCTTTTGACGATTTTGCTGGGGGAGCAGCAGACGTTGAATTTAATAATAAGGTACTTGGCCTCAGCTAATTCAAGTAGTTCAATCAACAGATAAAAATAACAAAAAAGAGAACATTATGAATAATATCGTCGACAAGGATAAGATTTTTAGGCTCTGCTGTATTGCCCTTATTGTGACTGCAATGACCTTTGCAATTCGCGCGGGGATCTTAGGAGAACTCGGAGTTGAATTTGGGCTCAACGGCCGTGAGTTGGGGTGGATAAATGCCATGGCATTTTTGGGTTTTCCTATAGCGACTATGTTTGGCGGTATTTTGTATAACGCACTTGGCGCTAAAAAGCTGATCGTTTTGGCATTTACCTGTCACTTGTTTGGCATTATTTTTACCCTAACCGCTGGTGGATTTTGGGGCCTGCTTATTTCAACGTTTTTAATTGGCTTTGCTAATGGCTCGGTCGAGGCGGGTTGTAATCCACTAATCGCGGATCTGCATTCAAGCAATAAAACAACAATGCTGAATCGTTTTCATGTGTGGTTCCCAGGGGGCATATTGATTGGTGCATTAGCATCACAATTTATGGCGTCTATTGGGTTAACGTGGCAATGGCAAGTTGCACTAATTCTAATTCCTACGCTTATTTACGGAACTATGTTGCTAAAAAGCACCTTCCCAATTTTTGACAAAGTACAGAACTCAACAATAAATAACATGCGCAGTCTATTTTCGCCGTTATACCTTTTACTGTTGTTATGTTTTAGTTTGACGGCAACAACCGAACTTGGCACACAACAATGGATTGAACGCATTTTAGGTGAAAGCGGTGCTTCGCCAATGCTTATCCTAGCGTTAATTACAGGTCTAATGGCGGTTGGTCGTTATTATGCGGGGCCATTGGTTCACCGCTTAAGCCCTGTTGGCACCTTGTTTGTATCGTCGGTAATCGCACTTAGCGGAATTTATATGATGAGCCAAGTCAGCGGCCCAATGATATATCTAGCGGCGATATTATTTGCCGTCGGCGTGACATATTTTTGGCCTACTATGCTGGGTTGTGTTGTGGAATATACGCCAAAAACAGGCGCTCTAGGATTGTCTTTAGCCGGTGGTGTTGGCATGTTTTCGGTCAGTATGTGGAATCCGGTTATTGGCCAATGGATTGACGACGCGAAAAAGACTGCAGAAATGTCAAATGTCGCGCCAGACCAAGTTGGATTGGTTGCCGGGCAAGAAGTACTCTCAAACTTAACGGTATTCCCTAGTGTCTTAATCGTTGTATTTGCGGTGTTATTTGTCATTGTGAGAAGACAAACAAATGGTCAACAAAAACAACCAGAACAATCTACTGACACAGATTCAACAGTAGAAAAGTCGGAAGGTGAACATGGAACCATCTAATAACGAATTAACCGAACCAACGCGCCGTGACTTTCTGCGTAAGTTAGGTCTAGTAGTTGGTTCGAGTGCAGCCTTTACGCTTGTCAGTGGGGTGAAGTTAAATCAGGCATTTGCCTACGAAATGACACCAAACAGCGCCCACCGTAAAGGCAAAACCTTTACGCAGTCACAAATGGCGACGTTGGCAAAAATTGCCAGAACCGTTTTGCCAAAAACAGATACACCAAGTGCTGAAGATGTTGATTGTCATGGGTTCATCGATCATCAATTAGCGGTTTGTTACAACGAGCATGACCGACGTTTGGCAATAGAAATAGTGGATGATATTGAAAGTGCAGCCATCAATGCTTTTTCAACGTCATTTGCGCAGTTAATTGACAGTCAACGTCATGAATTATTAACTAAATTAGAACGACTTGACGGTTTTAACCACGATCAAAAGTCCAAATTTCAGCTAATTAAACACCTTATCGTGTTCGGCTTTTTCACGTCAGAAGTTGGCGCGACACAGGCGCTACGATATCTGCCGGTACCGGGTGGGTTTACCGGTTCAATCCCTTATAAAAAGGGCGATAAAGCATGGGGTTCACATGCCTTTTATTAGTCTCAAATGGCAGTGGAGTAAAATATGAACGATAAAATGTATATAGAACAAACCGATACTGTCTTTGATGCCATTGTTGTTGGTTCTGGAATTACCGGCGGCTGGGCAGCTAAAGAATTTTGTGAACGCGGATTAAATACGTTAATGATTGAGCGCGGGCGTGTGGTAAAACACCGTGAAGACTATCCGGGTGAAGGTAAAGGCCCGTGGGAGTTTCCAAATAGAAGCAAGGTCGATAACTTACTAGTGGAACAAGATTTCCATCAACAAAAAAAATGTTATGCGTTTCACGATAGCACTAAGCATTTTTTTGGTAACGACCGAGAATTGCCTTATTCGACCAAAGAAGGTACCGACTTCACCTGGATTAGAGCCAATCAACTCGGTGGTAAGTCCCTTTTGTGGCATCGACAAAGCTACCGACTATGTGAAGACGATTTTTTAGCGAATAAACGTGACGGTGAAGGCAATGACTGGCCAATCCGTTATGATGATTTGAAAGATGAATACAGCTACGTTGAAAAGTTTGTCGGCATTAGTGGTCAGGCCGAAGGGCTAGTAAATTTGCCCGACAGCGAATTTTTACCGCCGTTTGAAATGACCTCACCGGAAAAAATGTTCAAACAGTTTGTTGATAAAAATTACACTGAACGACACGTGGTTATGGGCCGTTGCGCCCATTTAACTAAACCGACACAGCTGCATATCGAGCAAGGCCGAGTGCAATGCCAAGCCCGAAATGAATGCCAAAAAGGCTGTTCATTTGGCGCTTATTTTTCTACCCAAAGCTCAACTCTGCCTGCGGCGGCGAAAACAAACAATCTGCATATCGCGCCAAATAGTGTGGTTCATAGTCTAATTTATGACGACAAAACCAATAAAGTGCTCGGTGTTAAAGTCATCGATAACGACAATTTAACCACCCGTGAATACTTTGCCAAAGTAGTATTTTTGTGTGCAAGTACGCTGGGCAGTACCCAAATTATGCTCAATAGTAAGTCTAAGAAATTCCCTAATGGTATTGCAAACTCGTCAGGCGTATTGGGACATTATCTAATGGACCATAATTACAATGCGAGTGCCGATGGCAGGGTTGAAGGGTTTGAGGACGAATTTTATCAGGGACGTCGTCCAACGGGGTGTTACATTCCTAATTTTCGTTATAAACCGAGCCTTTATGGCGAAGGGTTTAAACGTGGTTATGCATTTGGTATGGGGGCATATCGCACCGATTGGCGTGGTAAAGGTGGCAGTGACGGAATTGGTGCCGACTATAAGTCTAAGCTAACTGAACCTGGAGAATGGCGACTAGGGCTTTATGCCCAGGGTGAAATGTTACCTAGATTTGAGAACCAAGTGGCATTGCACCCAACTAAAACTGATAAATGGGGTATTCCGCAATTGGACATCAATTGCCAATGGTCAGATAACGAAAAACTGATGATGGAAGATGCCGCACAAGTTGGTGCCGAGATGCTTAGAAAAGCAGGTATTTTGGATGTTAAAAGTCGCACGACCTATGACCATAACGCACCGGGGTTAGCGATTCATGAAGTAGGTACAGCACGTATGGGACGCGATCCAAAAGATTCAATCTTAAATGGCTTTAACCAAACCCACGACATTGATAATTTATTTGTCTCAGACGGTGCAGCGTTTTGTTCTTCTGCGGTAGTAAACCCATCGTTAACCTTTATGGCAATGACGGTCAGGGCAGTTAAATATTGCGTGAATGAGATGAATAACAAACGGATATAAAATCGCTAATAAAAATCGTCGCCGATCAGTTTGTATTCGCGGCGATTCAACATCTCAGTCGTTAGCCATCAGCTTGAATTAAAATAGGCTCGGCGATGGCATTAAATAAGCTTGGTTTATCAATTTGTGTGGCTTCAAGTGTTTGTCTAATATTTGGCTGCAAAAGGTGTTGAAACATCGCAACATCTTGATTGTATGGATCTAACCAAGCGTTTAATGTGTCATCTTGAGGTAACATCAATGGGCTTGCTTTGCTGTGAATTTCATTTAATTTAGGGTGCGGCGGTAAGGTGATCACGCTACAACCGGTGACGATTTCTCCAGTCTGTTTATTATAATAATCTCGATACAATCCCCCAAACGCTATAGCGCCGTCTTTGGCGGTCAAATCATAATAGTGTTTAGGGACTTTTTGTTTACCGTGTTGCACAAACTCGGTCTCACCAAAGCCTTTAGCTACGATAACACAACGTGATTCTCGAAATGGCGCATATCCGGCGCTTCGGGGGACATTCAACTTGTCGTATCGAGTATTAAAGGATGTGTATTTTGACGGTTTGAATCCATTATCTGAACGTTCCAGAAGCAACCACCAGGTCGCGGGACGAAGAAATCGCGCGCCGGGTTTTTCTACGATAATTTGTACTTCTGAAGCCGCTCGCACAAAACGGTTTGGTTGAATTGGCGTTTGATCTAAATTCACCCCTAAATCCAGTGCTAATTGGCGTACCCAGGGATCGTCAGTTACGTTTAATCTGCCACACATTATTTATCTCCCAAGGTTGGATATCGTCATTGGCCAAATAGCAAACATAAAAAACGGCGCACTTGTCATGACAAGGCGCCGTTAGCATTATGCGTTTGTCGTTACTTAGCTCTATAGCTTACTTTATAAAAGATACTATAAAATACAGGAACGGCAATCATTGTTAATATCGTAGCAAATGCTAATCCACCCATGATGGTCACCGACATGTCAGCAAAAAAGGCATCTGATAACAACGGGGCCATACCTAAAATGGTGGTAATGGCGGCTAATGCGACAGGCCGTAAACGACTAGCACTGGCGGTAATAATCGCGACTTTGGCTTCGAGTCCTTCTTGGATCTGCAGGTCGATTTCTTCAATAAGAACAATGGCATTTTTAATTAACATACCAAACAGACTTAAAAAACCGAGCAGCGACATAAACCCAAATGGCATGTCTGTGGCCAACAAACCACTGACCACACCTACTGCAGCCATTGGCACAATTAACCAAATGATCAAAGGTTGACGTACTCGACCAAACAGTAAAACCGAAATTAAAAACATCGCCAAGAACCCAGCCGGCAAGCCTGAACCAAGTGCTTTTTGAGCGTCTTTTGACGACTCATATTCTCCGCCCCATTCCAGTTTGTAGCCATCGGGTAATGAAATCGCTTCGATTTGCGGTTTCATGCGGGCAAATGCCTGGCCAGCGGTTTCGTCAAATCCAGGGTCAGCATTAACCGTTATTGTGCGTAAGCGGTTACGGCGATGAATTTGTGTTTCTTCGTTTACCAGCTCTAGTCCATTGGAGACTTGTAAAAACGGCACATGGTGACGTTGGGACGAACTCCAAACTTGGCTGTTTTTAATTGAATCAAGTTCTGAATCAGACGCCATCGCCATTTTGGCTTTTATCGAATAGCTATAGTCACCATCTTGCAATTTACCTAATTCAAGTCCAGTGCTAGCGTATTGAATCGCTTGGCTAAAGTCAGAACGGGTAATGCCCGTCATACCAGCATTAAACGCATCGTAATGGGTATTGATAGCCAGCCCTTTTTCTCGCCAGTTGTGACGAATATCTCGAACTTTTTCGTCGTTGATTAAGATGGTTTTGGCTTGTTCTGCTAAGTCACGCAGTACTTCAGTGTCTGGACCAGAAAAACGTGCCGCAAGTTTGGCGCCGCCACCGGGACCAAATTGCATACGTTCGCTATAAAAGTTGGCATCTAAGTCCAGCTGCGGAAGTTGTTTTACTAATGTTTTAATTAACGAGTCTATTTTGTCTCGGTCAGTGGCTTTAATTAAAAAGTAGCCATAACTCTCGTTTGGCTGTTGTGGCGCATAAGTCAGGGTAAAGCGGTCTGCACCACGGCCAATAAAGGTCGTTACGGTATCAACATCTTTATGTTCTAAAATGGCCGACTCAGCTTGAGTCATAATTTCAGTTGTATGACGAATATCACGATCCTGTGGACCCCAATAATGGATATAAAACAATGGTGCATTAGAACTTGGGAAAAAGCCTTGTTTTACTGACCCAAAGCCCATATAAGCCACAACGGTTATCGCTAATAACGCAGCAACCGTTATCCATCTAAATTTAAGCGCGGTGTGCAGCAAAGCCAAATAACCGCGATATAACACGCCTTTGTTTGTTTCGCCCGCTGTGTCGTTACCAACTTGGTAAAAATATTTACCAAATAAAGGCACAACCGTTGTTGCTAATACCCAGCTAAGCAACAAAGAAACTAAGACGACGGCAAATAATGAGTACAAAAATTCACCTGTTGCATCGTCTGACAAACCAATACCAGAAAACGCTGCGATACCAATAATTGTCGCCCCTAGTAAAGGCCACTGTGTTCGTTTAACAATAAAGCTGGCTGCTTCTGTGGCCGATTTGCCCTGCTTCATTCTTAACATCATGCCTTCAGCCACAACTATCGCATTGTCGACCAGCATACCCATGGCAATTACCATAGCGCCAAGTGAAATTCGTTGTAGCTGCAAACCCATTAACCACATGATCAACACAGTACCCATTACTGTTACTAACAGTACTGCGCCAACAACAACACCTGAACGCCAACCCATAAAGATACAAAGGGTAAGTGTTACCACAACAACCGACAAAATTAGGTTATCTATAAACCCCTTAACAGATTGGTCAACAAGTGCCGCTTGGTCGTAAATTGGGGTTAACGTAATACCTGCTGGTAACGTCGTAATTATCTGCTCAACTTTGTCGGTCACGCTGTGCCCGACGTTAACGATATTGACATCGTTTAACGCAGAAATGGCTAATGTGATGGCTTCATGGCCTTGATAGCGAACTAAAACAGGTTGAATATCAACGGGTTCTATTTTGAGTTCAGCGACGTCACGAATTTTTATCGAACGTGAACTACCAGGGACAACTAACGACAAGTTATAAATTTCGTCAATTTTATCTAGGGCATTATCCACCAGTATACGAACTTTTTTCTCGCCAACTTGGGCACGACCGCCATTAAAAGGTTTTAGGTTTTCGGCTAATAACTGAGCCAGATCGGGGAACGAAATGCCCAATCCGGCGATTTGATAAGGATTAATGTAGGCAACAAGCTGTTCTTGTTGTACTCCGCTAACCTGCACTTTAGCAACGCCTTCGGTAACCAATAACTCACGGCGAATAATACGAGCAAACTCACGTAATTCTTGAGGTGAAAATTCAGGAGCACTTAAGGCGTAATACATGCCATACACATCACCAAAGTCGTCGTAAACGCTTGGTGTTTGTGCGCCAATTGGCAAATTTTTACCAGCGTCACGTAGACGTTTTCGGAGTTCGTCCCAAATTTGAGGCAATACATTTGAATCGTAATGCGACTCTACTTCAACTGTAATTTCTGAAACACCGGGTTTAGAAATCGACATAATGCGACGCAGTTGCGGCATCTGCTGAATAGCGATCTCTAGTGGTTCAGTAATTTCCCGTTCAACTTTAACCGCGCTGGCCCCAGGAAACTGAGTAACAACTTGTACTTGTTTAATGGTAAATGCGGGGTCTTCTAGTCGACCGATATTGTTAAGGGCGATTAAACCGCCAATGATAAATACGATTACCATCAACCAAATGTTGACTGGGTTTTTAATGGAATAACGAGCGATATCCATTATTACAGCTCCGCATTGTAAGGTTTAACAACAAGGCCTTCGCGCATCTTCGTAGTACCAGCAGCAACGACTTCATCGCCTGCGTTTAGCGTGCTTTTCACTAGTGCTTGCTGGTTTTTAACAAACAAGACCTCGACTTCAGTTGCTATAACTTCACGGTTTTTTGGATCAAATTTCCATACGTGGAACCCTTCGCTATTATTGCCAACGAGTGCCGTAACAGGAATTAATAAACCATCGCCATAACGTTGATAACCTAGTTTTAGTAAGACTTTGGCTCGTGCCCCAGGTGTCAGGCTAGGATCGGTCGTTGCCGCAGCAAAAACGACTTTGTATGTTTGAGTAATCGGATCTGCTTGCGTGGCATGTTCAACATATTCTAATTGATACATTTTTTCTGGTGCTGAAATGATGCTTGCGGCGGCTTCAATCTCTGCGCCTTGTTTGTAGCCAGTTAATAAACGTTCAGGGACATTAATATTAAAATAAAATCGTGACACATCCTGCAATTTAGCAATGATGTCCCCCGCTTTTACAAAGTTATTGTTGTCCACAAGACGTTGTGAAATTTGTGCATCAAATGGCGCTTTAACCGAGGTATAACTTAAATCTTTCTGCGCGCGATTTATTGCAATTTGAGCAAGTTCGTAATTTGTTTTTGCATTATCGAGTTGGCTTTGGGCTGCAAGGCCTTTTTCAAATGTGGCGGTGGCACGATCTAAATCTCGCTTCGCCTGTTCTAAACGGGTTTTAGCTTCATTAAGGCGTTGAGTGAATTCAGTTGGATCGACTTGAGCAAGTAAGTCACCTTTTTTAACGATAGAACCCGTGCGCAAATTTACGTCCTGCAATCGACCGGCGACTTCAAAACTCACGTCGATAGTTTTGACCGCTGAAACTTCTGCTGGAAATTCAAATTCAGAAAAGTTTGGCATATCTGTAGCGGCTGACAATTTAACAGTCGGTTCGATGATGGCAGTTTCAGTTTGCACCTCTTCTTCTGCGCAACCTGCAATAAAAATAGACGCTAAAAATGCCCCTAGCAGAATGGTTGGTTTTTTCAATTTAGATGTAGTGAACGTATTGTTAGAGATCATGTTTAATTCCGAATAAAATAAAAATATGGTTATTCGCCGCCAGAGGACAACGATGGAGTTAATTTTTTAGGTCCATAGTCAGACGTCGCTGATTGCTCATCGATTGGCATAAATTTACGCCACCAAGTCGTCGCGGGTTGTTTGCTGGTTTTAGCGTTGTTGATTAAAAGTGCTTCGCCAAAAATAGGAGTTGCTAATCGAACGTCATTGTCACTTGCCAATTGGAAAATAGATTCTAAAGGGGCAAACCAATCATGTAGAGATAGGTCAAAAGTACCGTTGTGAATCGGGATCATTACCTTACCGTTCAAATCAATATGCGCCTGTAAACTCTGTTCTGGCATCATATGAATCTCTGACCAAAGCTTGTTGTAAGCGCCAGTTTCGATAAGCGTGACGTCAAACGGTCCGAATTTTTCTCCGATAGTTTTAAAGCCAGAGAAGTAACCTGAGTCACCACTAAAAAACACTTTGTTTTCCCAGCCTTGAATAACCCAACTTGCCCACAATGTTTCGTCGCGGTCGGTTAATGTTCGGCCAGAAAAGTGCTGTGAAGGTGTAGCGACAACATTGACGCCTTTGACATTAGTTTGTTGCCACCAATCAAGTTCGATAATTTTTTGACTATCCACGCCCCAATCAGTTAAGTGCTGGCCTACTTTAAGGGGCGTAATAAAGCGGTCTACTTTTGAAGCGAGTTGTTTAATGGCGTTTTTATCTAGGTGGTCGTAATGATCATGGCTGATAACGACAGCGGTAATATGCGGCAAATCGTCAATTGAAATTGGTGCTTGATGAAAACGTTTAGGCCCCATCCATTGGACCGGGAAGGCGCGTTCGCTAAAGACAGGATCAAATAAAATAAATTCACCATCAATGCGAAGTAAAACCGAAGAATGACCTAGTTTAAAAACAGCGTCTTCGTGGCTTGATGTGAGCATTTCCGTTGTTAATTTGGCCATCGGAATAGCCTCTTTTGGGGTTGCGTACTTTCGGTCGTCGTTCCAGAAAGCTTTAGCAATTTGCCAAAGTTGACCCAAATCAGATGAGTATTTAATTTCACTATTTTCAAAAGTTTTAGTGGGTTCGGTTGCACATCCAGTTAACAAAATCGCCATAATGACTGCCCCTAATAATTTAATCATAACATCTCTTCACAAAGTACACTGCACGGTGTAGTTTAAGTGAATAAATTGAAAAGTAAACTGATTAGTGTAAAAATGTTGGCCGCTAAGTTTGGCGTCTGGGAATTGAGGATTTGTGATGACTGATATAAAAAAAACTCGAAGCGAATTAAAGCGCGAAGCTATCGTGACAAGTGCAATGCAGGCATTTCAACAATTTGGTGTGAACAATACCAGTATGGATAAGATTGCTGAAATGGCGGAAGTGTCAAAACGTACTGTGTATAACCATTTCCCAAGTAAAGAAGTTTTGGTTACTGGACTTATTCAAGAAATTTGGCAGAAAAACATCGCAATATTTGATTTTAACTACCAGCCAGATAAACCACTCGACGAGCAATTATTAATCTTAATTAAGAATGAATTAAGTATTATGTGCTGCCCTGAAATATCAGAACTAATCCGTGTTTCCATGGGCTATTGGCTGTTTAACCCAGAAGCGTTACAGGAAAATATGGCGCAGTTTTTTCAACAAGAAACCGCAATGAAGCGTTGGCTTAAGGCCGCTCAAGCGGATAAAAGACTTAAATTAACTGATGTGAATTTTATTAATGAGCAGATCATTAGCCTGCTTAAAGGGCAAGCATTTTGGCCGCAGTTTATGCGAATGAAGCCAGAATTGAATGCTGAACAAATTGACCAATTAGCGAAAACAACAGTTGGTATGATCCTCGGTTATTATCAAATATAAACGATTTGAAATTGCCATTGAGTTAGAGGTTGATTGTTGGTCTGAAACGTATGATTATAAGGCAGTTAACTTAATTTATAGCCAATATTGGCTGTAAACTCTTTGGATAAAGCGCGATAAATATGACAAACAGTCTAACAATATTTTCCGCAGAGGTTATCGACGACCTCATCCACTTCCGCCGTAATAAAGCCATCAGTTTTGATGTCTTGGTCAAGCAGGTTTTATTCACTGGCGTTCAGGCATTAGGTCTATGTACCCTATTATCTTTGGTCTTAGGTGCCATCATTATTGCCGAAGGGTATCCTTTGTTGACCTCGATTGGTCAAACAGAGTGGATCTACAAAATACTTATCTTTGCCATGGTTCGTGATCTTGGTCCATTTATCGTTTGTCTCATTATTTTAGCCCGCTCAGGAACTGCCATTTGCACTGAGTTAGGCAATATGCGGGTTAATCGGGAAATTGACGCGTTAATTTGCATGGGCGTCGCGCCAATCTCCTATCTTGTTACGCCCCGTGTTATCGGAATGATTTTATCTTTGGTTATTTTGATGAGCTATTTTTTGATGACAGGTATATTTGGTGGCTTTCTCATAAGTAACTTATTTCAAAACATCCCCTTGGTGGAGTTTGTAACTCGGTTAATGGACCAACTCGAAGCGCTGGATTTATTTATGATGGTGCTCAAGGTTGTGATGTCTGGGTTTTTCATCAGCGTAATCAGTAGTTTTCAAGGTCTCAGCGTCCAACGGGCAATTACCGAGGTTCCACAGCGAAATATTAAAGCGGTGGGTGGTTCAGTTATCGCGGTTGTGATGGTCAATGCCATCGGTTCCGGGCTTTACATGATTTTGGTGAATATGTAATGAACGTGAATATGCAAAACGTCAGTCACAATCGAGGTGACGTAAAACTGCTACGTAATGTTAGTTTTAATGTCGAAAGTGGGGAGTCAATTGTGATATCCGCACCGTCGGGTAACGGAAAATCGCTGTTGTTTTCAATTTTATGTGGATTAATTCAACCAGATAAAGGTCGAGTTTTGGTCGATGAGCAAGCAATATACTCAATGAACCAGCAACAAAATCAACATTTTAGAAAGTGCTTTTCCACAATATTTCAACGTCCAGCACTGATTTCTAATTTGTCTTTGTTAGAAAACTTTTTGTTACCACTCAATTTGCATTATCCTTACTTAAGTAGAGAGGATAAGCTGGCTAAAATAAATCATCTAACTGAACTGGTCGGTATAACCAAGTTTTTGTCTCAACGAATGGATGCTCTATCAGTTGGGCAGGCAGCATTAGCGGGCTTTGTAAGAGGAATGTTACTCGAACCTAAATGTTTAATTTG
Organism: Psychrosphaera sp. 1_MG-2023; assembly: GCF_030548245.1. NCBI lineage: Bacteria > Pseudomonadati > Pseudomonadota > Gammaproteobacteria > Alteromonadales > Pseudoalteromonadaceae > Psychrosphaera > Psychrosphaera sp. 1_MG-2023. Next base: position 206,562 of record NZ_JAUORW010000005.1, read on the forward strand.
GGATGCCCCTTTAGTAGAGATAGACCAACGCTACGAAGATGTGGTCAAATCATTATTAAGCGATTTAAAACGGGCAGGTTCAACAATCATATTATTGTCAAATAATGATGAGCTTATTGTAGAATTTGCAACACGACACTTTATATTATCGGAAGGTATTTTAAGGCAACACGATGTTAAATAACGCTAATCGTACTAACCGTATCGTATTTGCCTTTGTGACGGCAGGTTTGGCCTTTCTTATTGCGTTCACTGTGATCATTTTGATTAATACTAAAGCATTGGTAGATAAGGTTTATTACCGAACGATTTTAAACGACGCTAAAGGGTTAAGCGCAAAACCGCCCATTTATTTCAAAGGGCTCGAAATTGGTCGAATTTCAGATTTCAGTTTAAATGAAGAGACCAACGATATCGAAGTCGACTTTTACGTATTTATTGATTACCAGCCTAAAATAATTCAACACGCGGTTTTATCAGGCAATCAAAACGTATTTTTGAACAATGCTACCGAATTTGAATTGCTCATGCCCAACAAGTTGGCTGGGTATCGCTATGATCCCTTATTTGCAGGGTCTATGGTGCCTTACATTGATAGTGATGTGGGCCGTATGTTTGTTAAAAAAGGCATTATCTCTAAGCCAGGAAACAGCGTGGACTCAATCATCTCAAGCGTCAATACCTTGCTCACCAACCTACAAAAATCAGATAACCCAGAAGACGGTTCGTTGTTTAAAATACTCGATCGAGTTGCGTCGATGAGTGACCATTTACTGATTTTAAGTCAGCAACTTAGCAGCAGTTCTGTGGTGAATGAAACGGAATTGCTGATCGCAAACGCGAATCAAATTTTAGCTAATGTCCCTTTAACGCAAACTAAGATTGATGGATTATTAAGTGAAGCCGAAGCTTTAATAACTGAACTGCAATCGGTGTCTGCTCAATATCAAGATCCGATCGGATTAGTGGAGCAAACCACAGGTGGGCAGCTACCAGAGATAATGACTAACGTAAACGAAAGCCTTAATTTAGTGAAGGGTATGATAGATGAAGTCTACGCTGAACGAATGCAATTGGCTGTGACCGTAAATACCCTATTAAAAGTACTTAACCGGATGGACAAAACGCTGCAGGGCGTAAACAACAATCCATTACTTAAAGGCGGAATAGAAAAAAACAAACCACCAAAAGGAATAGAGATGAATGATTAATTCGATCAAATCTTTGATATTTTTAGGATCACTTATCTCAGTTGTTTTAGGTTTAACGTCTTGTTCGAGCGTAGATAAACAACAATACGAAGTGACGACATTGCAGTCGGTAGGCAATGCGTTATTAACGTTAGCTGACGACAAACGTCAGTTAGGTCAATATAAAGAAGCGCTGGTTTATTATCAAGAATCAGAAAAATACGCATTAAAACGAAACGACAAATACGGTTTTGGTTTATCACAATTAAAACGTGCAGCAGTGTATTTAAAATTGAACGAGGTCGAGAAAGCCAAAGAACTAATGGACGCTGTGGCTCAAATCGAGCAATTTGAGCCTGTTGGTTTGAAAAATTCATTATTGTATGTAAAAGCCCAATATCAGCAGTATTTAGGCAATACCGATATCGCACTTGAACATTTGTCCACGTTGCAAAAAGCTTTTAAAAACGAACCTGAAAAACGTATTTTTTACCAGTTTGTTAGTTGGGTGTACGATAATTCGAGTGTTCCTGTTACTACCATCGCCACAGGCTACAATGTCCTTGCCGAACTAAAAAGCGAAGGTCGACTTTACAATATCGAAATATTTTCTTATGCGGTATTTCAGTACGGGAAATACTTAACGGCTCAAAATAACGAGTTGGCTGAGCCTATTCTAATAGACGCAATAGCGCATTTTTCGATGTTAGAGCAAAGCAATAAAATAGCGGATTGTTATTTGTTGTTATCGGACTTTTTTGCACAACAAAACCAACCTGAAAAATCACAGTATTATCAACAACAAGCTAAGCGCATTACCGAATTGAAAGTCATCTAAAACTAAAAATCTTGTTGGTTGTGGTGATGAATACGTATGAAATCAAGTTTATGGCGCAATCACATATTGTTCCACCCCTTCCCCCTGCATACACTAAACGCACGTAAAAGATTAATTTAATGGACGTGTAATTTGAAACTGGTCACAAAGAAACTAGGGTTAATGGTATCGATTACTACATTGGTTTTAACAACATTGGCTCTGACAACTATCGTGTCTTGTTCAAAACAGGCTGTAACAAATACTGATCTATCACAGGACGATTTGTATATTCGTGGCGCGTTTAATGGTTGGGGAACTGAAAACCCTCTGGTAAAACAGCCATCGGGCAAATACCGCAGTACTATATCTGTTGGCCTTGGTATTCACGCGTTTAAAGTGGCGTCAAATGACTGGTCACTTCAAATGTTATTGGCATCCGATCATGTTATTGATTTAGAGCACGATCAAAACACTGCATTTGCGTTGGCTAAAAAAAACGTCGACTACAACAGCCAAATCCTCACTCCACAACCAGCACAATTTGATATTGTCGTAGATACGTCTGTTACGCCCGTTAATCTTATTATTGAAAATGTTTTGTTCAAAGCGACAAGTATTGAACAGCCTCACGGTGACAAGGGTATAACTCAATTGCAGTATGAGGATGTTTTAGGACAGGAGCAGCGCGCTACATTTTCAGTGGCTAAAACGACGGGTCAATTAAAAACCTATGTACATGCCACCACGCAGTTATTACGTGACCCTGTACCACAACACTCAACATACAGCGAATCATCAAATCTGCCTTATGTGCGCAGCGGCAATATCGCGTTTGATGCTCTGTTTGCGCTTTCTATGGATGAGATGAAATTAAACTCGGTTGCCAATATCAAAGATGGAAACTACAACCTAGGTAAGGCCATTGCATGTCCCTGTTTTGAAACAGGAGAAAAATGGAATTACGTCTGGACTCGCGACTTATCTTACGCGGCACAGTTAGGTTTGGGCTTTTTTGACCCCAAACGCGTAGTTAATTCACTGCTCTTTAAAACATCGCCATTTAGAGATGAAGTTTCAGTGACCGGAAGTGAATTGATGACTGATGCCGGAACCCAAATATTACAAGATACTGGCAGTGGCGGCAGCTGGCCAATTAGCACGGACAGAGTGACATGGGCATTTGGTGCCGAGTCAGTCCTTGCCAATATCGCAGATAATGAACGCTCGCGGTTTGCTAGGAAAGCATTAGATGCGTTAATCAATACTATCGAATTAGACCGCATCTCCATCTTTAATTCTACCGTAGGATTGTACCAAGGCGAGCAGTCATTCCTCGATTGGCGTGAACAGAGTTATGCCCAGTGGATAGTTGATGATTTATCTTCAATGGCAACTTCAATGTCACTTTCAACTAATGTCGCCCATTATCAGGCCTTAACGTTGGCTGCTAAGTTGGCCTGGGAAACGAACAACAGTAAAGTCGCCACCCGTTACCAACAGTGGGCTGATGAACTAAAACAACATATTAATGATTTTTTCTGGTTGCCAGAACAGGGGTTGTACTCAAGTTTGTCGAGTGGCCATCATTACCCAGTCGCAATGCAAAAATACGACTGGCTTGGTCAGTCTTTGGCGATAATTACTGGTATTGCAGACCAGACAAAAACGGAAATGATACTTAAGCGATACCCTCACAGCAAGATGGGGGCTCCGGTTATATTCCCACAACAACCTGGTATTCAAATTTATCATAATCGTGCAATTTGGCCTTTTGTCACGGCCTTTGGTTTGCAAGCGGCTAAACGAGGCAACAACGCGGCGGTTGCTACGAACGCAATTGAATCTATTGTTCGAGGCGCGGCGTTAAACTTATCCAATATGGAAAATTTAGAGTGGTTGTCTGGCCAATCAATTTGGCTAGATAGAGAGCAGCCACAACAATCGGGACCCGCAATTAACTCCAAGCGTCAACTATGGTCAGTAGCCGGATACATCAACATGGTGGTTAGCGGAATTTTTGGTGTCGATAGTGCTTCAGATGGGTTAAGTGCAAAAAGTACCTTAAAAATTGATCCGTATTTACCGACTGACGTCGCCCTACATTATTTTTCAGGCCAAACAGAAGTGGTATTGCATCAACTTAATTGGTTAGGGAAGTCAATTACACTAACGCTCAACTTACCATCGAGTTACAGCGCTAAACAGGTCTTACGCGCAGGCACTATTAAGCTCAATAACCAAGTGCTAAAAACAAATACCCTTGAGGCAGCTATGTTGTTAGAAAACAACGAGATAACGGTTGATCTTGTTGAACAAAGTACGGACAACAAAATGACATTAGTGACGGGTTTACCATCGAACGATAACGTTCAACATTTTGCTCCGGTTGAACCTAACTTAACTTTGAAAGCAACAGATAGCGGTATTGAGCTTCGTATAGACGATGTTAACACTGCAACCGTGACATTTAATGTCTATAAAAATGGTTTATTAGTGGCTGAAAATTTAACTCAGTCTACATGGCAAGATAGTCCGCTGAGCGATCAAGAAAACGCCTGCTACAACGTTAGTGCCCAATTTAAGCAATCTGGGACTGTATCGCATTTGAGTAAAACGGTTTGTGCTGGGCAAGCTACGCAAGTGGATGTTGATTCGAACACCGTTGTTAGCAACATCAAAATCACCCCAACAGCCTTTGGCAATACACTACAAAATTGGGGCTCAGCAACCGACAAGTTTGAGTTATCTTGGCAACAAGCGACGCCGGGTAAGGTCGCTTTGCAATTTAGATATCGCAATTTGAATCACTCTATTAATACCGGTATAACCGCTGGAGTGAAAGCCGCTAATATTCGACTAGGCGATATGCATGTTGCTAAGAAGATTGTACAAATGCCGCATACTAAACCGGATGCTGGGATTAGTTTGTCGACACCCATATACCTCGACCTAAATGCCGGACAATATACCTTGTCGTTAACCGATTTTTATAACATGAGCTATCTAACAACAAACGAGACGTATTCATCTGCTGGTGGCGTAGATGGACAACTTAACCAATTTGATCTCTACGGCATTGTAATAACGCCGCTTGATTAAAGCTCTGCGGTTAAATCAATATTCTCGTTAATGTATTGTAAAGTTAGTCGTTATCGAGAATTTTGAGTGTTGTGCTTAGGTATTTGGCCACTGGATTAATTATGTCTTTGTCCGACCAATAAACGTCGTGTGAAAATGGATTCCAGCTTCGAAGTAAGCCCCCGATATCCACTTCAATATCTTCGTCCACCACCTTATTGTAGGCCTCATTAATGACTTTAATGGGGTAACCTAAGACGTCGTCCTTATCAAAATAATTAAACCAGCGAGCGTTTTGTTTGAGCGTTGAAGATAAGACATTGCCCGGGAATGCTATCGGCTGTGGATCGCTTTCAGCAAATGAAAACAACGGTATATTACAACCGAGAGTATACATACCAGCTAACGTCTTGCCATTTTGAAACGGGCTGGCTGCCGGGTCAGGGTGGTGTTGTTTGTCCCACAAGTAATTCGACATAATGTGACAGCCAAGAGAGTGGGCAACAACAATTAGTGGCGTATTGTCTGGTACATTAATATCAAGTTTGGACTTAACAACCGAATGAATTTGTTGGTAAGTTGAATTCGTTTGATTTGGCTTTTTTTGGTAGGCCGCGGCGTCGCCTAGTGCTGACAAAATAAATTTACGAACGGGTTTGTAATCTAAGTCTGCCACCGCATTTGCTCTTTGATAGAACTGATCTTGAATTGGTTGAGTAATATACCCCCAATGGATAGGGACAAATTTTATAGCCTGAGGTGACACATCAGGCGAGATTTGGTCACAAACGTCTTCGATAAATTGGTCTGCAAAGTCGGGGTGTATATCACCCATGCCATGAATAATTGCAACAACGAGTTTGGTTTCCATTTTTAATTCTTATTACCGAGTAATACATGTTTACCAGTGTATATTTTTATTATAAAAACTAAAACATCCTTAAGTTTGGCGACAGCAATGAGCTCGTTGTTCGTCTTTAACGGTCTGAACAGTGAGAAAATGGGGCAAACGTTGGTGACCTGTGTAAACTATATGATGCTGTTAAACTAGGCTAAGAAAAAATGATCCCGCGTAAACTCAAATTGTCACTAAGCCTATTAAACACTCGACTAAAAAAGAACAAGGTTCTTAGTGGTTTTAAGATTTTTTATCCATTCAAAATAGCTTCTACGATACAGAATACTGGCCTGTTATTGCTGGTTTTTTCTAGCAATGTTTTTGCGGTTTCGTTTTTGTCTTTCGACCCTAGATCGATGGCGCTAGGAGGTGCGGGAGTTGCAAGTTCGCCTATTTACAACGCAACCTTGTTTAACCCTGCTTTATTGGTCACCTCTGGCAAATCCAATGTGTTTTTTTCGGTGCCTTATTTAGGCGCGAGAATATTAGACCGTGATGGGTTTATTAACGCCGTAGATGAGTACCAAAAAAATAATGCGCAATTGGCATTTGATACTCAACTGCAACTCGCCAAAACACGTTTTAACCAAGGTACATTAGTTTCAAATGACATTCGAGTTGTAGCCGGTGCCGCGGCACAATGGCAAAACGACCTAAATAACCTGTCTAATAAACCTCTAAGAGTTAGTGCTTCCTACCAGCTATCAGCGGGTAAAACTGGTCATGCAACAGCTTGGGGCGCACATTACCGTCGTTATTATGTTGTTGGTGCCCAAATTAATTTTAATCAGGATGACCAGCAACAAATCAGTAAAGCAATTCGAATTTTAAACATAATGGCCGATATTGCCGACAACGTCGAAGATACAATCGCTTTAGCAAATGAACTTGATTTGAGCACTCTTGAAGCGCTTATTAATACGTCGATCGATTCAGGAGAACTAACTTCAAAACTTGAAGACTATTTTTACTTACCTGGAATGCAGCAACTTATCGAAGAAGCCATTGATACCGGTAGATTGGCGACAGATCTTAAAGAATACTTACGATTAAATGACTTAGAAGCCGCTTTGAAGGATCCAGATGCAATCAATAACCCGCCACAGCTAAATCAATATATTCGTTATAAACCAAGTAATAAATTGCAGTCGACTATTGCTGTGCAAGGCGCATTTATTAGTGAGTCGAGTATTGGTTTTGCGACCGCCCTTGCTAATTTTCAGGGGGTCACAGTGGGCATAAATTTAAAACAGTTACAGTTAACGACAATTGACTTTGAAACAGATATTGCAGATGTCAGTGCTGGCGAAGTGACATCAAAAGGAAACCAAACCGAATATAATAAATTCAACGCCGATATTGGAGTGAGTTACCATTTTAATTCCACAACAAAAATGGGTCTGGTGGTCAAAAATGTCTTACCTTATGACTTTTTAACGGCGCTTGATAACACCATTAAATATCGACCCCTTGCAAGATTCGGCGTGTCGTATCAGGGAACGTTCTTTCATCTAGTTGGGGATGTAGACTTAACATCAAATGATCCCATTGGATTTGACCCAAACAAACAATATGCCAGTTTGGGTATCGAATTACCGATGACAGGTTACGGTGCACTGCGTTTTGGCGTTCGAAAGAACTTAGTTAATGGGGCGACATTGCCCTCTATTGGGTTAGGTTTTTCGACTAATCAGCTTAATGTCGATATTGCTGTGGCAAAGTCTGAAAAAAACGACGAACTCGGTGCTGCATTACAAATTGGGTTAACATTTTAGTGGTCTTGAATGTTTCCCAACACGCTATTTTATTTACACCTAAGCTGACTTCTGAATTTTACCAACAAAGTCAAAAACTTTAATTTTTAAAGTGACTAACGTTCATTAAAGCCTTTGCCAGACATTATTTTAGCGACACATTTATTGATTCGAGATGTGCGTGTTTTGGATTGTTTCGCCCCTGTAAAATGCAAAATATAACCTCGTTTTCGGCCCGGTGTTAAGTTTTCAAAAGCGACTTCTAATTCCGGTGATTGTTGAAAAACTTGGAGCAATTCAGTGGGGTATATCAATTCATTTTTTTCTTTGAAATCGACTTTCAAACCTGCGCGTTCTACATCAATGGCATTTTTTATGTAGTCATCGAGAGTGGTTTTAAGGGTTTTAATATCTTGCTTGTTGTTAAACCTCATCCATTTTGCCGATTGTGAATTAGGCCCAGGTTTTTGCAGTAAATTTTGTGTGTCTTTGAGTAAAACACCTTTTAAGAATCCAATGGCACAATAATCTTTGAGGCAATAAATTAACGCAACATTACTGTTGTTGTGGGTGTAACATAAGTTTCCCCACTTTACGTCTTCTTCTAAGTCGTGGTTCAGCAAAATCTCACGCAGCAATTTACGCTCATCCTGCCATTCTGATTTTTCTAAAATGGCTACTATATTTGGGGGTAATTCCGATGGTAATTCCGATGGTAAATCCGACGTCATAATTAACCGCATCCTATAGTTTGTTATATAAGAAAATATCTAAAAAATTGAATAAAGCTGACCAAAATAAGCAGCAAACCGAGATAAAAAATATTTTCTAACATCGACTTATTACTCTTCGCTTCATTGTCTTTGGCTTTGATGAACAGCTTTCCTTTAGCGAACAATGTGACAATAAGACCACTGAATAGCAAAATAAAAGCGTCTGTTAGAGGGCCAAAATTGAGGAATTCCTGATCTAAAAATTCGAAATTCATTGATGTTTCCTGTTAATTGATTAGTGACAAATGGTGTTGGAAAACAGGTTGATCACAGATCCCCCTTGTTTTATCTCGGTAAAATGGCCCACAGACTTAAATCTTAAAAATAGGGCTAACTAATCTAAGTGTGCAAAAGCGAACGATACCTTAAAATTAGGTAAGTAAGCACTGCCAATATCCAACGTCTATCCATGTATCAAATTTACGTCCAACTTGCTTAAAATGAGCCACTTTTTCCATTCCAAATTTTTCGTGTAACGCTATGCTTGCGTCATTTGGCAATGCTATTCCACAAACTACAGCATGTATCCCTTGTTCGGTCAGTTGCGATAATAGCTGGTTGTAAAGCTGGGTTCCCCATCCTTTTGAAGTCGCGGTTGGTGACAGATATACCGTCGCTTCAACGGAGTAACGATATGCACACCGACCCTTCCATTTGCTCGCATAACAGTAGCCAATGATTTGGTTTTCATCTATTGCCACAAACCATGGGAGTCCATTCGTTTTACATTCGTCAATTCTGGCGACCATATCTTGTGATGTTACCAGGTGTTCTTCAAACGTGACCGTCGTATTTGAGACGTAATGATTGTAAATTTCTGCTACGAATTGTGCATCTGACGTGTTAATTGGTCTTATCATAGCGCTGACACTTTTGTTCATTATTACAGAATTACTAAGATGCCATTTTAGATATTTTTTGCAATGCCTATCTATTGTGTAGATATGCGCACATACTCAATAGGTTATTCATTGGTTTAGGTTATTAACTGGATTCATTGCTAACAAGAGTCCTGAGGTTAAATGTTTGACCTTGGGTTGATGACGTTACAACAATTGGAAAATATCATGAGCAAAGGTCAAGACAGTAAAAAGAATGCTAAAAAGAAACCGCTTTTAACAGCCAAAGAAAAAAAGGCGGCTAAAGCGTCTAAAAAGAATAACAAGAGTAGCGGTATTGTTATTTAAATATTGTCAGGTTATCGAATTGAAGTCGGTGACCTGATAATTTATTACTCATTCAACTTCCCCTCTCCTCTAAACAAACCTTGAGCTTATCGTATATAACCGCCGAAAATATCCATATTTCCAGTAAGAATTTAGCACCGTCAAAAGGTAGTGAACCTCTTGTTATTAAAACCATTAGTGGATAAAAATATCTTCGATAATTAGTAATTTTCAAACTTTCTGCCATTCTTAAAACCATCATGATAGTTTTAGCAGATCTAAAGGGATGAACTAACAAAATGGCGAACGTGCAAAGGTTGTTTAAATGAATTTTTTTTCAAGAAATCCAAAACAAGTAGATACACCGACTCCTCAACAATTACATGATATTAAGTCACGGCAAATTTTAGAGGGATTAAAAGCGTCAATTGCGTTTATTGAGTTTACACCAAATGGCGAGGTCTTAGATGCGAACGAAAATTTCCTTAACGTCATCGGCTATTCACTGGACGAGATAAAAGGACAATATCATAGAATATTTTGTGACGAGGCGTATACACGAACGAGTGATTACTCAATCTTTTGGAGTCAGTTGGCGTCGGGGAAATCATTAAGTGATAGGTTTTTACGATTTACTAGAGACAATGAACCCATTTGGTTGGAAGCAACCTATAACCCAATCAAAGATGATTTTGGCAACGTTATATCTGTGGTGAAAATGGCCACTGACGTAACCCAACACGTCAACAAAGCAAATGTACAGGATGGAATTTTAACCGCACTTGATAGGTCAATGGCGACAATATCTTTTAATCTAGATGGCTCAATTGTCGACGCGAACGATAATTTTTTAAAGACGGTTGGCTATCGGCTTGAGGATGTTAGAGGTAAGTCGCATGCGATGTTCTGTCAGAGCGAATTTGTAAATAGTCATGAATACCAGCAGTTTTGGGATACCTTAAATCGAGGTGAGTATATCCATGGTTTATTTGAACGTAAAACGGCTAATGGCAATGTTATTTGGCTAGAAGCCAGTTATAACCCAATAGTTGATAGCGCTGGTAATCTGATCAGAATCGTCAAATTTGCATCAGACGTTACGAGTCGGATCACAAATGTAATGAATGCATCTGCTTCTGTGCAGGCTACTGTAATGCAAACGGAAGCGGTTTCTCAACAAGCAAAATTGTTACTGCAGGACAGTGTTGGGATCATGGATGAAATTGTCGAAAACGTGAATGTTTTGTTTAACAATATTGGCGAGCTAGGCAGTCAATCAACTCAAATCAGTGACATAGTAAACACAATATCATCCATCGCCGACCAAACTAATTTACTGGCGCTAAATGCGGCAATTGAAGCAGCTCGAGCGGGTGAACAAGGCCGAGGTTTTGCGGTGGTCGCCGATGAAGTTAGGCAATTAGCAGCCCGTACTAGCAAGTCGACAACTGAAATCACCAATGTTGTAAAAGAAAACCAAGCGATTTCACAAGCCTTGTCGGAGAGTATTATGGCAACTCAAGAAAAGGCCAATTTGGGCACTGAATTAATTACCCAGGTCGACGGAGTGTTTAAAGAGATAAATCAAGGAATGGTAGGGGTTAGTTCTGCCGTGGAGCAGCTTTCATAAAAAATTATGCAGCGCTTGTTGCCATAAATCGGCCGCTATCGATGGAAAATAGCGGCTTATTTAATTTAGTTCAATGATGATTTTAACTGTGAATTTGCATCAAGCGCTTTATATTCACCAACTTTAAATGCCTTAATCATGGCAATAAAAATAATCTGTAAATAGATACTCTGTAGTACCAAAGAATAGCTTTTTAAATCAAAGCCAGCCAATAGCAAAGACAGCGTAAGGTAATATGATGCAACGACCCAAATAAATACATTAACGTTGATGATCAATTTTTTTGCGCTGAGCCTTTCGTGTTCATTGGCAATGGTCGACAACCCTCGATTGTTCATGCCGCTATAAACTGTGAAGCCCATCACAGAGTTTAAAAAGACCAAACCTAAAATATTCCACATGCCACCAAATCCGTCAAATGGGTTCAAAGTGAAATATGCGGTCGCGCCTATAAACGTTAATTGACCAATAGCCAATAATATAATGACCATTGGCGACATAAAGTCCCGCCATGTTAATGGTGACAACGACGCGCTGCGCAGGCTTGAGACGCTTTGTCTAATATGTTTAAGGAACGACCTATTTAATAAAGCTAATGTAATGACAGGTAATATGGCGAGGAAAAATAAGACAATCGCACCGGCTTGGTTGTCCCAATTTAACAACTCTTTCTGCTCTACATAACTACTCAGCACAACGTAGGTCGAAAACAAGGCGATAACTACAGATAAGACTAAATAGATAGTTAAACTCGCTTTTGCGAACTTGATGTCTCGTGCAGATATTTCTGTGCTTTTTGATTGGTGTTCAAGGGCAAAATTCGACAGTATTGTTACAAACGTTCTGTAAATATTTGTTGGAATTAATATCGTGGTAATCAAAACTTGTAGAAAGATGGTCGCGTAAAACGCGATTTGTAGGGTGCTTAATTCTGCGATTTCTGGCGTCATCATGTTAGTTAGCCTCTGTTTGCTGTGTCATTACCTGGTTAAATGCAATCCGAATTTCAGAGTCGGTCGCACCAGACTGTTTAAGAGTTTGAACAACGTCGGTGAGCTGTTCATTCAACCAATTGTTTAAATTAAATGTGCAATGTTGTTTTGCTTCTGGATGCACAAAAGTCCCTCTGTACCCCTTTGACTCAATAACATTGTCACGTTCTAAAAGCTTATAAGCCTTAGCAACGGTTTTATTATTCACGTCCAATTCATTGGCGAGCTGTCGAATAGAAGGTAATGGTGCACCCGCAAGTAGCTCGTCGTTGGTAATTGCTTTTTTGATCTGATTAATTAACTGACTAAACAAGGGTTCACTACTGTTTAAATCAACAACTATCATAAATCCTCCGTTAGTGTGTACTTGCGTATTGGCTTCTTGTACCAATGTTTGTTGTACCTTTGCATCGTTGTAACCTTGCATCTATTTTAGCCTTGTACCATTGTACCCGTGGGTCAAATGGTACAATAGAATTGAAAGATAGCAGTTGGATGAAAAACATGCAACGTTTTTGTTTTCCGTAATGATTAAACAAAATTGGATGTCATTGTTATTTTTCTACATGCGCTAATTTTCCATTTTTAAACATAGAGATTGCACTTCAACGTTAGAAAACTAAGATACGTTATTAGAAATATTTAGTGTTCAATACACAGTGAACAAGTGAGGAAGCAGTATGGGGTCGGATACAAAAGGGTTAGGAACAATGCGGTCGAAAACAAAACGTCAACATTTTGGTTTTTTGTTAAATATGCTGGCATTGGGCTTTTTCTTCCCTGGTATTTTTATCACTATGTTTGAATTTGATATGGAAATGATGGTCTTGCTGAGTAATTCTGAATTAACAGCACCCTTGGTTGGCAAGGAATTGTCGATTATGGCGACCGTAGATACTCTTTGGCAGGAGCAGCGCTTTTTTGTAGCGATACTCATATTTGCCTTTTCGGTATGTATCCCACTGATCAAATTGGTGATGGTAACGATTGCCTATTTTATTCATGAACAGCAACTAAGAGCGAAGCTTCTGAATGTTGTTAATGCAATTGGTAAGTGGTCGATGGCCGATGTGTTTGTGGTTGCAATATTTTTAGCCGTATTATCAACCAACCATGCAGAAACGTCGACGGTGAAAGAGTTTTCGGTATTTGGCTTTCAACTTGCCGTGGAGATCAGCAGTCAAACCATCTCGCAACTGGGCAACGGTTTCTATTTCTTCACAAGCTATTGCCTGTTATCTATTGCCGGTACGCAGTTAATGTCAGCATCTAAAGTGACCGAACCGGTCCTAAAAAGGTAACCCGATAACTTTTTCGGAAGGATTTGTAAACAAATTGAGGGTGGGCTTAAAAAATCAATATTTCATCAAATATGAGGGTTTTGTGCCTCGGGTTCATTACAGAATTTAGTTTAAAGGCAGAGTAAATAAATAAGTAAGTAAGCTTTTTCCTACGATTCATTTTTTTGATTAACCCTGTATTATCCACTTCAAAGTCAAAATTGCTAAAGGCGAGTAGGTAGAGTTAATGTGGTTGAATGAAGAACAAGTGAGCGATTCTGCAATACGACATTATCGGGCAAAGTTGACAAGCACCAGCCCAAATTATGTCGTTATTGATAACTTGTTTGACGAAGCCAAACTTAATGACGTGATGGACGTCTTAAGCCAACCAACTCATTGGCAAACTCAAACACATTCCTATTCTGAATTGTATGTTGATCAATCTAAATGGCATGAAGTCAGTGACGAAGAACGGTTTGTGCAGAGAGATTCATGGCAACGTCCAACGTCAATAAATAACAGTTCAAGGGCAAAGCCGGCTCAGGACTTTTTAGGGTTTCTGCGTTCTCAAACGTTTTTGTCTTTTTTATCTAGAGTGTTTAACGTTCACCTAACAGACATCAATGTTGGTGAACCCGAAATTAATACTAATTTTTTCCGGTTAGGTTCAGCCGATTTTGTATCCTTACATGCGGACGATTCTCCGGGCCGGGAAGTTTGTTTATTGCTGTACTTAAATAAAACATGGAATACAAATGCTGGTGGCGAGTTAGTCTTTTTAGGTAAAGACGACAAGCCAGTTACGATTACGCCATTGTTTAATCGATGTGTGCTATTCGATCCCGCCTCGGAAGGCTCAGAACACTGGGTGAACAAGCTAAACGCTGAACATGCCGCAGGTTATCGTTATAACGTTACGAGTTGGTATTGGTCAGAGTAATAATTTTTTTGTTTTTAAAAGTGTCGTTTACACAACAGGGTGTTAACGGCTTTGAAAAAAATTTATAAGCGTATGGTTTAAATAATGTTGAGTGAATTAAAAAAGGGAAAACGTATGTTTTCCCTTTTTGATTTTAGTCGGCCAGTTGAGCCCACTTTATTTAAAGTGACTAACAGTCAGGTATTGATCATTTGTTAATAAAGTCACTTGCTGGCTCACCATTTGGTTGACGCATGTCGCCTCTGTACAATATTAAGGTATCAGCTGGTAAACCATCTGAAACAATATTTGCTTGTGAAAAATCCACTGGGTAAAAACCAATCTTGGCAGACTCGTCACCAACTTCTGTCTCGGATAACATCGATAATGCTAATACTGGCGCTGTTGGGAATATTTTGTACCAACGTGTGCCCGATGGATTATCAAAGCTGTCGGGCGTTAATAACGCCAATTGCTCAGGTGTTTGTTCGCCTGTTATGGTTTTTTCTTGTAAATCACCACGTGTGAGTTGGTCAACAGTTTTACCATTCAAATTGGCTAAATACTGACGATGCGCATCGGTGATCAAATAAGTAATGTTGTTACCTACTTCAGCAACTGGTTTATCGAACACAGTTTGTCGTAATGTGATATCACCCTTTATCACTAAGTTGTTAATACGGCCTCGGGTTAAATCTCGACAGCGTGTTTTACAATTGAACGTGCCTTTGCCAACCAAAAGAGCTGTACCACTATCAATCGCCTCCACGTTCTCTACGGTAATGTCTTTCATTATTTTTGAATGAGGTTTTAACCAAACACCGGTGAAACCATTAGTTACTTTGACATTTGAGATCTGGATTTTATTCATGGAAGAATAATAAGGACCAGAACGATTAAAGTTGTCATTGTCAGTGCCGTTCCCGGCTTCTAAACGAACGCCAATGCCATTAAAAGCCTCGATATTATCAATTTCTATCCAATCTCCACCATAAACTTGAACAACACCATAACCAGTATGGGCGTGACTGGCTTTGATGTTTTTGATTGAACCTTTAACTGGTGTACGAGCATATGTTGGGTTGCGTTGTATCGCAAACATGTCTGGAATAATCTCCCCAGAGTCATCAATAAAATCGCCGTAGACGTTAGTTGCCAAAGGAATATTGACTGGGTTCATTGGTCTATTCAGGTTTTCGCTGCCCTCAGGGTTTTTAACATAACGGTCTTGCAAATAGAGTGGCGTAGACCCAAATCGATAGGTATAAGATCCGTCTTGATAGTCCGTGTCGGCAAACATTTGTATGGCGACAGATTCGGTATGATTATCTACTATGTTGATGTCTGATATCCCAAAGTTTTTGACATAAAATAGGCCAATCGGAATGGCACGGGTTAGATTAACGACACCGTTACCATTCCCGCCAACCATATACCCATAGTCATGCGGCATATTAGTTTTAGCATCGATTGTAAACTTCTCACCGGGGACGGTTGATCTAACTTCTACGTTTTCAATACGATTTGCAAGAAGGTTACTCGGGCCATTACTGCGGCCAAATGAGAACAAAAACTGTCGGTTAGGCTTATTTTTATTACGGTAATCGTTTGCACTTGTTGGGTATAAATCTTCTTTAATACCACGCATTTCCAGTACAACACCCGGTTCAACTTCAATACGTACATTAGAAGGAACGGCGATATGTGAAAGACTAAAACGATTTTGACCATTTTCGTTAGCAAGTAAGCGAACGACGCCACCATTGGTCTCATTTTTAGCTTGGTTTAACGCGGTTTTTAAACGTGCGGTGTCGTTTACAGTTTCAACAAATTCACTTTCAGCGATTAATTCTGCAGGAGCGTCGTCGAAAACTTTGTTTTCAAAATATCCAACATCAACCGTAGTAACACCAAACTCGTCGGTATAGCCAGTATAACCTGTAAGGTCTGTATCGATAGATGGAAGGGTACTAGGGTCTTGTTCTGGCAAAGGCTCAGGAACATTGATGCTACCGTAGCTAACAACAGAAAGTTGGCTAATACCTAAATTTGCCCCATCTGATGTCGAAAATCTAAACCGGATTAAATTTGCTGAAACATTTGGGTTGGCGGTGAAAGTGTTAAGGCCTACAGCCGCATCGCCCCAACTTTTTAAAACAACCCAGCCACTGTCATTTTTGTAAGCTACTTCCCAGCTCGTAACAAGTTTGTCTGGGTTATCGTCTTGAACAAAACTAAATTCAAGTCTGGCATTTTGTTCAATGCTGAAGATAACATAAACGTTTGAATTAGCTGCGCCAACTAAGGTCGCAACCGCTTCTTGTGTATTGTTACTATTTACAACGTTTGTCAATTCGCTGCGGTCCCAATGGCTACTTGGACTCATGTTTTCGGCAAACAACAGGTTGTCTGAAGGCTCAGGTAATGGCTCTGGATCAGGTGTTGGTTCAGGCTCTGGATCGGGAATTGGCTCAGGCTCTGGATCAGGTGTTGGATCCGGATCTGGAATAGGCTCTGGTGCTGGAACATATGGTAGTTGAGAAGCCCCAGAAATTACTATGGCGTATTCGTCAATTGCAAATTTTGCACCTGGTGACGTTTGCTTCCATCTAAAATCGGCCACCATGTGGGTCGGTATTGTCGGATTTGAGCCAAAGACAACCCAAGTATCTGGGATAGTGAATGATGGTGCACTCGTTGCGTCCACAACAAACTCTTTATAGACCCATTTTCCATGTTCCGCGACACTAATGGTGGTAGACAATAAAATGCCTGCATTTCGTCTAGCGCCTATGCCACCAGTTGATAGTGATTTTTCTGGATAAATAGTGTGTACAATTTTAGTTGCTTCAGGTGAAGGATGAGTAACCTTTATCCACGCGGATACTTTTACTTGTTCTCCAATATTAATTGGGGCGCTTAGTTGGTCGAATAACGCAGTTTCATTCCAATCCGCGTTATTGTTGCTGTTCCAATATTGCAGGCCGTTATTGTTGTTGCTACCACCAAGGTTAACGCCTTTAGACCATTCAATTGCTTGGCCAATAATACCGTCATTTGAAATTGCAATAGAACCGAAATTTGCGTTCATTGGCTTAAGTAACGGATCGATCGGATCGCTTTCAAAGTCAGTGTCTAAAGTAAATAAAGTACTGAGATGGTCATCACACGCAGCGTTATTCTCTACGTTGAAGTCGATTGACGTTGTGTGCTCTTCACCATTTGTATCAGTATATACGGCGGTGACGGTGGACGTGCCTAAAGTGTGAGGTGCAAATTTGATTAGGGCTGTTGCACCAGAAAGACCGTTTAATGTTTTATTCTCTACCGTAATATCGTTGCCAATAAAAGTGACGTTAATGTCAGCTAAGTTATCATTTGGGAAATCCATAGGCGAACCGTCATGGATCCACATCGCCGTTAACTCAACAGGTGTACATGAAGGAATAGTTTGGTATTCCGTATTGAGAACGAGATCCCCAACAATAGGGGCGGTGGCTGCAGCCACAAACTGTTGTAATTCAGCGGTATAGGAAAACGCGACGCGTTTATTTGTAAAGAAAATTTGAGTTACATCATCTAACTGTTCGATGTTGAAATACGGGTTGTTGCTGTCGTCAATCCCATCCGGCGAAATAACGCTATGGCTACTTTGTGTGACCACTAAACGCAGAGAGCCGGATAATTCTGGTGAACCTGACAGGGTTATGTTGTTAAAGGTATAAAGGCCAACTCGTCGTTGTGCTGCAACACGACTTTGTTCAATTGTGGCTTCTTCAACAGTTACCCATGAACCATCGGCAATAGCGAATGCCTGGAACGACAATTGGCAGGTTAATGCCAACATGAAAAATTTCGCAGAGCTATACAATGTACTCTGCCATTTGTTTAATAATTTACGGCCAAAATCGGGATTACCCATTTTGTTCTCCAAAAATCAATTTATAAAAAAATCAACGGACTGTTGCTTTGTTGATTACTAATTGTGGGTATTTACTAACCCTTAGATATACGATTATTAAGGGCTGATGCTTTTTGTCGTAGGACAAATAATCCCATAATGAAAATGGCAAAAGAAGAAGGTTCTGGAACCGGTAAGGCACTGATAGAGATATCGGATACCGTTAAGGTGTCGTCAATTAAGTCAAAATCCCATAGGGCAAACTCTAGAGATACATTTTGACCTGACAAACTGCTCACGTCGGCCACCGAACCATCAGTGACAAAGTCGTGATAAAAACCAAATCCGTCAAATAGTACGAGGCTAAATTCGTCGATACTAGAAGAGCTAAAGCTGAGTGACAATTCAGATACGTTGTTGCCAAAAGTAAAGTCTTGGTAAAGGTAAACTTCCGCAATATCAAAGTCTGTTGTTAGGATGACACTGTTGCCAACCGTAGAGTAGTTGTCCTGATAATTATCAAAGTTAATGTCAGTTTCCCATTCGCCATTAATGGTGTTCGCGTAGTTAAATACGTCACCGCTCCAACCATTTAGGTCATCGCCAAAATCGCCGTTTATAAGATTGGCATGTGCAGTACTGCTTAAAACTAATCCGCCTATTAGAAGCACGGTGTTAAAAAGGCTTTTTGTTTTTATTTTTGTTTTCATCGTTTTGTTCCCACCACTGTTGTGTATTGCTTAATATATCGTCAATTTATTTTCTTAATGGAATGTACAATAATATTATATGTATGTATAGGTATGATGTTTGATTAATTTGAACTATCTAACAGTAAGAACTTATGGTTATTACACGTTTTGCGTGGGGGGCGGGGTTAGAAAATGAATTGGGGAGTTACTTTTCTACGCTAACTTGTTAACATTAGCCGAGCATTTTATTTCTTGCAGAACCTTAAACCTATGCGCTTTGACTACCGAATTGTTTTTATAATTACCGCCCTTTTGTTTACTTTATCAATTAGTTTAACGGTTCTTAATTATATTGAGTCTATGGACTCCACTCGCAAGCAGTTAAAAAATAGCTCTTTACCTTTAACGGTAGACAACATTTACACAAAAATTCAAAAGCAAATCATAGAACCCAATCTCATTGCCTCCGTTATGTCTAATGACACGTTCATGAAGGATTGGCTGGCGCATGAAGAAAATGACGTGGGGCAAATAACTCAGTATCTCGGCACGATACAAAATAAATATAATATGTTTACTGCGTTTTTGGTCTCAGAAAAAAGCCACAACTATTACACGGCCAATGGTTTTCTTGAAAAAATCGACATTAACAATGAACACAATGATTGGTACTTTACCTTCAGAGATAAGGCTGAACAAAGCGAAGTTAATATTGATTATAATAAGCACATGGGTGAAGCATTGATCATGTTTATCAATCATAAAATTTATGATGATAATAACAACATGCTAGGGGCAACTGGAATTGGCCTAAAAACATCTTACATCAATGAAATGCTTAAGTTTTTTAGAGAACGTTTTAATTTTAATGTTTATTTTATAAATGCTTCTGGTCAGGTATTTATCGCCGAGCAAGAGGTGAATAACTTAACGCACCTAAATCAGCATGAAGAATTAAGCCGATTAATACCAGATATCACCAAACCAGATAAGCAGTTATTTGAATACACTATGAACGGCGAAGCGTATTTGTTAACAAAAAAATATGTCGCCGAATTAGATCTTTATGTCGTAGTAGAAGCTAAAGTTGATAATTTTACTCAGTCGGTTCTAGAGGCGTTTTATTTTAATATTATTGTATCGGTTCTAATCACTTTATTGATCACTATTATTGTCGTGTTATATGTGAGAAAAATTCACGGCAAATTGAATGAACTTGCTAGCAATGACAGTTTGACCGACCTACCCAATAGAAGGACCTTTTACAGCAGGTTGGAGCACTTTATTGTAATGAAAAAGCGCCGCCAACAAGAATTAGCTGTGGTTTTTTTTGATATAGATGATTTTAAAAAGGTAAACGATGTGGAAGGTCATGACGTCGGTGATGGTGTTTTAATTAAAATTGCTGATATCTTAAAGACAACCATTCGCACAAGTGATTTTATCGCTCGTTGGGGCGGCGAAGAATTTATTATTTTGTTAATCGACACTAAGTCAGAAGATGCCCTCAAGATCGCTGAGCAGGTCAGACAAAATATTGAAAACAATGCAGAATTAAAACAACAAGCTCAAAAGGCTGTGACAGTGAGTTTAGGGGTAACAGAAGTTCGTGACAATGACGACGCGGACTCCTTGTTTAAACGAGTTGATGACGCTTTATATCAAGCTAAGCGCACAGGTAAAAATCGTGTTGTTGTTGCTAAATAAGTCTAAATTTACAGAACATATTGCCTGACTTAGTTAGCATCTATTTGTTGAAGCAGAAGCAAACCGACTTAATAAAATCTTGGCAATGGAAGGCGAGGTGTAAGGTTGCAACACAGGACGAATATAAAACTCAAGGGTTTGCCACTGAATCGCAAACCTTTTTGGATACCGGTTTAAAACAAGTCTAATAGCTATCCGACGATTTCTTTTACTCTGCCTACGTCACCACTTTCCAAACGAACTTTAATGCCATGGGGATGAAATGGCGAATTAGTTAAAATGTCTTTTACCACCCCTTCAGTCAGACGACCAGAGCGTTGATCTTTTTTCAGCACGATTTTCACATCAGAACCTATTTCTATATCCGAACGATTTTGTCCATCCATTATGTATTTCCCAGTTTATGCATAGTAATAATTTTTTAAATTATGTCACAGTTTGGCGTCTTAGTGCAGGGATAACAAAATAGGTATTTGCCCCGCATTATCGTTTGCCAAATACAGCGTTAGTGGCGAGTTGCAACAAAACGAGAGAAAGTAAAAGTGGCGTTCGGAAATTACGGGGTAAAAATCGACGTATGCTATATGGAAAAATTGTTATTGTTAACAAAATATAGTTATCTACTTGTTTTATATAATAAAAATTATTAATTGGATAAATGAAGCAAGTATATAATTGTTGGCTATACTTTTAAAACCGGCCATACCGGGAAACCAATTAAATATTGGAAAACGAGTTATTTAATAAGGCTAATAGTCAAACTAAAACAAACGAATGTCATTTAAAAGGACTGCTGTAACTCGTTGGTTTGTTTGGTGATTATTCCATTAGGTACTTGAAAGTGGAGTAGTACATTAGCGGTAAATTGTAGTGTTAAATTTTAAGGAAAAACAATGACATTAAAGTACAAAATATACAGTATTATTCTCGTAGCTTTGTTGGTAGTCGGCTGTGGTTCGGTAATGAAGCAAGTAGGGCAGTTGACTGCGAATCTTTTAACTTCAAAAACTTCCGATTTATCAGTTGTATCTATTTCCGCAGGGTTTGTTCGGAATATGTATTCAGCAGATGTAAAAACATTTGAAGTTGAATATCTAGGAGAAAATTGGCGCGAAGGGGCAAATCTAGTTTCGGTAAGTTTTCTGAAACGTGATGGTGTTGGTATGTATACTATAGACGGTAAAGTGTTTATAGATGGCACAGAAATACCTCATACCGCGAATGGCTTTTATGGTAAATGGATAGATAAAAATGATATCTCCCCTAAAACGATTCGAATAGAAACGGTATCTGGTCAGGTTGCAGAATTCTCGATAACACCACCACCTTTAATCGAGATCGTGTCGGTCAATGGTAAAAAATCTGGAATGGAAATTGATCTAAATTCAGATTTACGATTAAAAATGAAAAGCCCGCAACATGATAAAAATACTGAATTTTCTGTGTCGCTAGTAACGAAAGTGATGGGTATTAACTCATTTATCGAGTCGGGAATTTTTAAATACAAAGATGACATTACGCTACCTGCAGAAATTTGGAAGAATCCAATTACGCCAGTGCCAGCTACGTCTGGTGCGAATTGGCTTAAAGTTGAACGATTTGATACCAACTTAAAAGTGATAAAGGGTGTGGGCGCTAGTCAAATTATTGGTGCGTCGATTGATGTTGTTCCTGTTTCAATTAAAGGTGAAGTGGAAACCGCATTTACCGGGGTTGTTAAGGACAATGGGATTAATATTGAAGAAACAATCGCCATAAAAAATGGCGAAATGAAAGTAAAAATGAATAAGCCAAATGCGTTTTATGGCCGACCAATGAGTTCTGGAAAAACATTTGCGTTAGCATCGTTTACAGTGCGAGGTACAAAACTTAAACAATCAAAAACGGATTCGTCGAGCAGTACATTAGGTGGCGTAAAAACAACTACGACTACAACGAGTACTCGAACTTTTCCAACCTTACCGGACGCTTTTTGGGATAGTTATATTGATGGTTTATACGTAGATTTGGAAAAAGTCTTAAAAAGCCAATACAACATTAAACTTATTCCTGTAGAGAACGTATTGCGAGCACCTTCTTATCAAAAATTAGAAGCCGTCACCGATGAAAACACCATTGTTGAAGTGGAAAAATCGTATAAAGGGACTAAAAACCTTATTCCAACATCATTTTCCTCTATCGTTGGCAATATATCATCTACATTTGCATCTGACCGAGTTGATGCTCACCTAATCAGAGAGTTAGGTGTTGATGGTTTGATTTCGGTAACGATTGACCTGGCAATGCCTTGGAATACTTTTACTTTGTCACCAGTGATGAGTATTCAAATTTCAGGCGCACCAAATGGCTATAAAGCTGGGCCAACTATCTTCCACCAAGGTACTATTTCAGGTACTGGTATGCCTTTAGATGAGGCGAAAATGAATGCGGCCACTATGATGGATATTTTACCTGAAGTGACGCGTCAAAAAGAGTTAATGGAAGCTTTGACACAAAGCTTTAAAATGATGGAAAAGAAAGAGAACGAGTTGGGTTATGACGCTATTTGGGCATTAAAATAACCCAGAGATCCGCATAAAGTTACATTTTAAAGGCAGACAACGAGTCTGCCTTTTTATTTTGTAAAACATAAATTAAGCCTGCGAGTCCAAGCTATGGGGTTAAAAGCTGCGGGGTCAGAGTTGATGAAACGTCGTTTATGAACAGCCAGTCGTCTCAAATTATATCTGGCATGCACTATTGGATTTTGTTATCAATGAAGTAAGGCGTGCCATGCGTCAGGAATCGACGATTAAACTATCAGGAAGTAAAAATGGAAGTAAATGTATTTGATAGAACAGAAACCGCAAATAAACGAATAAGCGGTTCAACGTATAACTTTGTTATTGGGCTTACATTAATCTGGGGATTTGCTGTTAATTGGTGGATGGTTTTAAATATTCCAGTTGAGTCAATTAGTAGTATTAATCCTATTTTCTTTTATATCGGTTACTTTGCCTCTTGCTTCTTTGGTGTTTATCTATTTAGCAAATCCCTTAGTGCTCTGGTTAGCTTCATTGGGTACAACTTTGTTGTTGTGCCTTTTGGGTTAATTATTAATTTAGTGGTAAGCCAGTATAATCCTGACATTGTACTCGAAGCCATAAGAGTTACAGGAATGGTAACTTTTGTCATGATGGTTTTAGGGTCTATGTATCCGGCCTTTTTTAATAAAATTGCAGGTGGCCTCACCATCGCACTTTTTTGCGTCATTGTGGTTGAGCTTATTGAAATTTTTGTATTTAACACGCATCACGGTATTTTAGATTGGGTTGTTGCTGTTATTTTTTGTGGCTATATCGGATATGATTGGGCAAGAGCTAACGCGATACCAAAAACCTATGACAACGCTGTAGATAGTGCGGCTGCTCTTTATATGGATATTATTAATCTGTTTCTACGCATATTAAGAATTCTTGGTAGAAAATAAGTAACTCTGAATCCGTAGTACAGGACGGTGAATAGATTTTTCTAAATTGTTGTTCTTATTCGTTAGTGCTTTATTCTTTGGTTGAGTGGTTATATTTAAAGGTCGGTGTTAAAAGTAAAAATACAGATAACACCGAGTAACAGTGAACGAATTTAATCGCTAACCACCAAATTTAAATCGTAATCCGGCGTTTACCGTAAATCCATCGTTTCTTGACCAGATGTCGGTTGTCCATCGGCCACTGGCTGCTTGTTCAAGTAATAACAATGAGTCGTCGCGAGTTTGGCGAATGTTTAATAAGTTTTCGGCATTAACAAACCAGCTTACTCGACCAACGGTAATTTGCCCTAAAAGCCCTAAATGCCAATAGGGTTTACTTTTGGTGCGGTAAGGGTTGTTTTCAAGATGTTGTGTGCCGGTATAATAAGCTTCAAATCCCAACAAATGACTGCCATGTTCCTCCATCATAACCACAAATCCAGCAGAATGTTTTGGTGTTAACGTTAGTGGTTGACGGCTAAGACCGGAATCATCTTCTTTAGTGGCATCGGTATATAAATAACTGCCCGTAAATTTGATGTCGCGCCAGCGGTAGCGCAGCAATAGTTCGGCCCCTCTGATTTCAGTTTCACCTAGAGAGTTGACAATGCGGACTTGTTTTTCCGCATATATGTCAGCATTTTCAATTGCTTCTAATGCCGTAACGTTATCGATGTCGGATGCAAATAATGTCATGCTGGCTTCTATACTGCCCAACACATAGCTGAAATCGATGGATGCAGTTGATGCTCGCTCTTCGTCAAGGCTACCTAATGGCGCAAGACGAGATAAACCCACCTCATCGATGTCCTCAATAAATGGACTTGGTGCAAAAAATCCTTGCCCGTATGCCGCTCTAACTGTCCAGTTATCAGGATTGTACAATATTGAAACACGAGGGCTTAACTGGGTTCCATATTCGCTATGCCAATCGGCGCGAGCGCTTAGCGACATTGATATATCGTCGCTCGCTTCGTAGTCCACTTGCGAAAACAACCCTGGTACTTGATAAGAGTAATTAAATTCTGAGAAGGTATTTGAGTCAAATCTTTCAGTTTGAAGTGCCAAGCCAACTAACCATGCGGTTTGATCAGAATACCCTGATAAGCTCGACTCGATCAGATAACTTTCATGACTATCATCTTCAAGGATAGCGCCGTACTCGTGCTGATGCTCTTGATTCATCGCAGAGCCACGCATATTTAAGTTTAGCTCATCACCTATCGGTTGGTCGTAAATGAAGCCTATGTCGGTTCTAAGCGTGTCTTGGGTCAATGGGAAAGCACTGTCGTCAGGGAGATGTGCGTCATCTAAAGTTCCAGCCGTTCTTTGCTCAGTCATTGCGCCAAATGTCACGTATAGATTTGCGCCGCTGTCGTTTTGCCAATAGAAACGGGGTCGGACACTGCCTCTTTGGTAACCCGCCATGTCAATCCAACCATCGTTATCTAAATCTTGTTCTTGTTGGTTATGAATACCTGCAGTGACAGAACCACTTAACGCATCTGTTAAAGGTGATGCAAAATAAGACGTAACATCTTGGCCGTCTTTGGAGGTTAGGTTTACTAGCACCTCCCCTTCATAGTTATCCGAAGGCGTCCGTGAAATGAGATTTATGACACCCCCAAGCGCAGAACCGCCATAAAGTGACGAAGCAGACCCTTTGATTATTTCAACATTTGCAAGATCGGTTGGTGGGATCTGCAGGAGGCCAATTGACGCGGTTTGGCCACCGTACAAAGGCAAACCATCGCTTAACAATTGAGTATAACGCCCATATAGGCCCTGCAGTCTAATATTGGCGCTGCCTAACGCTGGCGAGGTTGTTTGTACTCTGACACCACCGGTTTCAGCAACTAACATAGAGATATTACCGGGACGCATTAACGCTTTTTCCTGAATTTCTTCACCATTAATTATTTCGGTTCGTGTGGCTGATTCGGTAACAATACGACCTAATCGAGAAGCTCTTACTTGGATCCGTTCAATGCTACTTTCACTATGTTGATGTTCTCCATGCTCTTCATGTTTTTCGTGATGTTCATCACTATGCTCTTTGCCGTGTTCACTTTCATTTGCGTAAACAAACGCCGGAATTAACAGCATTGCTACTGTTGATTTTATATATTTTTTAAACATTTTTTGCCTCGGGCAATGCTGGCAATAACCCAGCACTATGGTGTTGATTCAGTTAAAAATGACGTGTTGTAAAAATCGGGGGCGAAACCCGCCCGTTATGAGGTAAAAATGGGAGGTCGATAAAGTAAACTTGCAACAGAATTAGGCTGTTCAAATTGCTGTAGGTAAGTCATTTCATCTGACAATTGGGTCTTAGTAGAAATGTGTTCTGTACTAAAATAAGCCACAGATGAACAAGCATTGGCAATACAGATACAATCCAGATCACAGCATTCGACATCACAGCAATCCGCTGGGTTATCGACATCGGAAGCAGGTAAATCGTTTGAGGTTATGACTGTTAGGTTGTAAGATAGCGAGTGCGTGTCTTCGTTTGTTTCGCAAAATTGGGCAGCATTGTAGGTAAGTGCCTGCCCCGCAAAGGAAACAAGCATCATCGCTAGCACTAGTATTCTTGAAACCGCTTTATACATAAAAACCCCAAACACAATATGCACAACATTTTAAAAGTTTCATAATGGTAAGTGAATAGTCACAGCTAAGTTTATTTTTATCAGCCATTATCAACGTACAAAAACCTCATTCCAAATCAACAGAAAAAGCCGTCATCCCAAAACCACAGAAAAAAATCGTCATCCCCCTAGCTTGTAATATGAGTCAGCCTCAGTGATATTAGGGATCTCCAACCGAGAGCAAAGGAAGTTCATAATTCGCCCTGCAGGCTGCGCCTTTCTTTGCCTTGCAGGCGGCTATTTCGACTTCGTCGACCATACTTTTTGCAACAGCCCCAAAAGTAGGCAAAAAGGCCGCTTTCGACCAAATCCCTAATCCTTATTTAAGATTTATATTATCGTCGAAGACGGAATGTACGCACATCCCTATGCACATTCCTTGCAACGGCGTCCCTGCCGTTCACTTCGAGATATAAATCTTAACTAAGGGGGATTTAGACGAAGTAATATGCAGTCTGAACTTTAAGTGCAATAACTCAAAATTTAAAAAGTAAAACGTCATCCCCTTAGCTTGTAATATGAGTCAGCCACAGCGATATTAGGGATCTCCAACCGAGTGCAGAGGAGTTTCATAATCCACCTTCAATTAGCTCAAAAGTTCAGAACAAAAACCCGTCATCCCAAAAGAGCCATAGCGATATTAGGGATCTCCAACCGAGTGTAGAGGAAGTTCATAATTCACCTTCAATTGCCTCAAAAGTTCAGAACAAAAACCGTCATTCCCCTAGCTTGTAATATGAGTCAGCCTAAGCGATATTAGGGATCTCCAACCGAGTGCAGAGGAATGTCATAAAATCAGCGACACTGACCCCATTGGTCCCTGTTGGTCCGACACAGTTGATTCAAAAATTATGATATTTACTTAAGTTTAAAGCTATTTACGTTTTCCATTAGGACTTGTTTGTCTGCAGCCCAGTCCTTTTCGTTTCCTGTCGCAGTAACTAAATAGACATAATTGCCTTTTTTAAAAGCCTTGGCATACCAATGAAGACTAAGCCCTTGCATCATACCTGTGTATTCAAATGAGATTGAATTTGCGCTTTCTTCAAAGGAAACAATAGAGATACCCATTTGTTTAAATTGGCCTATCGAAAGTTCTTTATATTGAGTCAAGGTGCCAGGGTAAGGTTGAATTTGAACATTTACGTTTGACGCAAAACCATTTTTGGCAGGGAGAAACATTTGAAGGGGTTGCGACATTCCCGTTGTAGGACTTGTATCCAAGCTATTGATTGTAAAACCGGCTTTTGGAAACTCTAAGACTTCAGCATTAGCAATTGAAAAGACAAGGCTCGTTGCAAGTAAAACAGCTTTATTAATACGCATAAACGTCAAATCCCTTTTTGTGTAAATCCCCCTGCAAAGGGGATTAATAATTTATAGATTGAATTGGTGTTAAATAGCAAAGTCTGTAGCAGGTAGAGACTTTACTATTTTTCATCTTACCTGAATAATGCAGACTCTGTAATTGTTCTGGGACAAAAAATTGCCCTTAATTAGTTACTCTAATCTTGCGTTATCTTGACCCTTATAATTTTGTTAGTGCTACTTTGATGTATAAGCAAATCGCCACTTTGAGTTGCGCGCATGTGCCTAATAATCCCAGCATAAATCTCCCCAGAGGGAATAGCCCAACTTTGGAACACTTCTGTTGTCGGGTCAAATCTCACTAACGCATCGGGGCGTTTTCCTGATTCGTTGTACCATACGATGCCATCAACAACCGCGATTGCGTAGGGATGTGATTGTGCGCCACTGGGAGAGGGCCACTCTTTTATTACGCTGGTGTCTGGACTATAGCGTCCGAGACGACCTAATGCTGAATTCACGAACCAAATGTTACCGGCATTGTCGATATCTAAACGGCGTACTTTTGAAGCGGCATCCGGCAGTTTAATTTCATTTAATTGCATCGTAGTTGGGTTTACTTTCACTAAACAATTACTGCCATTACAGGCCACCCAGGGATTGCCGTCGGCGTCGATTTTAATGCCATAAGGACGCGAATTCTCCGTTGGCATGGTAACTAACTTAATATCTCGGGTGTTAGGATCTAATCGACCAATCATATTACTATGCTGTGCTGTAAACCAAAGGATGCCGTTACTGTCAAAGGTCGCCGTGTGCGGATCTTTGGCGTTTTTGTCTGGCATTTTAAAAACAGTAATTTCACCGGATTTTGGATCAAGTTTTCCAATCGAGCCATTTTTGTTTCCGGTATACCAAATATTTCCGTCTTTATCTGGGGTCACTGAGTGAGGCATCGCATTCGGTGGCAACGAGAACTCTTTCATTTCTTCGGTATCTGGGTCGATGCGGCCAATTAAGTTCGCACGTTGCCCAGCCCACCATATGGAACCGTCTGGGGCTTCAACCGGATCGCGAGCACGTTGTCCTAACGTTGGTGTGTGCCATTGCTCAAAAGAAATTTGCACATCGCCTGAAACAAGAGTTGGAGAACGATGACTGTTCGGAGGGTAAGTTTTTGCCAAGTAATTAAAAATTAACTGTTCTGTTTCAGGTTGTGCAGATAAATCTATCATAGTGCGGGTTAGCGATTGCCACTGTTGATAGGTATATCCGGAGCTACGAGTGATTAAATTGTGTCGATGGCAAGAAGTACATAAACGTTCTACCAATTTTTGCCCTTTGGCGTATGCGTGTTTGTCGTTTTTGATATTTACATTTGTAGCCGCAGCGTGACTACTGGCAAAAACCGACAATAGGAATGAAAGGCTAAATATCACTTTGCGCATGACTAATCTCCCAAAATTAAATACCAATAGTTCGATTTCAAACGACTGGCGCAAGTGTTATTTGTATCATGATTTCTTTTTTGGGGGTAGAAACATTCAACGTCGTCGAACACGCTGGTGCAACGTGATTAGCTGACAATTTCATAGCTCGTTTTATTAACCCAAATTACCAGAACAAAAAACGTCATTCCAAAAGAGCGGAAAAAAGCCGTCATCCCAAAAGAGCCTAAGCGATATTAGGGATCTCCAACCGAGTGCAGTGGAAGTTCATAATTCACCTTCAATTAGCTCAAAAGTCCAGAACAAAAAAACGTCATTCCCCTAGCTTATAATATGAGTCAGCCTAAGCGATATTAGGGATCTCCAACCGAGAGCAGAGGAAGTTATTGAATCAACCATTAACTAATCATAAAAGCGGTTCAGCGACTCTGAGCCCGTTGGTCCCAAATCAACAGAAAAAACCGTCATCCCAAAAGAGCCTAAGCGATATTAGGGATCTCCAACCGAGTGCAGAGGAATGTCATAGTTCGCTTTAATTGGCTCGAATTATCAGGTTAACAACTGTCATGCAATATCAACAGAAAACCCGTCATCCCAAAAGAGCCTAAGCGATATTAGGGATCTCCAACCAAGTGCAGAGGAAGTTATTGAATCAACCATTTACTAATCATAAAAGCGGTTCAGCGACACTGAGCCTGTTGGTCCGCTTTCAAAATAGAATTTTATTATGACTCTTACAAATTTAAATAAATGAATTAGTGAGGCAATTTAGCTTACCTACTAAATATTATAGAAAGTACTTGGCTAGTAATGCCCTAATTAATTTGATACTAATGTTAAAATAATCAAAAACGAGAGCACTATCGGTCTAAGAGTGACCCAATCCTCAGGATTGAATTGTTAGAGTATCCCCTTATATTTATGAAGGAAAAGCTAATGAAATCAATGTCTAACTTCCTAGTATTTACACTTTTTTGTCTTAGTTGTAATTCAATCGCTGAAGAAAATATACCTGATACCGAACCAACAAAATGCTACCAAATGGCATTTGGTAGCAAAGTTAATAGAGGGTTGGGCTTTACTGCTGGTCAAGCTGTAGAACTATGCAGTGGTGCAACTGATGCTAAAAGGGTTATTCTCTGTGCTGTTAAAGCATGGTCTCATCCAGATAATGATGGACTTGGTTTGACAGCAGGTCTAACTGTAACGCTATGTAAAGACGGCACAAGAAGTAACATACATTAAAAATAATGCATCAGGATAGCCGATATTGTGTGGCTACTCAATGTGTAGATCGCGTCTACATTATATTTGATTTGCTTTTTATGTTATTGATATTGTTATTTTAATCTGGTCTTTCTCAAAGTATTATTAATGCAGGTCAAGAATTATCGTTGTTTACTAGCAGAACAGCCTTTGCTGGCACCTGAGCCATTCTTCGGGTCTAACGCATTCCTGCCCAGCAACTAATTAGACAAAAACGATCGCACCTCGCCCATATAGAACCATTTGCCTAAAACATTCAGCTATTAAGCCTTATCGAGCATGCCAAACAGAAAAGTCGTACCGAAAAGTAAAAATAGTTTGCTATAAACCTGCTATAAATAGCGTTTTTGATATTTTTGTAAGTGGATAATTACTGGGAAAAAGTAGAAAAATGGTGCCCCCTCCCTGACTTGAACAGGGGACCTGCCGATTATGAGTCCCGAAAGATAACCTCTCAGTCAATATTATTCTTTATCATTTAGCTGACAAAACCCTAGTAAACCGTGCCTTTCAGCGGGTTTGCTCGTATTTTTCCCTCTCAACGGTGGTACTTAAATCTCATGGGATTTGTACCCCCACACCAACCACCCAATGGAGGAAAAAATCATGGGTAGTATAAAACTAACCGCTGTTGGCATCGAGAAGATGGCGACACCAGAGAAACGAAAAGACGTGTATGACTCAGAAGTAGCGGGGCTTGTACTTCGGTTGCTTCCGTCTGGTACTAAAAGCTGGAGTTACACTTATCGGGTCAAAGGCAAAGCCAAGCGTCTGAGCTTGGGGGTATATCCGGGCGTGTCATTGAAGTTAGCGAGAGAGCGCGCCCGAGATGCGCGAGCCGAAATTCAACGCGGCAATGATCCTGTCGAAGACAAGAAGGCAGAAGAACGAGAACGCCAGCTATACAGCTTTGAGAACTGCGCCAAAAACTTCGTTGAAGGCTACTGCAAGCCAAACCTCAAAACATGGAAATCCATTGATAGGGCATTAGAGCGGTTTGCGATACCTGCATGGGGTGATAGACCTGCTAAAGATATTCGCCGCCGTGATGTGGTCGAATTATTAGACAAGGTTGCAGCCAAGACCGCAGGGCAGTCAAACCATCTGAGGGCTTACTTATCCAAAATGTTTAAGTGGCTTATCGAAAGAGAGGTAGTTGAGATTAACCCTGTTCAAGGTGTCGCTCGTCGTCATAAATCTCAGCCGCGAAGCCAAGTGCTATTTGAGCTGATCGCTCACCGTTATGAACGAGGCAGTATGTTAATCACATCAAATCAGGCATTCAGTGAGTGGGACAGTATATTCGGCGACAACATGATGACCGTTGCTGCAATAGACAGGTTAGTCCACCACAGCGAAATTTATAAACTAGAAGGAGAAAGCTACAGAAAAAAGCAGGCTATTAAAATCAATTCAAAAACCGGCCAAGTTAATTGACGCCGACCGGACAAGTTAGTTGACGTCTAATAGTTGAGCCAATAACTAAGAATGCAGGTGACGAAATATTTGGTTTTGTAATTTTAAAGTGATGATTGCTGTGAATTTGCCTGACTGGAACTTACTAAAGTTTGCCTCTCCCCTTTTTAAAAGGGGAGAGGCAAACTTTAGTAAGTCTAACCCGACGTGGTTATCGAAACCCATTGAGCAATGCTCAATGAAATAAAGCCTTAACTTCTTAGCCATTATCTTCACCTAATACTGTTATGATTCAATCATAACATCCTCTAATTAGGTGGCCAAAATCACTATGCCACTACAGTACTCAGGAAAGTCGTTTCGGACGTTTAACGTCATTGATGATTATAATCGCGAGTCACTCGCCATAGAAATTGATTCAAGTCTGCCAGCAGAGAGGATCATACGAGTGTTAGACCGCGTTGCTGAATATCGCGGCTATCCTAAACGGCTCAGGCAGGACAACGGGCCTGAATTTATCTCTCATAAACTTGAGCTATGGGCCGAATTTCATGGCATCAAATTAGATTTTATAAAGCCAGGAAAGCCGACTCAAAACGCGTTTATTGAGAGATTTAATCGCACCTATAGAAATGAAGTCTTAGACTGTTATTTGTTTAACAGCTTGACGGAAGTACGAGAAATAACAGATAGTTGGATGGTCGAATACAATTATGATCGACCACATGAATCATTGAACGATCTACCGCCCAAAAGAATATGAGCGACTAGATCAGGAAAACTCTCTTAATGTTTGATCTAAATATGGGAGGGTTACACTGCCACTGGCGAAGTTAAAATAAGTTACTTTGATCGAACGATAATAAAAGCGATAAAAGGTATTAGGTATTTGGGTAAGTTGCTGGTTACTCGCCACCGAACATGGAGTATGCAACCAGCAGGTTTTGTTCTTTAACTTGGAGTTCTGTAAATAACTGTACCGCTTACCTTTGACGAGTCGCACTCTTCATAACTGCATTACTTTCATCTTCAAATCGTTTGGCGATTTGCGGCATAAATTTGTGATTATCCTCTCCGTAGAATTCCAGTTCCAACAGCTCCTCTCGGCTCAAATATTCTATAAACTGTTGAGCTTTCTTTAATCTTGTTTTTACTCGATCGACTCTTTTTCTTTTATTGAAAAGCCGAAAATCTTCGTTAGATAGAGAAACAATATCATTTGCTGTAGTTTCGTCATAAACCCCACAATCCGAAGCTACTAGTTCTATATAGGTGAAAAATGATGACAAAGTTTCATAGATATAGATGCCATAATTTGTAATCTTAATGCTGTCGACATCGCTAGAATAACTATCCAAACGATTATTAGATTCAACCAAATCCCACTTAAGAAATATATCGATATTTTTCTCGAAGTCTTCAACCATATTGAACTTTTCTGAAAAATGTTCCTTTAACTCTCCAATCGAAATATAAAAAGGGTTGGCCGGATCGATCCCATCTGACAATTTGTGAAGAATTCTTAAAGCCGTAAAGTGAGACCCATTTTTTTTGTTTCTCACTTGAAAAATATTAGGAATGCTACTTTGAACCTCTTCATAGAAGAATCTGTAAGGAATCATTACTGGTTTTAAAACCTGATGAATTCGCAATGTCCATAATCCTGTTATGCCAACCATTTCGTCTACGTTCGTATAGCCTGATTTAAGAAAGTCTCTAAATAATTCAAGAGCTAAGCGGATATTTCCATGAGCACATGCATTTAGAAAATCGGTGAGTGGAGACTTGTCTCCTTTCTTAAATTCATTCCGCAAGATAACAAAGAGTTTTTTGATCGATTGAATTTTTGGCGAGCTCGATTCAACGTAGAATTCGTTTTGACAAAATGCGTCATCATTAAGCTTCTTTATTACAAAATCTATTCGTTTTTCAAAAACTGCTTTTGTTACAGGTGAGCTAATGTGAAAGCCTGAGTTCTGGTATGCGTCTAAAGTTCCATGAATTCTAGAAGCATGGAAGCGCTCTTCTCTCATAGATATAATTACGAGACATCCTAAAGTGTCAGCAATCTCTTGAGCAGTAGTGAAACAAAAGTCCTGCAAGTCGTGTGGAAATTGATCCGTATTGTCCACAGCTATAATGCAGCCTTTGTGTTTAGACTTCCAATAGGCCACTAGCCTGTTTGCGACATACTTTTTGTCTTCCAACCACTCTTTTACCAACTCATTCAATCTTAGATTATAATTCTCGGAACCGTCTTCTAAACCAAACAAAATTTGCCTTTTAGCAAGCTGGTATCTGTCATCAAAAAGAGCCAACAATTCAACACGATCTTTTGACAGCAATTCCTCGGTATCTAAGCTTGTGATCAGTTGGTCCCAAATACTAAAATGTATATCTGGTTTATTTTCCGGAACATTCAATAAATCAGCAATTGCAACTCTAGAGTGCTTCGCTAGATATTGAGGCGGGTTATGATAAAGTAGCTTCTTCAAGAAAGTCGATTTACCTGCACCTTTACCTCCAAACAAAACAATAACCTCTCCATTTTTTTTGCTTTGAAGGCTTTTTGCTATTCTATTACCAAACGAGCCACCTTTTTCATTATCTTTTAAGTCTTGAACTCCTCTTTCTTCAAAATAAGGTGTAAGTGAGTCTTTAATTAGTCCTCTAAAGTTTTCAAATGCACTTTCATATTCTCTCTCGTTGACATAACAAGATTCTAAAAACTCTTTTTCTGATACATCTATTGCACCAAAATACTTCCTTGCAAAAGGTCTTAGATCTCGCGCATATATGTTCGAGCTAACCTCATGATCATATGAAACTATTTTATCCTTTGGATAAAACAGCTCTCTATTCTGGCGTCCTATCGTACCTAATTTATGTTTCAGAGATCCTGACTTAATGGATTCATAACCGAGCGTGTTGATGGCTTCAATAAAATTATCAGAGAAGAAATCATTTTTCTTAATTACTAGAGCTTTCAGGTTTCTCCAGTTCTTTCCTCTTTCAAAGGTTTTAAAAAATACCCATTCGTGCCCATTCGTAATTCCGGCAAATTCACATCCCTCTTCCATACAATAAACCCGAACCTGTTCAATGGCCGACTTTATATTGGGGTCTGTCATTAGCGTTTTTACCAATATGTGCCTTGAGTTTTTCCCTCCATTGAAGTTGTTTGGCAACTCGAAATAAACTCCTTCCTTCTTTGCCTCTAAAAACACTAAATCATCACCGTTTGAACGCTTCAATCTATAGTCGGCGTAACCAGGCTTAATGTAACTTTCATGTAATGTTTGGGTTTTTGGCCAATTCAAAACACCATGTAATACCTCATCTATGATTTTGTGACGAGTGTCAGCTTCATTGAAGTCTCTTTCTTTAGTCGATTTGGCAATTGAAATCGCAATCTCATGTGGGGTCGCAACCATTCGTTTGAATCCTTTTTTAGACTGGAAAAGATTAGTAGGTCTCTGCTGGGCTTATCTAACCTAGATATTTATCCAATGTTTTATCACAATAGCTAACCCATTGCTATATAAGAGCTTTAGGTATGTTTTTTACTAAAAATAAGAGAGTTTAGAATATTGCAATCTAACTATATAAATACTTAGAGACCTTTTGCTATTGATTTCCACTTGAAGATTTAAATTGAATAATTCCAAAGTTAAATATTGCTATAAACCTGCTATAAATAGCGTTTTGGAAAATTTTGTAAGTGGAAAATTACTGGGAAAAAGTAGAAAAATGGTGCCCCCTCCCTGACTTGAACAGGGGACCTGCCGATTATGAGTCGGATGCTCTAACCAACTGAGCTAAGGGGGCATACCATATGTTTTTGGGAATATAAGAATCCCAGAAAACGGCAGGGAGTATAAGCAAAGTCGAATTACTTGTCACTCCCTGATTTAGGTTTGTTTAATTATTTGCTCATAGTTTGAACAATTTTACCGATCTTTTTAATATCTGCGCGCCTTCTTAGGAAGATTAGGGCGGTGGTTAAAAACAATGTTAAGTAATTAAACGAAAATCCACCCTTGTCTTGCTTTTTTGCTTCGGTTTTTTCGACGGTAAACGAGGTTGTTGCCGATTCGCCAAATGGGTCGGTTACCACTAGTGTGAGTGGGTAAACGCCTGCGACTGATGTTGTAAATTTCGCATTTAAGGTGTTAGCCGTGCTTAGTGTTGCATTGCTGTTGTTTGCGTTCAGTGTCCATTGGTACGCTAAATTCGTTTGATCGTCGCTAACCGTGACTAAGTCTCCTAGCGGCAGTGATTCGATGGTTTCACCGATATAATTATTGCTTGTGACGGTTGGCGCGGTATTTGAGTCATCGTCCAATATAGTAATTGTGAACGCGTTCGTACCTACTATTCGGTAATTATCACCCACATCAAATGCTAAAGTTACTGTCTCTGTGCTTTCTTGCTGATCGTCATTGATAATATCGACGGTGATTGTTTTGTCAGAATTGTCGTCAGCAGCCCACGTTAACATTGTATCGTGTAATACAAAGTCGGAGTTGTTTGTGGCTTGGCTGTCGCCTGTTTGAACAATCGAGACTCCGACATTTAGACCGCTCACATACGACGGAAGTCGACTAACTGGGATTAAAATTTGGGTTTTGTCGCTTGTTTGGTTTTCAATCAGTTCGGCACTTGCAGCACCAAATTTAACGCCGCTAACTTCATTATTACCGTCAATTATGATCCAGGCGTTACCCGGGTTTTGCAATGTTGCGCCGCCTTGAGGGTTAAACAATTCGACCGAAAATTGCTCGGTGAATTCTAAGGTGTCAGTGTCGGAATTGATTGGGATAGATATAGTTTTATCAGAGTTATCTCCGTCGGCCCAAGTTAGCTTGCCTGTTTGTGCAACAAAATCGTCGCCGGTGGCGGAGCCCCAAAGAGTTTGGTATTCAACGCTAATCTCGCCTGTGCTATCTAGCAGTCGTTGAACATGGATTATGGCTGTTTGGCCTTCTGGGTAGTTTTGCTTCATTTGACTAAATGAAATCTGGCCCGCTGCAACGTTTTTGGTCTTGTCCTTAACGACGTACAAGCCTGAATTGATATCGCTGATCAAAATCAGACCACTGGGTAAAAATGGGTAAACGCCCCAGGCACCATTAAACTGGTCGTCATCTGAAAACGGAAAAGTATCAAAGTAACCTATTTCGACAGGCTTAACTGGGTCGGTTATGTCCAAAATGGTCATGCCGCGTTCATAGTTAGACATATAGTAACGATTACCCCGAACAAAACCATTGTGGTCAATGGCTTTTGTTGGGCCGTTCCAACGGCCTTTGGATAACGGTGCCGTGAGATCAGAAACATCAAATATCATCACTGCGGTATTGTTATTAAATTGCTGTTCGTCTAGCTCGTCGTGAACGTAAATATACTTTTTGTCTTCGGTCCACCAACCTGAATGGGTATAAGCGGCGTTGTTGTATATGCCCTGTCCTAATTCGGTTAAGTCTGTTTTATCGGTTTGGTCCCAAAGGCGCATTTCGTTTTCGTTAAAGTCGACAAAAATATCACATTCGGTTGGGGTTGTTTGGTCTGTGGTTAGGCGCTGACAGTCGTTTGCCACTCGATCATCCGTGACCACAAAAGACGTACCATCGTGGGTGTAATCGTCTCGTGTTGCTTCCACTGGTGTATAAACAGCAGTTGGGGCTTTAGGATTGATGAGGTCGTAGCTGCGGTGAGCCCCACCATAACGACTCGATCCCATAGAGTGCAACAAAGGTTGTCGGTGGTTAATCGCTACGCCTGTACCATAGTTGACGTTGCTGATGTAGATATTATGTAAACTTGCGTCTTCATTGGCATGACCAACAGAATGGATGCTATTGGGTAAGTCGTTTAGGTCAATAATTGTGACGCTATCCGCCGCACCGTCGGTAGAGACATAAGCATATGCTTGCCACATGCCCTGTTCGAAATCGAAATACTGATAAACTTTAATGTCGCGCCAGATCGCCGTTAATCCGGTGACGTGGCCAACAACTTGCGGATTACTTGGATCTTCGAGTGATACCACCGAAGCACCGTTACGTAAGCCTATTATAGCGTATTCAATATCTGTATTTAGGTCGACGTGTCCCCAAATGTCATTGGCTGCAGATGGTGAATTTGCAAAGCTGCTAAGTGGCACGTGTGAAACGAGATCAATATTATTACAAGGGAAGCTTCCCGCATTGCCGTTGACACAGTTTACGTCGCTTTGGGATTGTTTGATTGCATCAAATTGCCCAAGCTTTTGTTGAAATGCTGCCGACGCCGCCAAGCTCTTTGATTTTTTATCGACGATGAGAATAAAGCCACGTTCGCTAAGCTGCTTATTATAAGTCGCAGGGACACCACTGATGTATGTTGGGTTCTGTTGAGGATTAGCGGTTTTATAATGGTCAGCTTTAGAATAGCCGCCGTAACTTGGTACAAGTTCGGAGGTGAGATAAAATAGCTCGTCGACACTCTTGGCTTGGTATTCGCCACCGGCAACTAAAATTTTATCCCCTTTGTTTGCTTTTTTAGCGGCGTAACCAATTGATTGGCAAGGCTGGGCGGGTTGTTCGCATGAACCTTGGTCTTTGCCGTCGACGGCAACATAACGAGCCTTGTCATGCTCTGCATGAGATAAAGCATCATCTGAGTACATTAGCGTGAGAAGAAAAATAATGGCGCAAATATGGCGATTAAACATATCAAATTCCTGTTTGGGTTACGTTCCAAAGTCATGATTATACTCTATTAAATTATAGACTGGGTTTTAAATCGAGTTTGAAATAAGGCTATAAATAAAACATTGCGAGTATCAAACAACCAAATACTTTTGGCGTGATACATTAAGTGTGCAGGACATTTGCTTTGCAGTAAACTCGTCTGTGAGGTAATTTGTCGATGAGCGACCCGAACGGTTTAATGATTTTTTAAAACGTGCCGATAACTTTACATGTTTTATGTTGTCTTACAGGTCGTGAACTTCGTGGTTTAAATAGGGCCGCTTCAATTGATATCGACAGATGTTTTAATCGCAAGTGTAATGTCACTTTTGTTCATATAGGTTAATTAGGTAGTACTTTGGAAGATTTTAATTTCGAGCAGGAAGACACCAATATCAATTTGATTGTTGCTTGCAATGCAGAAACGCCACCTTTAACTGAAGCCTTGCTTATTTCAGCATTTGAACGCAGCCAATATTACGAAGCCAGCTTATCTCACGAATTACTACCATCCATTGTTGAGCTTGGAAATGAGTTTATAATTTCAGTAAAAGAAGAACTTGAGCCTGAAGGGGACTTTGTTCATCAAATTGCTGCGATTAGAGATGGTAAATTATCAATCTTTTTATCTGCAAATAAAATGACCGCTAAAGCCACAATTGAAATGGCCTGGGGCGGTAAAAACATTGATATAAATGATATCAAAGCGGAATGTAAAAAACTCGGTATTGTATTTGGTGTTAAAAAGTCTTTGGTTGATAGATTGTTGCATCAAACTATTGAAGCTGAGCCAGGCGACCTACTCGAAGGGACAATTGCTTTAGGACTTGAGCCTAAACACGGTAAAAATGCGTATTTCAAACCTCTAGTGGAATTGTTAACTGAAAAGATCAGACGGCCCATGGAAATTGAAGGCGGCAAGGTCGACCTAAAAGATTTAGGCGACATTGAAACGGTTAAGCCGGGTGAAAAAATATTCCAAAAATTCCCAGCAACTGGCGGTACGCCGGGCAAAAATTTACTTGGTGAAGTCTTAATTCCAACAGCGGGGAAAGACGCCGAACTCGAAGTTTCAAGCGGCACGACAATAGATAAGAAAGACACTAATATCCTGTTGGCCAAACGCGAAGGTTTAGCGCGTTTAATCGAAAATCGAATGGAAGTCGACGACGTTTATACGCTAGCCGAATTAACGCCTAAACATGGTCATATTAAATTTAACGGCTCAGTGATGATCGCTGGCGATGTATCACCTGAAATGCGTATTGTGGCAACCGGCGATGTCATTATCGGTGGCTTTGTAGAGCAAGCATCCATTCGTTGTCGTGGTGAAATAACCATCATCTCTGGTGCGTCTGGTAAGCCTCTAGACGAACCTTATGACGGACGAATGAGTAACTGTTTATTGGAGTCTGGCTACCGAATTAACGTAGCCTTTGCAAATCAAATAGACATTATTGCCAAGCGTGATGTGCATGTTCATAAACAGCTCTCGCATTGTAATGTAACCGCCGCGTCGTTACGAGTTGGCCGAGGTAAATTTGGCGACGGCAAGCTTGTCGGTGGAAAGATTAAGTTAAGTAAGGGCTTGTTGGTTGGAAAACTTGGTTCGCCATCAGACACCGCAACGTCGGTATCGTTAAACCGCAGCTTTGTTTTGTTTAAACAAAAAGAGCTCGATATCTGGACTAAAGTTGAGCCATTGTCAGACGAGTTAGATGCGTTAAAAAATAGGTTACAGTCGTTTCTTACCGACCAGCAGCGGGCTGAGATTAAAGAGCAGATCCTTAACCAACAATACAAAATAGACAAATTAAACAATGCGCGTAAACGGATCACCAAGAAGCGCAAAGAATACATGAGCCAAGTGGCAGTGGAGATAACTAATACGTTACATGCCGCGGTGACATTTGAAATAGGCGATAAGACCATTATTAACGACCGTGAACGTGGCCCTTCAATTGTGACCTTAGACGAGTATCAAATTGAAATAAAACCGAGGTAGCGTCAGTTAACTTTAAAATCGGTGTTTGCCGTTAAGTTCAAACACGGGTAACCATGGAATGCCGTCATGATCTTCGCTTAGTAAGTTAAGCAAACCAATGCCAATGTCGATAGACGACTGTTTTGAAAACCAATGTTCCCTTGAACCACTTATTTGAAAATATAGTTCTCCAAACTCTAAATCATCAAAGTCATAGTTTTCATCATCTCGGAAACGGCTGAGGGAGGCCGTCACCTTATAACTTGTAGTGCTCGAGGCTAAATAAGTCACTTTGTTAGACCAGGATAAATAATCCCTAAAAAAGACGATTCTACTATTGATGTCCCAACCCGTTGAGCCTTGAATATCGGTATATCTTGCTTGGAATGTTGGCATGTAAAACTGATCGACATCGTTTCTGTCATAGCCAAAAGAATGAGAACTTTCATTGTTATATATGCCAACAAACCCGGCACCTAGCTGCCATTGGTTATTAAGTGCTTTGTTTAAAACAAAGTCTGAAAGCACAGAGAAGTTACGGGCTTCGTTAAGACTCAAAAAATTTGGCAGATAAGTAATGTCATATTCTAGGTTAAGGCCGTTATCAAAATAATATTGGCCACTTAAACTAGGTGCTAATCCAAACAGTAAATTTATGTCGTATTGCACCCAGCTTTTTTGTTCTAAATGAGACTCAATATGGCTTGGTAAATTGCCACTTAACCCTTCAAAGTAATAACGATATGTCCCGCCAAATACCGGAAATTCAGAGAAATCAGTACTAAAAAGTTCAAAGGTATCGACATTGATAAGTCCAAAATTAATTTCATGTTGGTATTGTTCTTCGGCCGACGAAGAAAAAGCGAAAATAATGCTGGCAAGGAAAAATAATAATTTGATGCTATTCAATTTGTATTATCCATATAGCTACGAAATACGAGTTTTAAAGGCGTTAATTAAAAAGCGACGCCAATTATGGCAACATTAATACCATTTCATGCAACGCCATTCCAGCAATGATTGTACATGACCGCGCAACGATACAAAGGCATTAGGTTTGTTTTAAAGACGTTTGCAAACATTTAACGTGCATTAACATCATCAAATAAAAGCAGTAAATAAAGCTTGAGACTGGCGGCTGAACTACAATTTTGGTTCAGATAAATAAAACGATGAGTCGAGATTGGCCGCATGGAGCGTTTGATGTAGGTCGACAACTTCACCAACTATGATAAGTGCAGGCGAACCAATTTTATGTTCGTCAGCTAAGGTGTCTAGCTGCGCTAGTGTGCCCGTAACGACTCTTTGGTTAGGACGAGTACCGTTTTCAATAATCGCCACTGGTGTGGAAGCGGCACGGCCATGTTTGAGTAAATTGTCTTTAACGTTGCTGCTGCGAATGATGCCCATATAAATAACTAACGTTTGATTCGACGCTGCCAATGCTGTCCAGTTTGGTTGATTGGCTTTGCCCGGCGCTTTATCACCTTCGTTTTTTTGCTCGGCACTTTTAAAGTGACCCGTAATAAACTGCACAGACTGGGAGTAATCTCGGTGTGTTAACGGAATGCCTGTAGAGGCTGAACATGCTGACGCGGCGGTAATGCCTGGGATAACGTTAAATGGGATATTATTCGTTACTAGGAGTTGGGCCTCTTCGCCGCCTCTGCCAAAAATATACGGGTCGCCGCCTTTTAGCCTGCATACAACCTTTCCTTCTTTTGCCAAGTCGACAAGTAATTGATTGATTTTTTCCTGCGGTAACGTATGTTTACCGGCCTTTTTACCTACGGATATCATGTCGGCATCTTTACGGCATAGGCGCAAAATGTCATCGGCAATAAGGTAGTCATAAACGATAACGTCGGCCAATTGCATAACTTGTAAGGCTTTTATGGTCAATAAATCTGGGTCGCCTGGACCACCGCCGACTAAAAAGACTTGGCCGTCACTGTTGGCTGATTTTGTTCCTGACGCCGCAGCACTTAATTCGTTTTGCATTTCTTTAGTGGCTAAATCCCATTGTTCGCCTGCGGCATATTGTGATGCTTTACCGCGGAACACACGTTCCCAAAAATGGCGACGAGATTTAAAATCGTTGATTTGCTGTTTTGCTTGCGCTCGAAATTCGCCGGCGAGCTTGGCAAATTGGCCTGTCCAGCGAGGTATGATCTTCTCGAGTTTTTCTTTTAATAACCGGCCTAAAACCGGCGCTTTGCCGTTGGTAGAAATGGCAATAACAAGCGGTGAGCGGTCAATGATAGATGGAAACGTAAAACCACAGAGATCTGGTTGGTCGACAACATTGACCCAAATGTTCGCAGCGTCACAATCATCTTTAACACGTTTGTTTAATGTTAAATGGTCTGTAGCGGCGATAACCAGTTGTTTTTGTTCAACATCTGTTGATTGATATTCTTTAAAGACTCGATTGAGCTTTGAGTCCGCTATTTCTTCTAAAGCGTGATGAAATTCAGGTGAGACAACAGTTACCTGTGCCCCAGCCTGCAATAACGACTGCACTTTACGCAACGCAACATCACCGCCACCGACAACGAGTACGGCTTTGTTTTCTAAATTAAAAAATAGCGGTAAGCTTTGCACTAAATGCCGCTGCCGTCGCTTACTTCGTGTAAACCACATTCGCGTGTAAGACCAAAGAAACGCGTTTCTTCTTCGGTCATGCCAGCTTCGAGTTTTTGTGTTGTTTGCATATCACCTACCGAGACATAACCTTCTTCCCAAAGCGGGTGGTAAGGTAAGTCGTGTTTTTGTAAGTACTGATATATATCACGATTTGTCCATTCCAGTATAGGGTGAAGTTTTACAACCGGCTGACTTTCACCACGGATGAAACTGTACTCTGCGACTGGTTTTTCCGCACGACTTTGTGATTGCCCCTGACGGATACCACTGAACCATGTATTTACATTTAGTTCTTGCAGCGCACGGCGCATCGGCTCAACTTTATTCATTTGGTTGTATTGCTTAATACCGCTGGCACCTTTTTCCCACAATTTACCAAATCGAGCTTCCTGCCATGCAGGTGAAAGGTCAGACCGATAAATCTGTAGGTTAAGGTTTAAACGTTCTGCAAGTTGATCGATAAACTGATACGTTTCAGGAAATAAATAACCTGTATCGGTCAATACAACTGGAATATCTGGCATCTGTTGGGTTACTAAGTGCAGCATAACCGCAGATTGGATCCCAAAGCTAGACGACAACATCGCTTGTTGTGGCAAATTCTCTAAGGCCCACTCAACACGTTTTTCAGCATTTAAAGATGACAGATCGCGATTAATTTGCGCAAGATCTGTAATCAATTCAGAACCTTGTCCTGAATTTTTTTCATTGATAGCTGTAGCACTAGTCATAATTTTTTCCCAATGGGGCTCAAAGGAGCCCAAATTTGT
Organism: Psychrosphaera sp. 1_MG-2023; assembly: GCF_030548245.1. NCBI lineage: Bacteria > Pseudomonadati > Pseudomonadota > Gammaproteobacteria > Alteromonadales > Pseudoalteromonadaceae > Psychrosphaera > Psychrosphaera sp. 1_MG-2023. The sequence goes on from NZ_JAUORW010000005.1 coordinate 251,096, forward strand.
TAGGCGTGAAAGTCTGTTTTAGATACTTTCACTTCAGCGACGATTCCTTTACGGATAACAAAGTCACCAAAACATTCGCCGTCATTACGTTCTTTTGCCCACGACCCGATGAGTTCGTCAAAAGCAGGCAAGTAAACGTCTTCTGAAACATTTTCTAAATACAATTTAGGAACACGAGTTCCTTCACGGTTACCACCTAAATACACATTGTATTTACCTGGTCCTTTACCAACTAAACCGATTTCTGCTAATAAAGCGCGTCCACAACCGTTTGGACAACCAACAACACGCATGATGATGTCGTCTTCTGCAATGTTGTGCTTGGCTAATATCGCCTCAGTTTTTTCTATTAAACTTGGTAAATAACGCTCAGCTTCCGCCATGGCTAATGGACACGTTGGCATTGCTACGCAGGCCATAGAATTTTTGCGCTGTTCAGTATCGTTGTCGTCAATAAGTCCATGTTCGCGAGCAATTTTCTCGATAATGGCTTTTTGATCAGCTGGGACACCGGCAATAATTAAGTTTTGATTTGCTGTCATGCGGAAATCACCTTGGTGAATTTCAGCAATTTTGCGACAACCTGTTTTAAGGGTTTTTTCTGGGTAATCTAAAATACGACCACTTTGGATAAATAGCGTTAAATGGTGTTTGCCATCAATGCCCTCTACCCAACCGATACGATCACCACGATGAGTGAATTCGTAAGGGCGGCTTGCTTCAAACTTAATGCCAGCACGTTTTTCAACTTCAGCTTTAAATGCGTCTGCACCAAAGTTATCTAATGTATATTTTGTTTTGGCATTTTTACGATTAGCTCGGTTACCCCAGTCACGTTGAACGCCTACGACATGTTCTGCAATTAACAAAGTATGCTCAGCCGGAATATACCCAAAGTCATCTGCTTTACGCGGATAGGTGTTTACGTCGCCGTGAGTCATTGCTAAACCGCCGCCTACAAGCACGTTAAAACCAATTAACTTGCCGTCTTCTGCAATCGCAACAAAGTTTAAGTCATTCGCGTGAATATCCACTTCGTTGTTTGGTGGGATAGTCACTGTGGTTTTAAACTTACGTGGTAAGTAAGTTGACCCTAAAATTGGTTCTTCTGTAGTTGCTTGTTTTTCGCCATCTAACCAAATTTCAGCGTACGCTTTCGTTTTTGGTAACAAATGCTCTGAAATTTTAGTCGCCCAATCATAGGCTTCTTGATGTAACTCAGATTCAACAGGATTAGTTGTGCACAACACGTTACGGTTAACGTCGCCAGCCGTTGCTATCGAGTCGATACCAACACTGTCTAACATTTGGTGCATGCCTCTGATATGTGGCTTTAATACCCCATGAAACTGAAACGTTTGACGTGTGGTTAAGCGAATGCTGCCATACATGGTTTTGTCATCTGCAAATTTGTCGATGGCTAACCATTGCGCTGGTTGAATAATACCGCCAGGCATACGGGCACGAAGCATTACATTATGTAACGGTTCTAATTTTTGTTTAGAACGTTCTGCACGAATATCGCGGTCGTCTTGCTGATACATACCGTGGAAGCGGATCAACTGGAAGTTGTCTGCAGTGAATCCACCAGTGAGTTGGTCAGTAAGATCGGCTTCAATTGTGCCGCGTAAAAAATTACTCTGTGTCTTTAAGCGCTCGTTATCAGCAAACTTTGCATTGGCATCGTGCTTGCTGTTTGGCTTAATGTCATTGTTTTCTAAATCTATGCTCACGTTAATTCCTAAAATTCTGTTCGACTATTAATACACGTCTTTTTGATAACGATGGGTGCTACGCAACTCTTTAAGGTATAGCTCTGCTTGTTCGTCATCTTTACCGCCATGAGTTTTAACAATATCAAGGAGGGTTTGATGTACGTCTTTTGCCATACGGTTTGCGTCACCACAAATATAAAAATGCGCGCCTTTTTCTAACCATGCAAATACGTCTTTGCCTTGCTCGCGTAATCTGTCTTGAACATAGATTTTTTCGGCTTGGTCACGGCTAAACGCTAGGTCGACTTTAGATAATAGGCCAGATTTAACGTAGCCTTGGATTTCAACTTGATACAAGAAGTCTTGGGTAAAGTTAGGGTTGCCAAAGAACAACCAGTTTTCACCTTCGGCGTCACGTGCATCACGTTCTTGTAAAAATGCTCTAAATGGCGCAATACCCGTACCTGGACCAACCATGATCACTGGAGTATTGTCGTCACTTGGTAAGCGGAAATTGTTGTTGTGCTCGATAAAGACTTTTATCGATGCACCTTCTTCAGCACGACGTGCTAAATAACCAGAACAACCGCCTAAATGTTCGCTGTCAAACGCGTCGAATTCGACAAGTCCAACCGTTAAATGAACTTCATCTTCAACTTCAGCTTGGCTTGACGCGATTGAGTATAAACGTGCTTGTAACTTACGGGCACAATCAACTAACGTTTGAGCGTCTAATTTAGCTGGGTTTTGAGCGACAACATCAAATATTTGACGTGCTTCGATGTATTCACGCAATGCGGCTTTGTCTTCAACAAGCTTTAGTAGCTCTGCATTATTTGTTGCATGGGCATACTTGTCGACAAATCCTGGGTAAGATTGCGTTAATTCTAACTTTTCAATTAGTGCTTGGCGCACAGTGAGTGACTCTTCGCCTAACTTAACTTGCTCTTCGCCTGTTAATTCAACTTGAGTTAACAGTGCATCTACAAGCGTCTCGTCGTTTAAGAAGAACATGCCTAGTGCGTCACCAGGCTGATACGTTAATCCTGACTCTTCAAGCGAGATTTCAACGTGGCGAACATCTTTTGTAGAGTCACGGCCGGTAATTTTTTGTGAAACTGATAATTCAGCGGCAAATGGGTTTTGTTTTGTGTACTGGCTCGCTTGAGGTGCAGGCGCACCAAATCCAGCCATTGGTATCACTTGTGCGCTACCTTGTGAGCTTGCTTTGAGTTCAGGTTCAAATGCGTCCACGGCACCAGTAATCCAGGCTGGTACTTGGTCTTCATAATCAACGTCTAACTCGGCACGAGTAACAACCGTTTCAGCACCTAATGCTTTAAAGCGTTCTTCAAAGTCGATGGCTGTTTTGCAGAAAAATTCATAGCTTGAATCGCCTAAGCCGATAACCGCGACTTTCACGCCAGCTAATTTAGGCGCTTTTTTAGACGCTAAGAATTCGTGTAATGCTTCTGCGTCTTCAGGTGGTTCACCTTCACCGTAGGTAGAAACAGCAATCGCGATATATTTTTCTTTTTTAAGTTGGTTAGGCTTGTAGTCAGCCATGTTTACCAATTTAACTGCTAAACCACGAGATTCAGCTTGTTCTTTCAATTGATTAGCAACACCTTTAGCGTTACCTGTTTGCGAACCATATAAAATAGTTAGCACTGAGGCTTCGTTGGTTTGTGTAGCAACGCCCGCAGGTTGTGCCGCTGGCATAGCTGCATTGGCCGTAGCTGCTAAATAGCCGCTTACCCATGCCTGTTGGATTGGGTTTAAAGCGCTGACCAAAGTTTGCAGGTCTGCCACTTGCTGCGCCGACAATGGCGACGAAGCTTGATTCAATTGTTGTACAAGTTGTGTTGGACTCATAACGATCTCGGATTTATGGATTACAGAGGGGGATTGTAGAAAAGGATCACTACTACGATAAAGTATCAATAGTATACTGTTTATTACTTTTTGATATAAAGGTCCGCAAGTGGCTGTTTTTACTGGATGTGGTCAGACTAGGTGATGATATTACTTTTTACTATGACATAGATCTTTTTTTGTTTAACCTGATAGGCTGTAACAAAAGTGCCAACTGACGGCCTAAAGTACCCGAGAGAATGAATGACAGCAAGAAAATATTTGGTGGTTTTTAATCCCCTACCAAATCGTCGTCGAACGCGCCGGTTAAATAAACTTGTAGCGAAGCTTGGTCAAATGCAGTTTGACTATACGCTTTATCCAACGGCGCCAACCGTTAGTGCCAATAGAATATTTTTTGCTAAGCACCACACCGAATACACCGATGTTATTGTTGTGGGGGGTGACGGTACATTTAACTTAATGATTAATGTACTGATTGATTACAACTTTAATGTGGCGTTAATGCCAGCCGGCACGGGGAATGACTTTGCCCGAGCCTGGTACGGGAAAAACCGAAATAATCTTGATTACCTTTTGAACGTCGTCACCGGCGAGGAAAACAAAACCATCCACCTTGGCTATTGTGAATTTCTAGGCTCTAAAACAGCGGAGTTGGTGTATTACCATAATGTATTAGGTATTGGTTTTGACGCCGCTATCGCCAAGGCGTTAAGACACAACAAAGGGACAGTTCCGAGTTTAAGTTATCTTATCGCGGCTTTGTGGTATATCCCGCTTTACCGGGAACCCGAATGTACCATTTCGTATGACAATAAAACGGAAACCTATTTTAACTTTATGACGGCCTTTGCTAACAGTCGCTTTTTTGGAAGCGGTTTACCAATCGCGCCTAAGGCCAACCCCGAGGACAATAGTGTGCAAATGGTCAAGTTGGCAAAACAAGACTTATGGACCAAGTTAGCTTTATTAGTAAAGTTGCTGTTTGCAAAACACTCTGGGTCGGATCATGTTGAAATTAAGTCGATGTCACAACCTCTTGTGGTTGAAACAACAGGCTTAGATATTGAAGCAGACGGAGAGTATCTAGGGCAAAGCCCCTGTAAAATTGGTGTTTCAAAACAAGTGCTACGTTTAAAGCAGTAATACCATTGGTATGACGCTAGCGGGACACTATAAAAACAAAGTGATGTTCATTAAAAGACGGGCACAAAAAAGGGCGCAAAAGCACCCTTATTTCGTATTGGTTGATATCTAATATTTAGTTGGCCAAAAACCAACGATATATTAGAAGTTTACAACAACAGTAACACTTGTTTCAGTGTCTGTTTTTTCAAAGCCTTCAGCAACATTGGTATTTGAAATTGTTTTAAAGCCAAATTTCATTTGCATAGAAGAACTGAAAGATGCAGAAACACCCGTTTCAGTAATTGTTTGAGTATTGTCTAAACCAGGAGCGTGCTCAATACTTACGTTTTGAACAAACTTAGTCATGTCGTTAATTTTCCACTCTAGAGCGGCAGAACCACGGTATAATTCACTGTCATCGCTGTCGTCAGTACCTTGTACTTTAGCGTCAACAAAACCGGCACCAACATCTAAGTCTAAAAATAGGTTTTCTTTTTCAAGAGCACGGAAGCTATAACCACCAGATACAGTTGCGTATGTAGCATAAGCACCGTATTGAGTGTCAGCATAACTACCTAAAACAAACGCTGAAGATTTACCGCTAACTTTGTAGCTACCTTTTGCAGAAGCATTCCAACGGTCGTCAGTTTCCTGAGTCATTTTGTTGCCGTCAGAATCTTTGATTTCAGCTTCTTTTTTCAACATGTCGAAAGTATATTTGTTTGTCCACTTTTCTAGTTGTTGCTTAGCAACAATCTTAGTGAAGAATGAAGATGTATCAGTATTACCAGATGTTAATAGAACACCAAGCTCTGCAGTTATGTCAAAGTTAGATGTTTTTGCTGGCTCAGCAGCAGTTGCAATATTTGAAAACAATGCTGATGCAACAGCGCCAAGTACCAAGTAATTATTCATGTATAAAATTTCCGTGTTAAGTTTTTTGTGGTTACTAATAAAATATAAATTTTGAATTTGTTAATTAAAGTAGAAGACTTTTCGAATATGTCCAATTTATCACGCGATAAAATCGAATAAATTACATATTCATGACAAATGGGTCTTTTTAAATGTTAACAACTAGAGTGACAGACGTTTGAGTATCTAAATTTTTTAGATTAGTGGCCACTTCACTGTTATGAATCGCTCGAAAACCAACTTTCATCTGCATTGAGTCACTAATTTTAGTGACGATTGATGTTTCTGAGATGCTTCTGTTATTAAAGCCAGCTGTTTGCACACTTACATTTTGAACAAATTTAGCGCTTTTAGATATTACCCAAGAATAGGCCGCTGAAGCGCGTACAACAGGACCTTCTTCAACAGCCCCGTCAGCTTTCAATACGCCTCTTGCGTATCCAGGACCTAAGTTTAGATCTAGAAACATGTTTGATTTGTTGATGCCGCGGAAAGCATAACCCGCAACTATCATCGAGTATTTAGTAAAAGAAGCAAATCGATCGTCGGTGTGTGAAATCAATGCAAAGACACCATTGGTTCGCGTTAGCTCATAGTTTCCTTGAGCATCAAATGAATACTTTTCAGCAGTAGTCGTTAGTACTTCTCTATTTTTTTCTGAATCAAACTTTTCGTCTTGTTTTAATAAGGCATTTAAATCGTACTTGAACCGCCATTTTAATATCTCGTGTGAAGCGGTTATTTTACTTAAAAACGACGTTGAATTTGTATTACCAGATGTGAGGAGGACACCAAGTTCGGCCGACATATCCCATTCTTTATCTTTGAACATAGGTTCAAGTTTATAGTTGCCAGGTGATGCGAGCATCATCATGCGAGCTTCGGCTCCAATTGGCAAAAAAACTAAAATAAAAAATAAAAAGACTCTATAGGTCACGAACTTTCCTACGCAAATATTAAATTGTTAACAAGCCGCGTATTGTATACTAATTAATCACCACTTTTCGAGAGCAAATCGAGTATTAACACTAAATATTTTTAATAATGGGCTATTTATTTTTGTTATTGAACGAAATTTCGGCGGAATAAGGAATTCAGTTGTTTTAATGATCTGCTTATTGGAAAATGCGCCTTTAAAATTTTGGAGTAAGTTATGGCAGGTCAGCAGTTTGACGTAATCGTTATCGGAGCGGGTGCAGCCGGATTGATGTGTGCAGCACAAGCGGGTTATCGGGGACGTCGTGTATTATTGCTTGATCACGCAAAGCAAGCCGGGAAAAAGATATTAATTTCTGGCGGCGGCCGCTGTAATTTTACTAATATGGATGTCGAGCCTAGCAACTATTTATGCAGCAATGAGCACTTTGTTAAATCGGCGTTGTCTCGTTATACCCAGTGGGACTTTTTAAGTCTGATTGCCAAATATGAGATTGCTTACCACGAACGCGACTTTGGTCAGCTTTTTTGTGACGACAGTGCCAAAGATATCGTGCGACTATTAATGGGCGAATGCAACGAAGCCGGCGTTAAAGTTCAGCTTAGAACCGAAATTACAAACGTAACAAAAACCGACTCAGGTTTTGAGGTGCAAACATCTGGCCTTAACTATCAATGTGAGTCTGTTGTTATCGCAACAGGCGGGCTGTCTATGCCTAAATTGGGGGCTACACCATTTGGTTATAAAGTGGCTGAGCAGTTTGGGTTAACGGTATTGCCAACACGCGCTGGCCTTGTGCCATTTACCCTGCATGACCATGACAAAGCGATTTATGCTGATTTATCTGGCGTATCGCTCCCGATTCGAGTGGAATCAAAAGACGGCACTTCGTTCCCCGCCGACATGTTATTTACCCACCGAGGTTTGTCTGGTCCATCGATTTTACAAATCTCCAATTATTGGTTACCAGGCGAAGCGGTTTCAATCGATTTGCTGCCTCATATCGACTTAAAACAAGAACTGGATAATTTAAAACAACAGTCGTCAAATCAAAGCCTAAAAAATACGTTAGCGCAGTGGTTACCAAAACGGTTTATCGAAGCATTAATCGAGTCAAAACAACTCGTTGACAAGCCAATAAAGCAGCTCCAGCATAAAGACTTAGACAACACCATCGCCACCATTCATCAGTGGCAAGTAAAACCAAACGGCACTGAAGGTTACCGAACCGCCGAAGTCACTTTAGGCGGCGTAGACACCAACCAACTGTCGTCAAAAACGATGGAATGTAAATCAGTAAAAGGCTTGTATTTTATTGGCGAGGTTACAGATGTAACGGGTTGGTTAGGCGGCTATAACTTCCAGTGGGCCTGGGCCTGTGGATGGGCGTGCGGGCAAGATTGTTAAGTTAGTATACGAACATTATAGCTTGAGATAATTATAATCGCAGTGCGACAATTATAGACAAATAGGTTACAAAATGAATCGTGCGCATTAATACTGCGCTGCACTTACCGCTCAAAATTTATTCGTCCTAAAGTGTCGTGGTTCACATCTGCTATAACACTTTGATTAACCGACGACAGGCAGTTTTGAGCGAAAAGCGGACGGTCGTTCAAACTCATTTCTGGACACTTGTGAGTTAGAACGAATGCGTGCTTTGTGCCAATAACAAGCCTTGAGACACTTAACGATTAAGGCAACAATTATACGGTAGCGGACATAAGCCTTGTTATTTCTCACGATATTTGAATCGATACAACTCTCCCAGCGTTAGATAAAGAAGTTACCTAAAAGAAGTGGACATTCAATTAAGATGATTTTAGGTATTAAATTTTTGTGATTCTTTGATGCTTTCGGGCACATTACGCCATAGGGTTTACGTGCACTTATTACAAAGTATGAGTACTCTAAAACATAAGGTTCAGTACAAAAGTTCAGCCTGAATGTGAACAAAGCGAGATCTAAATAGATGCTTTAGCTCAAGCAATAACTTATCTATTAATTGTGTTGGCTGTATAGGCAATAGGCTCGTAATCAATCACAGTATTTAAAGTTCTGTGATTGATTAATGTAGGACTTAATAACTAGAGCTCACTAAAATGAATAGGTTGTATTTTTAGTCATACAAAGAAAAATACCAGCCATTTTTATACGCTAAACTGCCCCATAGAACATGAGCTAAAGCTACTTCAGATAAATAAACGTTTTCTGCTTTTGGGTTTAATTGATTTTCATTAATATTATATTCAAAATTTAAAGCAGGTTTACTTGGTTGTAATATGGTTACTTCATCATCGATCATATATGCAAAATTTTCTGCGTATTGCATCATTGCTCTGCCTGATGAGTTTGGTTCGGTAAGATCTTGCCCTAACATAGGTGAATGATTTTCTACGCCCATTAACGATAACAATGTTGGTGCTAAGTCAATTTGACTGACAATTCGCTCATCTGACTGAGGGCTGTTTCCTGAATTTAAAATGACACCGGGTATATGAAAGTTATTGATTGGCACTAAGTCACTGCCTGTTGCTCTAGCATCATGATCAGCGACAACAAGGAATACGGTATCTTCCCAATATGGTTGTGTTTTAGCTTTGGCTATAAATTTTCCAAGAGCATAGTCAGCATATTGAATTGCTTTATGGCGAAGTAATTCTTTAGAATCATATCGTTGTAATTGTTCTTTGGTATATTCTATAGGGCTTATGACACCCTCTGGGATTTCAAAAGGGTCGTGATTACTAGAGGTAAACACAAAACTAAAAAAAGGTTTATTAGATTTGTGTAATTTAGTTAACTCTATATCAGCTTGACTAAATAAATCTTCATCACTAGCTCCCCAAGATGCGATAAATTGAGGGTTTTCAATATCATCAAAATCAACGATGTCAGTAAACCCATTCCCCAGAAAAAAGCTTTTCATATTGTCAAAATGACTTTCGCCACCGTAAATGAATTGGGTTTCATAGCCATTACGTTTTAATAATGATGCAATGGTAAAGAAGTCTTTTTGAGACTTATCTAGTTTGACTACCGCTCTTGATGGGGTCGGAGTAAACCCAGTGATGACCGCTTCGATACCGCGAACTGAGCGTGTACCTGTGGCATATAATCGATTAAACGCCCATCCTTGTGCATTGAGTTTGTCTATTTCAGGCGTTATTGGTATTCCGCCTAATGATGAAACATATTGTGCGCCTAAACTTTCTTCTAAAATGATCACAAGATTTTTGGGTTTGCCTTGGTAAGAAGGTGAACGTTTAGTTAGAGTTGGATACTCGCTATTATTAAAGCTACTTTTAGGTTGTTGCGTTTGGTGTCTAACCAATTCGATAATTCGCTCATCACTCATTTTGCCGTAAAGCTTGGCAGCATTTTTTTCATCGCCAAACTGATTAAGTGCATAGGCAACGCTGTAGGTTGAGTTTAAGGTCAGTGAGTTTATTAATGGGTCTGTTGAAAAATAGACCAATGCAGGATTAATTGGGCGATGACCAACAGTACCTCTTGCACACAAAAACAAAACGATAAAAAGCGTAAAGAACGAAACGATAGAGATTTTTAAATTGGTATTTGTACCTGCTGGTAGGAATTTCCCTAAGTACTTCCATATAAATTTACTAGCAACAATTAAGGCGGTAAAAACTACGATTAACGTCAGTGAATGACCATTAACTAGCATTTTTGTTACTTCATCAGGATAAGCTAGATACTCAATAAATAAACGATTAGGTCTAAAACCGTATTCGATTATGAAAGCAGGTGTTGCTAATTCAAAAAATAAGACAGCAAAAGCGGCAATGAAAAACCAAATTTTCAAACAGTTTAACCAGATTAATCTGAATTTAGTCGCTACTAGCCAAGGGTGAAGTAAAGCTGGTAATGCACATAGGTAGCCGAGCAGACTTAAGTCAATACGTAGACCATTTACGAAGAGCTGAATAAGGCTAGAAGCCGTATCAAATCGTTGAACTTGCCACATAGCTAAACCAAATCTTGTTGCCGTAAGAAATATAAGCAATGCAGCAGAAAAAATAACAAATGGTCTTAAAACACTATAGACAGGAGCAAACATCGTTGAAAAACTCTCTTAATAAAACGATGTTTACCTTATTTTATGAAGCTTAAAATTTGCTTAATTTAAACTGATATTTAACTAGGTAAGTAGATTTCTACTGAAATTTTCTATGAATTAATGAAAATTAATTCTCAACGTTGTGTTAAGGCTGGCCGTAGAGGTACAACTAAAACTATTATATCAAACAGTAATGCCTAAGTTTGCAGTGTACCTACTCAATTCTAATCCACCTGTTTCGCCTAATGTGGTGGCAAGCACTTTAATAACCCAAAAACCTAGGGTAACTTGAAGTACTTTAACCACTATATCTTTTAAGTTTTGGTTCATATTCTTCTCGTTATTAAATCAAAACCGCAGCCCAAGTACATACTGCGATAACTAGGCTTATAAAAACTGCCGCAGAGCCTAAATCTTTAGCTAAGCCTGATAAAGGGTGAATTTCTAACCCTACTCTATCAACAACAGATTCAATCGCAGTATTGAGTACTTCTGTAAAAAGGATGAACAAAGTCACTATAATTAATATCAGTTGCTCTTTATTTGTAATATCAAATAAAAAGGTAATTGGGATAACTACGATTAAGAGTACAAGTTCTTGTCTAAACGCAGCTTCGTTTTTTACTAACCAGTTAAAAGCTCTTAACGAGTTTAAGGTTGCTAAGTAAACTCTTTTTAAACCTTTCGGTTTATTTTTATTATCAAACATGACTTATTTGGCTCCAATAGAAGTAGATTGGTATGCTGATTGAGCTATTAAACTCGATAGCTTACATTGGTTTAATGGATTGTTTTGTTCTTTGTAGGTGCCGGACTTTACCGACATTTCATTGAGTAAAATATCAAATATATTGTCGTGGGAAAGGTCGACATTTCTTGCTTCTTTTAAACAATCTGCTTTACCTTTCAAGTGTAATGAATCGGCCCAATAGATAAAAGGTACGTGGGTTTGTTCTCTTGGAGCAAAAGCATAAGGTAAGCCATGCAGGAAAACGCCACTTTCACCCAATGACTCTCCATGATCTGAGATATAAAGCATAGAGGTTTCAACATCATTTAGTTCACTTAAGGAACTCAATTCACCTATAACTTTAGATAGCACGTAATCAGTATACGCTATTGTATTATCGTAAGTATTCACCAACTCATCTAGCGTACAATTTTGAATATCGCTACGTTGGCAGTCAGGTGTGAAAATACGTTTTTTTTCTGGATATCTTTTGTAATACGTTGGACCGTGAGAGCCAATCATGTGAAGCACAATTAACGTGTTTTCATGTGTTAACGAAGTCAGCTTCTGTCTTAGTGGGGGAAGTAGTGCTTCGTCAAAACAATACTCTCCATCACATAATGGACTTGCCTTTTCAGTTGCAATCTTTAGTGTTTTTACCCGGTTGCATACATCTTTACAGCTACCGTTATTGTTACTAATCCATAATACGTCCGCACCTGCTAAATGAATAATATCAATAGCATTTTGCTGCGAAATTGCTATTCGTTTGTCATAGTTTTCTTTATTTAATCTTGAAAACAAACAAGGAACAGAAACGGCTGTTGCAGTTCCACAAGAACTAACGTTTGCAAATGAAACAACATTCAACTTGTCGGTATACTGATTGGTAGGTTTATCATAACCATTAAGCGAAAAGTTTTGAGCGCGAGCTGTCTCGCCTAATACCATGACAGTTACGTGTTTGTTTTGTGTAGGCTTAACAATTTCAGGTTTGGTGTCTAATAGGCTAAATTTTAATGGAGGATATAAGTAGTTCTTCCTAATATATTTGGCTGTTGAATCAATTAAAGCATAAGGTGTTAAATAGCCTACAAGGTCGCGGTTATTTCTGCCGACAGATGCATAGCTAGAATAGAAAACTATCGCTATTAATAATAGTACACCAATACTACCACTGAGTAGTTTTAAACGAGTGAACAATTCCCCTATAAATGAGTTATAGGTTAACTGCACTTTTGCGATGAGTATAGAAGGTACAACCCCAAAAAATAGAAAGAAGAAAATAGCAGACAAATTGAAATATGAAAACGCTTCAGCAGTATCGATTTCAGCAGTGTTCTGAATCATGCCGTAATCAAAAACGATGCCGTAATTAAGAGTCGCATAGAATAGTATTGATGATAATAAAACTATTAAGATTAAGAGCGGCTTAGTTATCCATCTAAAAGCGAAAAAGCTTTGTACTATGATTGATAACGACAATAAGAAAAAAGGCACAGAAATTAAAAATAATAGGTTATATTGATCTAAGGCTGTAATGACAGTTACCGTTTTGGTTAAAAACGGGATATTCACAATAAAAGTAATATATAGGCAGGTATAGATTACTAGTTGATTTGTTGTGAGTTTGAGGTTTTTGATAAAGGGAATAACGCGGTTCACTTTTATGGCCTTAAAATGAATGTTTAGTTGTTATGCGAAACTCAACGCCATTGACATTGGCATCGGAGCTTATTGGTTTAATAACGTCAACATGAATGACTCGTGCCTCACTCGTTTGGGTTGAATAAAATCGAGCACCTAGTCCTATTGATTTCATCCATGAGTTTTTTTCTGAGGTTGCTTCTTGCTGGTTAAAAATCTTTCCTACATCGATAAACGCAGCACCACCTACTTCTATAAGTTTGTAAATATTGATATGAGGGTAATACCTCGCTTCAAGAGTGAAAAGCGTACTGTGGTCGCCATGTTGATATTGAAGAGGGTAGCCTCGCAACCCAGTTTCGCCGCCCAATACGATGGGAGAGTCTTTAAATTGGTTCTGACTAATTTGGCTTACATTCTTAAAATAGCCGCCCCAATTGTTATTGAATTTGTGAAAGTACTCATTGCTAATATTTAGAAGAGTTCTAGATTCTTTACCTGACAAGCTATACGCTTCCCCTTCAAAAGTAGCTGTAAAAAACCAAAAGGAGTTCTCAAAAATATCTATGCCTTTGGAAACACTCGACTGCCAGATGAGTATTGGTGAGGTATTTGACCCACTGATATCGGAGCCAACATTACCTGTTAGGTGCCAACCTAAGTTAAAATCTTCAATCTGATTAATTAAATTGACGTTGGTGAGTTTTCTATAATCTTTTTGTAAAAATTCAACGCTTAGAAATGGGTAGTTAAACTCTCTATTTTCAGGCAGGAATTCTGGTGCGGTTAAATGGGTAATATCATCGTTTGAAAACTGATGTTCTTCACTGGTATAGCCAATACCAAACCTTAGCGTATTGGCAGTCGTATCTTTATACAGCCACTGCCAGCGTGCGGTAGAAAGCTTTTGTTTATGGTTGTATCGGTCAAATTCCTCACCATTTTTGTATTGAGTATCAATTTGATTAAAATTATTGAAACCAATATTAAAGGCATTATTTGTGTCGAAACTTACAAAGTCTTTGTCTATTGATATTGCTTCTGATGTGCCGTCATCATTGCTTGTGAAGCGAATATTTGCATTGATGTTGTTGTTTAAAAACAGAGGGAAACTTGACTTAAATTTATATCCACTGCGCTGATCATTGGTAAACGATTCAATTTCCGCATTAATGCCTAAGCCAAGAAAATTTCTATCTTTAATACCAATGGCATACTTATTTTTTCCGCCTTTTCTGCCAAAATCGACCGTAGGCATTAATGACCAATTATCCCACGTTTCAACCTTTATCTTGGATGAGTTTTCGTTAGTGGTAACTCGTGCATCTTTGAGATACTTTTTGCTTCTAAGGTGGCGCTCTAACTCTTGTAAGTCTTGCTCATCAATTTCACATTTTTTTATGAAAAATGCGGCTTCATTTATTAGGGTTGTACTTTTGGTTTTTATGTGTAGAAAATTCCCCCATCGATGGAGGAAAATAGTGTCAGGATCTTCTAGGTCAAAAATATCGTTAGTGGTCAGTTCAAGATTTTTTGTTTGGTTACAGACTTGCTTTTGGTCGGAAGCTTTAGATGTAAAGCTAATATTTAGTAATGTGCTGACTAATACGGTGGAAGTAATAATTCTATACATAAAGTCACCTCGTTCAATGTGACTTTATAGTAATGAGGTAACCTTAAGATCGGCTTAGTGTAAACTGATATTTGACCTAAATTACACTGATTATTCTCTCAGGTTAGGTGAAATATTTTGGTTTAATACATCTAGTTCTTTTTTATAGATAGGTGATTGAAAATCAAACGCACCTAATACAGTATGAAATACATTGAAGTGTGTATGACTCTCGCCTTGTTGTATAAACTCCAGGTCTATTTGCTTATGCGATTGCATCGAATCTGAAGCCCATAACAAAAAGGGGATGTTTTTTTGATAGTCAGGGGCAAATGAATAAGGTGTTCCGTGCAAATAAAGTCCTTGCTCTCCTAATGACTCACCGTGATCTGAAATATACATCATGGCTGATGGAATGCTCTGCAAACTCTCAAGCTTGGCGATCAAAGTTGCTAAAAAATGATCCGTATATAAAATCGTATTATCATAGGCATTAATCAGCTCTTGTGAAGTGCATTTACTAATTTCCTCATCTCGACAAACTGGCTTAAATTGGTTGAAACTTGCTGTATATCTAGAGTAATAACTAGGGCCGTGGCTTCCTTTAGTATGCAAAACAATAAATATTTTTTGTTTTGTTGATGATTCAATAGTTTCAATTAAGTTTGTTAATAGAGCCTCATCCAATCTACAGCCTTCTCCCTGACAACTTGAACGTAAATCACTAGCTTTAACATAACTGCTTACGTCGATTGCTGGCTCTCCCCAGTTGTTTGTTCTCCATATCACGTCAGCCCCATGCCTAGCTAAATAAGTTGGTAATGCTTCAAAATTGGCGACTTTTTCAGTGTGAGATAACATGCAAGCTAGTGAACCTGTAGTATACGTGGTGCATGACTGTGTGTTTTTAAACACAAGTAAATTAGGCGTTTGTTGCAATTTAGGGTTTGTATTTTTCGGGTAACCATATAAAGAAAAATTGTCTGAGCGAGCGGTTTCACCTATCACTAAGACAAAGACCATCTTTTTAGTATTGCTAAATTGCCCATCAGGTAAGGGCATTTGTCCGTCAGTTGAGTTATTCAGTGAAGCGTAATATCGATTGGTGTTAATGATGTAAGACCAAGGCAATATTTTCCCCCCAAGCAAGCTTGCGTATTTGTCTATCCATAGCCAGCTTGAGGCGTTTAAATAGAGGATAAGGATTGAAGTAATTAATCCAATAACTCCATTTATCGCGACCTTTCCTCTATCTAGTCGATTTATTTTAAGCTTTATATAAAAATAAGCCGGAATTAAGCCGATAAATACTATAAATAATAAAAGCTTAAAGGTAATAAGTTCAGATGATTCAGAGTACTCAGTATTAAATATATTGCCCATCATGGTTTTATCTAAAACCACTTGGTAATTAGCCATATAGTAAATTGCCATGGCATTAATTATCGCGGTCACTCCAAGAAATATTTTAAGTAAGATAGGGGAAATTAATGTAACAATGGAAGCGAATGTAAAAGTAAAGGTAAAAGCGATGAGGAACACAGACAACAAAATGACAGCACCACTGGCACTTAATACATCGGTATTTTCTACAACAAAAGAGAACAAAATTAGATTGAAAAAAATTGTATTTATTATGCTAGTTATTAGCACATAATGACTGGCTTTCATCATTAAGAATAATGAATTTAGTTTTAATATCATTTTAATAGGATAGCTTTAAGTGAAATGTATGTGCCGACCGTGCCGCTAACAATTATCGCTACCCACACTATAAATAATGCAGGGGTTTCGCCGCTAATTGTTAAATAAAGTAATAGCGCACAAAAATTAAGAATAAAGTATCCTAGATAAATAGGCTTAGTCACTGCCCAGTTCCACCATTTTGAGTAATGACGACTTAAATACTCACCACTCATCCCTGCCATACCACCCAAAAGAGCGCCTAAGAGTAAATCGGCAGGCCAATGAGCACCAACGGCAACTCTTGAAATAGCAGTGATGGTTGCAATAAACAGTAGCATTGCTATTACAGAGTTTCTTAAATTCGAATGATGTTTATCCTGCTTCAAATATACAAAAATAAGTGCTGACATAGCAGTGAAAATTGTAATGGTATGCCCAGAAGGAAAGCTTGTGTGTGCGGCTAAAGTACGACCAATAATAGTAAACTGGTCATGCTCCAATACTGCTGCTGGTCGGGGAATAGCGAAAAATGCTTTTCCTGCATGACTTATAATAAATGCAGGCGGTACTGAGCCAAACATTGCAGCCCATGCTTTAACGCTAAATAAACAAATGAATGAAAGCAAAGGAACGAGAATTAACGCATCGCCTAAATAAGTAACGTTATGCCAAAAGTATTGAGGTAAAAACTGGAATGTTTGATTACCAAAAATAAATACCTTTAGTTGGCTGGCTATATATTGGTCTTTGTTCAACGCAATGCTTGAAACTAATGCCGAAAATAATAGAAAAAGAGCGAATGGCTTCCAATAAAAGGATTTGTTGGAATGAACATTTATTTTGCAAAGTTCAGGCTTAATTAACATAAATCACCTCTAGTTTGATGAGCTGATTTTATGAACTGAAACTTAAGAATCGCTTAGTGAAAACTGAAATTTGGCAATAGATGCACTTTTAATTTGACCAAGCACACATGTTGCGGATAAAAGTGATACAAGTCGTGACGTTAAGTAGTGTTTTAGGAAGAAAATATAATGAATCTGCCAGTAAAGCGTGTGTTTTTCTCCTTGATAATGTTCACTTTATGCCTATCGGTTGTAGTAGCAAAAGAAAATATAAATCCAAATGCAATAGCTGGAGGTAATCAATTAGCACAGTACACAGCAAACTATAAAATACTTCGTAAAGGGAAAGAGTATGGTAAAGCTACTCGAACCCTAATTCATACAAATGGAGTATATAAATTAGAATTGACTTCCAAACTATCGGCATTTTTTACAATATTTGCACTAAACAAAAAAGAGGAAATTCTCTTTGTATGACAATGATTTTTAACAAATAAGTTGTAAAATCATAGACGATTGAAGTTTTAAAAAAGCGAAACGGCAAATAATGCTTTTTGATCATAAAAAATATTGTTGTTGGCGATAGCAAAGGAAATGGTTGGTAAAAAAACTTGCAAGCTAATACGTATGACCCACTTTTAGTTTTTGAAATATTAAGGTTAAATCTGAGCAGTAAAAATTTTGACACCAGTTATCAAGTATACGATGACGCAAAAATTAAAGATTACCTTTTCGTTAACGAAGGAACAGAAGTGATTAGTACTAATGTTAGCGAGCCAGAGTGCGTGAAGGTAACAAGAGTACGCAAAAATAGTACTAGAAAAACAACGTTTTGGTTTAGTGAAAAGTATAATTTTGTTCCCGTTAAAGTATTGCAGAAAAAAGATGGTGATGAAGTCGCAACAATGATTATAGACTCGATAGAGTTAAAATAATCACTCAATTAGTAAAGTCTAGTGTGATTCAAGTAATTTAAAAATGTAGCCTTAACTTCGCGAAGATATTATGTGCTTCTTTTGATTCAATCGCTTTTTTGTAGAGATTTCTTTTACCAAACTTAGCAATCTCATCTTCGAATTCTCCGCCAAAACCATAGCTTAAATAAAAGGCGGTGAGCTTACTAAATGAATACTTGTATCGCAGTTGAAACTCATTTTCTGCAAAAGAGAAATCACCTGATTCATTGGTTTGTATAGCCTTGCCATTAGAATCAACTTGATAATTTGCAAGGTGCTTTGCTTTACCAATCACTGATTCTAACTTTATTCTAATTTCATGATTATCCGTTATTTGGTAATTTACGCTGATCTCAAACCCTTGCTCAGTAAAATCAAACTCATCAATAATGTTTCCTTCATCCCACTCTAGCCAACTGTCACTATTGTATTGCGACATAGTAAAAGAAACATAGAGATTATCATTGAACTGTTGTTCAATACTGCTTTGTATATTGTAAAAGCGACCAGAAAACCCTTCTGTGCCTAATTCAAATTGGAAACCAAATTTCCCCCAAAGGTATTCTGGTGAGCTAACTTCTAATTCGGTTATGTAAAATGAGGGCAACCATAATGAATTATAACCGCGAGTTAGGAAGTCATCATAACCTGATGAGCCATGTTCAATAGAAAACTGATATTCGAATTCATCTTCTGTGACAAATTCAATACCAAACCCAAAGAGAAGTGGTAACTTTTTATCTTGAAAGTTGGTTTTTATTTCTGACTCTAAGGAAAAGGCCATGTCTCTAATTGACCATAGGTTTAAGTCTGGAATTTGATATTGATACTCATATTCAAACTGTTTTCTATTTACTCGTTTGACGTAACCTATATCATTAAGCTGTAGGTTCTCACCGTAGCTAAACAAGCTAAACTCATGGCTATGATTTATTGAAAACTCAGAGCTGCCTGTAATCCACCAACCAACGCCATCTATAGGTAAAGTTTGCTGCTCAACTCTCGAATTTATAATACCGACATTAAACTCTGTACTGTCTGAAAGCGTGTATATAAAGTCGGTAGATAATATCTGTGCTTGACGTTCTACGCTGGGAGTTGAAACGTTATTTAAAGAAATACCTAATTTATTCTCGCCAAAATAATATTGCCCCCGCATTAACCAAAAATCTCGCCCGGTAGAGTTTTTATCTAACGAACTTTCAAAAGCTGACATTAGCCCTAACGCAAAGTTATCATTGGCATAGGTGTATTTAAGTGCGGCATCAAGGTCGCTGGAATAATCGTCATCATAATATGCATCCCCGCCAATTCTTGGCGTATGCACTATTCTGAGTGTTTCAGGCCCTGATACATCAAAGATGCTCTGATTTTCATTAAAAAAAGGTCTTTTCTCGGTGAAAAAACTTTCGATAGCGGAAAAGTTAACAACGAGTTCATCGGATTCTACTTGTCCAAAGTCTGGGTTAAGCGTGGCGCTTATTTGTTGATTTTTTGTGGGTTTCCAAAATATTTCAGCGCCAATATCCGCAGATTCATCGTTGTTAATAATATCTCGATTAAGTGAAATATGAGGGTAAATATCAAAGCCTGAATGACTTTTTACAACAACATTGTGTTTGGAAAAAAGTTGTAAAAAACTATTCATAGTCGAATTGGCGGGAATAGATGCATAAGTGGAATTACTAGCTTCATCTAAGCGGCTAATTGCTAAGCCAAATTGGTTTTGCTTTTGAATGCTAAAAGACATTGATGACCAAGGAATAAATATTTCTGCTGTCCAAAAATCATCAGTAACATTAACGGCATATTGCCATTGGGCACTCCAGTCCAGATCTAATTCTTTGTCTTGTTTATAAATACCGTCAAAATAGTTGCCCTGATGGTTAACTGAAAATACATAGCTAGTCTGGCCTGAATTATCCATATCGAGCATTACTTGGAAGTGATCATTGGTAAAAAGTTTGTCATTTTCCTGGGTTCTTAACCTCAGTTTATTTTTTATAATTGCCGTTAAAGCTAAATATATTCCTTGCTCAGAAGTAATAAATTTATAAGAAAAGTTGTTATTTAATTTTCTAAATGTTTGAGGCGATACTTGGTAAGTTTCATCATGATTAGTCGCTTTTTGCCATAACTCTTCGTCGAGTAAACCATCGACTCCAATATCGCGAACAGCTCCTTTACTAGGGAAACTCACCGGTAGCATTAATAAAACAAATAGATAGATAAGCGCTTTCATTAAATAACGAGGGTGAAAGTTATTTGTTTGTCTGGACCAAGTGACACAGAGATAGAAGCGCCTAACCTTTCACAATAAGACTTAACTATTGCCAACCCTAGGCCATATCTTTGTGTAGAAGTTCTTGATGAATCTTGCTGCCAAAGAGGTTCAAAAAATCGGTTAAGATCTTCCTCGTTACAACCATTAGTGCAGAGATTAGAAATTTGAACTACCGTATTGTCTTTATCTTCTGAAATATCAACGGTTACAGGTGAGTTGTCTGGACTATAGTAAAAAGCATTATTAATCAGGTTTGATAATATAGTATCAAGGGCAACGTTATTTGTTTTTACCGTGTAGCCATTTTGGTTTTTTATGAAAGATATTTCTCTATTATTTAGGTTTTCTCTTTTTAATGTATTTTCAATTAGTTGCACTAGATTGATATCTGATTTTTCTAGAGCCGTTGTCGTACTGCTTTTTTGAAGTAGTAAAATTCCATTAACTATATTTTTGAGCCTATTGGATATTTGTTGCACATCAGAGGCTAACTGGCTGGTGATTTGCTCTTCATGTGGAAACTTAATGGCAACTTCACTCAAGCTGAGTAACTCCGCAATAGGGGTTTTGAGTTCATGTGCGATATCTGATGTTACCCGTTTTTCACGTTTATAAAGTTCGTGAGTTTCCATAATAAATTGATTTACCGCGCTAGCCGTAGGTAGTAATTCTTCTGGAAGTTGGTCGGTAGGCACTTTTATTTGCTCGGAGTTAAGATTAATTTCTCCTAATTGACTATTAAAATTATCGATTGGCTTTAAGCTTTTATCGACAACTACTGAGACTATTTTTTTTATTGTGAATACCGCAAGTAGAGAAACAAGAATAAAAATAATATCCACGTACCAAAGTATATAGTCTAACTCTTCTGTACTAAGGGCATAAGCAAATTCCATAGGTTGTTGTGTTTTTGCAAATTCAGCTCTAGTTACCCCAAGCTTTTTCCTCAATTCCGAGTCAATTTGAGGTAGGAATTTGGTAAAAATCATCCTACCTTGCCGTCCATCAGGCAAAGTAATATTTTTAAACTTAGATCCCCCAAGGTTAACTGTTAATCTGGGTAGCTCATTGACCTCAAAAAGCTCTAAAGTATCAGATTTTTCAAATACCTTATTTCTGTGCCATAGCTGATAATATTCAGGATTTTCTTTACCTTCAAACTCAGGCATAAATTCACCCGCAAAATCAAAATCAACCTCTTGCTCGTCTTCTTCGACTAATGTTTCGAGTAAACTAGCTTTGTTAGTCATAGCACGATCAAATTCACTACTGATCCACGTGTCAACGCTTATATCTGTTGCTAGAAGAATAGAAACCAAGAGTATTGATATCGAAATTGATAAGTAGCGGCTGAGCTTCTTTTTAATAGAAATCACAAATCACTCTCTACGAAATAACCAAATCCGCGTTTAGTTTTAATAGGTAACTCGAACCCCAGAGCTTTCACTTTTTTTCTTGCTGACGATAAATGTGCTTCGATAGAATTTTTAGCTACAGCATCATATTGTCCCGCTAGATATTCGCTAAGCTTTTCTGGTGAGATAACTTTACCTTGATTAGAAAAAAGGCACTCAACAACTTTATATTCATTGGGTGTCAAATTAGCGTCAGTCCCTCCGCACTTTAGCTGCTTTAAATGAAGGTCTAATGAAATAGCACCAATATTTATACTACTATCATTAACGTTTAAACTGCCGCGTCGCATTAGGCACAGCAAACGAACATGAAGTTCATCAAAAGAAAAAGGTTTAGTTAAATAATCATCAGCGCCATTAAGTAAGCCGTCCACTTTGTCTTCGGTTAGATCTTTAGCAGATAATATTAATACCCTAATATCTTTATTTGCTTGACGAATTGCCTTTAAGATCGCAGTACCGTTAAGGGTAGGAAGCATAAGGTCGAGTATCAGCAATGAATAATTACCTGCTAACGCCATACTTAGCCCCTCAGAACCATCACCTGTGTCGTCAACGGTGAAACCAAGGTTGGATAGGCCAACTCTTAAACTTCTTCTTAGCGGGATTGAGTCTTCTATAATTAAAACTTTCAAAGTCTGTATTACCTAACAAATAAAATATCTCGTAAGTTAACCCATAAACCTTAAGATTAACTGAATTTATCCTTAATTCTATTAATTTTGAGAACTGGTTTAGCTCATAAACTCGGCAAGAGTGAAGATTAGCTCTATCTCGGTAGGGGGCGATTGTACCTTCGACTTAATCCTATATTTATTCAAAATTAAATAATGACCTTTTGAATAGCCCCGCGCAAAGGATGAATGGGGCTATATCGAGTTGCTAAGACCTAATATCTTTTAATTTTCCTTTAGAAAATAACTGATATAGGCTTGGTACAACAAATAACGTGAGTAATGTTGCTGTAATTAAGCCTCCAACAATGACACTAGCAAGTGGCCTTTGAATTTCCGAACCAACTCCATTTGATAACAGCATTGGTATCAAGCCTAGTGCGGATGTAATTGCAGTCATAAGCACAGGGCGTAGCCTCGAAGTCGCACCGTCAAATACTGCTTCAGTGGTTTCAAATCCATCTTTGACTCGTTGGTTAATACTTTCCACCATGACAACTCCATTAAGCACAGCCACGCCAAACAAGG
The DNA here is from genome assembly GCF_030548245.1 of Psychrosphaera sp. 1_MG-2023. Taxonomy (NCBI): domain Bacteria; kingdom Pseudomonadati; phylum Pseudomonadota; class Gammaproteobacteria; order Alteromonadales; family Pseudoalteromonadaceae; genus Psychrosphaera; species Psychrosphaera sp. 1_MG-2023. The sequence goes on from NZ_JAUORW010000005.1 coordinate 274,124, forward strand.
TAATAAAGCCAACAGAGCTTGGAACCGATAGGTACTGACCCGAAAAGTAAAGTGAAAATACACCACCGATAACGGCTAGTGGAACATTTAGCAGGATCAAAATAGCCTGTCCTACTGAACCAAATGCAAAATAAAGGAGTAGTGCAATCAAAGCCAATGATAGCGGTACGACTATAGAAAGACGTTGTTGCGCTCGTTGCTGGCTTTCGAATTGTCCACCAATCAATACTGAATAACCTGCTGGCAACTCTACTTCAGAGGTTATCCTTGCTTGAATATCTTCAACTACACTTCCCATGTCACGGCCTTGGACGTTGGCTTGAATTACCACTCTACGCTGCACATCATCTCGTCTAACCTGTGGAGGTCCAGACTCAAAAGTGACAGATGCTACATCACCAATTCGCACCCATGCCCCAGTAGGAGATTGAAGCCTTATATCGGCTATTGCTTCACTGTTCGCTCTAAATTCCTCATCTAGGCGCACATATATGTTATAGCGTTCGTTGCCGTTAATAATTTGACCTGCTTCAACGCCTCCAATCCCATCTTGAACCACTTCCATGACATCGCCAACAGATAGGCCAAATCTAGAAAGCTCAAGTCGATTTGGAGCAATAACAAGTTGTGCTTCACCTGCAATCTGCTCTAGTGCAACGTCTTTGGCACCGTCAATTGACTTAATGGCAGCTTCTATTTCTCGCCCTTTGTTTGCAAGCACCTGTAAATCAGAGCCAAATAATTTAATGGCAAGCTGTGCTTTAACTCCTGATAACAACTCATCGACACGAGTAGCGATAGGCTGAGAGAAATTTAGTAACAGCCCCGGAAACTCTTCCAATGAGCGTTCCATTTTGTCTTGTAGCTCGTAACGATTAGAGGCGCTTGTCCATTCTGAAACAGGCTTAAGGCCAATGTAGATTTCAATGTTGTTCAAAGGTTCGGGATCGCCACCAATTTCTGCTCTACCAATTCGGCTAAGTGCATAAGTCACTTCAGGAAATGCCATCAACTTCTCTTCCAATATTGGGGTAACAGAAAGTGCCGTTTCCAAGCTAGAAGAAGGCGCTAACGTAACTCTCAGGTTAATCGTTCCTTCTTCTAATTCTGGCACGAACTCAGTACCAATTTGTGGAAGAACAACCACTGCCGATCCAAAGAATGCTAGTGATACAAAAACAACAGACTTGGTTTGCTTTAACGCGATTTTTAAAGACTTTCGATACAAAATATCGATAGGCTTTAAAATCAAACTTTCCCTTTCTTTGACTCCTTTTTTAAACATGAAAGTGGCAAGTGCAGGAACAATAAATAAAGCAACGACAATAGCTGACACCACTGCTAGCATAATGCTGATAGCCATTGGCTGAAATAACTTTGCTTCTACACCTTCGAAACTAAACAATGGCGTAAAAACAACGAGAATAATTGAAGCCGCAAAAAAGATCGGGCGAGCTACCTCTTTACCTGCCAATTTTAACTTTTGCTTAGTTTCAATTCTTGCTTCATCACTGTCGCTTTCTAGTTGCCTATTTAGGTGTTTAAACATGTTTTCAACCATAACAACTGAACCATCGACTAACATACCAATAGCCACAGCGATACCGCCAAGCGACATTAAGTTGGCTGAAATACCCAACCAAGCCATTACCATTAATGCAATACCAATAGAAATTGGAATAGAAATCAGTACTAAAAATGTGGCTCTTAAATTCATTAAAAAGAGCGCCAGTACAATAGTAATCAAGATAAAAGCTAAAGTAAGGGCTTCAACTACAGTTGCCACCGCTTTTTCAATTAAGTCAGCTTGGTCATAAAAAGGCTCAAACCTTACACCTTCAGGTAAAGCCTGATTGATAAGCTTAGTTCTGGCATTAATACCATCTATCGTCGCTTTGGTATTCGAACCCATGCGTTTTAAAACAATGCCAGAGACCACTTCACCTAAGTTTTCAACAGCGCCATTGTCAGCTTTACGTGTCATCGTGACAGCACCTTGTCTAATCTCGGCACCGAGTTCTACTTTAGCAACATCAGACACTGTAACTACGACACCATTAAGTGTTTTCACAGGCACTTGCTGAATATTAGCAATACCTTTATCACCACTTTCAAACCAACCTGTGCCTCGAATGACTAGCTGTTCTTGCCCACGATTCAAATACCAACCACCGACATTGGCGTTGTTATTTTCAAGCGCTGATACCACATCCTCTTGAGTTAACTCGTAGGACAATAATATGGAAGGATCGACATTAACTTGATATTGACGAACGTTACCACCGAATGACAGCACATCTGTTACACCGTCTACAGGCATTATTAGTAATTTAATGATCCAGTCGTTCAGACTTCTAAGCGCCATTGAATCGTACTTGCTTGTGTCATCCGAAATCAGCAAATATTGAAATACTTGCCCTAAGCCTGAAGTGTTAGGCCCCATTTCAGGGGTTCCAACTCCAACAGGTATAAGCTCCTTGGCAGCCTGTAGGCGTTCAAAAACCAATTGCCTAGCAAAATATATATCTGTCCCTTCTTTAAATACTACGGTAACACCCGACAAACCTGTTTTTGATATAGAGCGGACTTGTTCTACATCTGGTAATGCGTACATCACAGCTTCAATTGGATAGGTAATAAGTTGCTCTACTTCTTCAGCAGCTAACCCCGGCGCTTCAGTATTAACGGCTACTTGTACGTTTGTAACGTCTGGAAACGCGTCTAAATTCAACTTAGGTATAGTGAACGAAGCACTTGCTATCAGAGCAACTACTGAGATCAATACAAGCAATCTGTTGTTAATAGACCAATCTATAATTCGATTAAACATGCTGGCCTCCTTAGTGATTGTGCGGATCAAATCCGCCCTTCGCTATCTCAGACGCGACAAAAAAAGCACCGCGTGTAACGACTTTCGTTCCGGCTTCAATACCCAAAACTTCGCAATAATCGCCAAAAGACCGACCTCTTGTTACTTCAACCGCTTTAAATTCATTTGGGTGATCTTCAATAAACACTGTCCAGTCACCATCGCTACTTCTTATTAGTGCTTCTTCTGGTACGGCAATGACTTCATTACTCGACTCGAACTGAAAATAGACCTTCACAAACATACCGGAATGAAGTTTATGTTCAGGGTTAGTAATCGACAGTCTAACAATTCGGGTTCGAGTGATAGGGTCAATTGTGTGAGCTTCTTGTATAACGTTGGCTTGGTATTTAAAACCATTCAAATCAATTAATGCAGGACTACCTAATGATAAATTTAGTTCTTTATTTGGGGGAACATTCGCTTCTACCCATAGGTCTTTTTCATCAGCAAGTAACATGATGGTTTCACCCGCCTCAATACGTTGGCCTTGCATGAAATCATCTTGTAAAACAACGCCCTCTCGCTCAGCAACGAGATCATACTGTCCAAACGTAGCGCTATCTTGTTGGGATATTGTTTCGATTGCCTGCTTTGTTAAACCAAAAGCCACCAACTTGCCGAATACACCTTTGTAGATGTTTTCTGCTTCAACAAGTGCACGTTCGCTTATATTATTAGTACCTAGCTTTTTTGTTCGCTTCCAGTTAGAAGACGCAATTAAAAAGTCAGCTTGAGTTTGAGCCATAGTTTCACTGAACAAGGTAACCAATTGTTGTCCAAATTTGACGTGGTCTCCCAAGCTCGCATGGCGATTAATAACCACAGAATCGGTACGAGGTGAAACTATATAGCTCTTATAGCCATTTGCTTTCACTTCTCCGGGGGCGTACACCGTATTTAGATGTGCCCTTGGGAAAACAGCATTAACTTTAATGCCTGCTAAATTAATTTTTTCAGTACTTAAGGTAACCCCAACTTCATGCTCATCTTCAACTACTGCAAGATTTTCAGGGTTATTTCCTTTGTCGTTAGCATGATCGTGGTCATGAGCAAGCTCCTTAGTGGGCTTTTCATGCTCATGTGAATGTTCATCGGGTGTTGTGATGTTTTGACTTTCATTAGCCAGTGTTGTGTTTATTGAAAACACGCCAATAATGATCACTAAGGCAATGCCCGTGATTCGAAAAATATTATTCATAATGACTCTTAACTTTTATTAAACCAAATTGTGTTTGCGCAAAAGCGCACTGCATGGAGTAAAGTTAACTGATCGGTGGTCGATAGAGCCTAGTTGAAGTACCTAGAGGCAACAAAATTAACTTGTTAAAGTTGTCTGAGTGATTTAAAGATAGGTTTGGTGTAAGCGCTTTTATCAAAATCCAACTGGTATGTTTGCCACTACAGTGTCCGCAATGGTGGCAGTCGTCTATATCGTGCTCGTTACCAATATCTAGTTGAGAAAAGTGATCTGTTTCGTGGTCATGAATGACTTGTAGATGCTCAACGTCTAACTGGTGAGTTTCCATACTCGCAGATACGGTGACAAACGATTGTAAAACAATCAATATTATCAGCAGTATTTTTAAAGCAACGTTAGTGTTCAAAATTAAATTCTCTTCGTTAGACGGCTGTAAGATAACAAATTTATGAGTACAAATCTAAATTCGTTGTATAGCATTTATGTTAGTCATCTCGGCAAACTTCGTCAGGAAACTCAAACTCGATGGTTGTATGAGACAAGTCAAAAGTGGCTAAATCTTCAGCTATGGTCTTTTTGAGCAATTTTATAGTAGATACATCAAATTGTTCTTTTAATAGCAAATGTGCAGTTAACACATGGCTTTCCCCGTCTAAAGACCAATAGTGTATGTGATGAATCTCTTTCACCTCAGAATTAGATAACAAGGCATCCGTTATCTTGGTTTGTGTTTCTTCATCAGGTGACGCTTGTAAAAATAGTGCTAAGGTCGATTTTAAGTTTTTGACCACGTTAAACAAAATATACAGTGTGAAGGCTATCGATAATAACGGGTCTAAAATAGGCCAATCCACAAACATCAAGATAATAGAAACAATTAGGACTGCCACCCAGCCAAGAGCGTCTTCTAAGAGATGCCACGATAATACTTTTTCATTTAACGTAGTTCCTGCCTTAAGTTTATATACGGCATAACCATTGACTGTAACACCGAGTAGTGCCAATCCTAACATCCCCCCTACCATCGGCATTTCAGGATGAGCTAACCTAGGGATAGCTTCAACTAATATAAAGATAGAGCCAACAATTAAAACTACGCTATTTATTAAAGCACCAAACAGTGATAAACGCTTATAACCGTAACTGTACGTTGAAGACGCTTGTTTATCTGAAAAGTGACTCAACAACCAAGCAAAACCGATAGATATGCTGTCACCTAAATCATGAACCGCGTCAGCCATGATTGCAGTACTATTGGTTAGCCAACCACCAATAAATTCAATGATGGTAAAAGTGACATTAAGAAAAAACGTCCAACCAATGCGCTCATTTTTATCATGCGCATGGTGGTGACTATGATTGTGGCTGTGCATTCTAACCTCTGCTTTGGTTGCTAGTCTTTCTCAGTCGATTGACATTCATATTGATAAGATGACGAATCATTAATTGATATAACCAACGTTTTACTCCTGATAAATTAGTCCCTTTCTGGCTGTAAAATTCATCTGGCGAGTTGTATAAACCAAAGTCATCATGAATGCCTTCTTTTTGAATGTATGTATCTTTTCCAGTCCACTCGGTCTCAGGATTTGACAAACATGTTGTAGCGATTCCATATCCACAGAAACTATCTTTAATTTGGCTAAACTTAGACTTGATTGAAGTTAGATATGTATCATCCAGAATAAAGCCTTCTAAATTGATCCACTCACCATCTAAGAATATTTCAACCCAACTATGGATAATATATTTAGGCGCAAGCCAAAATACATATGAAGGTATTGCGCCTTTTTGAAGTTGCTGGTCAATCGTAAAGCCATGAAATCGGCACTCAATGCTAAGTGCCCTTAATAGGGCCATTAACAAGTTTCCTTTGGTATTGCACTGTCCATATCCATCAGCCAAAACTTCATTTGCGGCTATGTCATCGCTGCGGTTATATCCGAACTGAATCTCGTCTTTAACAAAAGTGTAGGCGGCACCAACCTTATTGTAATCGTCTAAATTCTGCCAACCTCGTTCTTTAATCAATCGTTGAATCGCATCGTGACTAAAATTTAGTATTTTTGTTTCAACTAAATAGCTCTTGTTCATATCATTATCACTTAGTTAGTTTTGCTTTGCACAACTATAAAACCTATAGTAACTATAGAGTCAAGCAAGGGTTAAAAAATATGAAAATAGGCCAACTATCTAAGGTTTCTGGATGCTCCATACAGACAATTAGATATTACGAAAAGGAAGGGTTGCTTAATCGACCCAGCCGCAGCGAAGGAAATTTTCGGCTATATGATGAAAAATCTTTGAAAGAACTAGAATTCGTAAAACATTGTCGAAACCTTGATATTCCTTTGTTAGATATTAAGACATTGATTGACCTTAAGCACAGACCAGAGGAAAGTTGCTCCTCGATAAATGACTTGATTGCAAAACAGCTCGATTTAGTTAACCAGCGAATAAAGGAGTTAAAAGCATTAAAATCAGAACTTCAAATAATGAAGAAAGCCTGTTCTTCAGACAGTACAGTTGAAAGGTGCGGGATAATGAAAACGCTAGAGGTGTAATTGAACGGTCGGTTGACCGTTTAATGGGGCCCTTAGAGTATTTGCGTTAACTCATAACGGGGCAAAGGCGAGTTAGTTTGTAACTCGCATTTGGACAGAAACGAGTTTAAATTCGGAGCACCTATACAAAGTAAACTCATGCTTAATGACGACATAATTACTTTAGCTCATTGATAAATAGTGTCTTTGCCCTCAGATTATATATAGATATTTTGGAGGGATTTATGTCAACTACAAGGGATAATCACTATGTACCACAATGGTATCAAACTGGCTTCATGGAAGATCGCGATAATGAACTTCGTCACCTCAAAAAAAAGGTAATTAGCCTACCAAATGGAACGTCAAAGACTTTAACACCCAAAAAATGGTATAGCCCAGCTCAAGCCCTTTACCAGAAAGATTTATACACAACATTTTTTGGTTCGGAAGTTAATGATGCCATAGAAAAGAAATTATTCGGCCCGATAGATGAAAATGGCTCTACTGCGGTAAGAGCTTTCTTAACTGATGATCAGGCAAAGTGGCACCATAACTTCCAAGATTTCTTTACATATTTGGATGCACAGAAACTAAGAACACCTAAAGGTTTAGACTGGATTAAGACTAAATATCCAGAGCTCAGCCAATTGCAATTGATGACTGAAATGCAAGCTTTGCGAACGATTCATTGTACCCTTTGGAGCGAAGGGGCACGAGAGCTAGTCTCTGCGACGAATTCCACTGTAAAATTTATTCTCTCTGACCATCCTGTCACAATTTATAATTACGCTTGTCCTCCTAACTCGGAGATATGTAAATACCCTAATGATCCTGATATAGCCTTAAAGGGCACTCAGACAATTTACCCACTAGACAAAAATCGCTGTTTAATTCTAACAAATCTTGAATATGCTAAAGACCCTGATAACGCAAACCCATTAGAACAGAGAACAAATGCAACTAAAGTTCGCCAAAGCATGGTGAAAACTATTGAATTTATTAACAGCCGCGAACTTTCAGAGGAAGAAGTCGAAAAAATTAATTTCATCATTAAATCTAGGTCTAATGAATCTATTGCAGCTGGAAAAGATGAGTGGCTTGAGCCAGAAAAAAACATCGATACAGATTGGGCTGAACTTAGGCACATACTGCTACCTCCCTTGAATGAACTACATCGATTTGGTGGAGAAATGTTTGCTGGATTTGAAGATGGCTCAACTTATTACCAAGACGCATTCGGTAGGACAAGCCCGCAACACGATGCTCTGAGTAAAAACATTGATGAATCCACCTTAAGCCGGAATGATTTTTGTGGCTGTGGTAGTGGAAGAAAATATAAAAAATGTTGTTTGAATGTTCCCACGGAATACCGCACTACGTGGTCTGTAGCGAGCATAAGGGAACGAAATTTGGCGTTCTGCAACTGTATCAAGGATGTACTAAATATTGATAAAGGAAAAACGTGGCTTGATGTTAGGCGCGAACTATCAAATGAGCAGATTGTACAAATTTATAGTTTTTACGGATTCTTGTGGCCAAGAAATACTGATATTTATTCATTATTACCGAAATCTGACGAAAAATTTCGAGGTTTATACAGTGGCCCATTAGACACAAGACAAATAGGCATCCATGCATTGCCCATGGCCTCTTATTTTGATGAATTTCTAATCCAAAACCCAATAGTTAACCCGAATAATGTTAACCCAGAATTCAGTCCCATTGAGTCACCGGAACAATACAAGTACCAAGCTCTAAAGGACTTTGCTTTTATGCTGGAGTTAGAACCATATATAGGTCATGGCTTGGTCAACCTTATTCCAGATCCAGGCAACTTTGATAATCATCTAATGAGAGAGATGTTGGGGATGGCTAGGAATAGGGGCGATGGTACAAATATCGTCAGTGAAAGTGATAAGAAAATCCATTTTAACCTAGTAATTCAAGATTTATTGAACTCCATGCATATGTTGCCACGCCCTTTGAAAATTAGAACTGTAAAAGAGCAGTTTAATATTTCAGAGCAGCAAGCAACAGAACTTATCAATGCTTTAGAAGCAAATGCAGAAGCCTCTCCCCTCACAATGTTACAACCGCCTGAAGGTAGCCAATTAATGCTATCAAGTATGGGGCCTAATTATGAAATGGCATTGTTTATAGCTCAGATCACCGGAGCAGTTATCGTTACAGATAGTGAAACACGATGGAAAGAATTTGAACAGGCACAATGTCGTAATCTAGGAGTAGCGTCGCACCCATGGAGTGGTATTTACAACATTTTGGATACCATTCCAATGGATTACCAAATGGTTGAAACCTTAACTAAATCTGAAGGCTCTATTGAAAAATACAGAACAATGCTTAGATCTGTGGACAATTTAATATTGGAAAAAATAAATAACGCAGTAAGGATTAACAATTTAATTGCTCAAGCTAGTGAAATTGACATTGAATTCGACACAAGTTCTTTTGTCAGCGCCGAATTAAAAGTTTTGTCACCTGAAGGAGGGTTAATTGATAGTAATGTTCAAAGGTTACTAGTGAGGTCAGGATGTATCAACTATGACTCTAGCGTTCGTTCAGTTTACTTTGTAAAGGTTGAGTTGAATAAAAAGATATAATAATAGGAATACAAATTAATCCCTATAAACATGATAACTTTATCTATTTGATTCAATTACGAGATAAAGATTACATTTGTACTGCAAGAGCAAAGCTGCCCTTTAAACTTTTTTGGCACTAACTCGTCATAGGGCAAAAATCAGTATGATTGTAACTCTCCTATGGACAGAAATTGGTTAGAACGTAAGTTCTAATTGGCCTAATGCTGATTATAAAAGTATCTTAATTTATCCAAAAATCCTTTTTTGAACCGCACAATCTGCCCAGTCCTGATAAATTTTACTCTGACCCTACTAATTACAATCGTTTGGCCTCACTATACTTTGAGTTTCAATCTGGTCAATCGTGAGCATATGATGGCGGAACTCGTACAGGTTAGTGTGATTAATTAAAGTGCATTGGGTTGAAGGCTGGGTGAACCAGATAACCCCATTGAAACAGCAATAACGGTCGCCTTGACCCAACGCAACATTTTGTTTTTCAGACTATTTTTCATAGGCTTACTCCTCTCAGTTGGTGTTTCCAGAACAGTTGTTTTACCCTTGCGGGCAGATGTCGTTTCAGGAAGATTTGAACTTCCAAGTATACATGCTTCTAACTCTAAGCTTATTGGCGTTGGTGTTTCTACGCTGTACGCTAGGCAGACGCCGTTACCGCCTTCATGCCAATGCACTCTAATCGATGTATCATAGCATGAAAGTGTGTAACGGAATACTTTAACTGGAGACGTCGTTAGAGATATTATTGCTTAAAATAACGAGTTCAAGATGAATAATAAAATGTATGGCAAATTGTCGTGAACAGGTTTTGAATGAGTAAATGCACTAACAAACTTTGGGGCAGAAAGGAGTTACGCTTGAAGGTCCGCTGATAGCACAGAGCCAACCTTTGATACTAACTCATAATTGCCCAGTACCGCGTTATTTCTAAATGTTACAAACCCAATTAAATTTCTTGCCCTAATCTTCTCATTTTTGTGGGGGTTGATATTTTGCATGCCAGAGCATCAAGTGAAAACAAAGCACTCTAATTCCTCCCCATGGCGCGTATTTACTCAAAACTATAAACATAGCTTAGTCCTTAAATCAAAAGTGTCCGCTCGGACACTTTAAACTGTCCGCGGACACTTTATTCTTATTGTGATTTTTCTTATACCCATATTAATCAGTCACTTACCTGTTGGCATGGTCCTCGCTTTAACCAGAGTATTAAATTATTAAAAAGGCATATGAATGACTGCATTCATGGTCGATGGAGTTGAGAAGATGATTAAGGATACAAGTGCGCAGGATGTTGCTATTGAATCAAAACCGAACATTAAAAAAATAGCGATTATCATTCTCATAGCGCTAATTGTGATTACTTTTACAGTTAAAACATTAATGAACAAATCCGCAGTTAGCCATTCATTTGATCGCGCTTCGATGCAAATCGCTCGTGTTGAAATGGGGGAGTTAGTGCGTGATATCGTTTCTAATGGTCGTATTGTCGCTGCTAACGCCCCACAAGTTTACAGCCCTGAGCAAGGGTTTGTGTCGCTCAAAGTTAAAGCAGGCGATACCGTAAATCTCGGCCAGATCGTTGCTACAGTGGACAGCCCCGAACTAGCCAATCTGTTAAAACAAGAAACGTCGGAAATAGAACGCCTTGAAGGTGAGTTAGCACGCAAGGAGCTAGATGCTCGTAGCCAAACACTACAATTGACTAAGTTGCTTGATATAGCACAAGTGGATTTAGAAGCGGCAGAACGAGAAAGCCGACGTGCTCATGCATCTATGAAAAGTAACCTTATCAGTGAAATCGACTTTGAAATGGCGGTTGATGATTTGGCTAGAGCAGAATTGACTTATAAACATGCAAAAGAAGAAGTGAGTGTTGCAAAAGAGCGTTTAGCTTTCGAATTGGCGAGTGCCAAAAGTACCGTCTCGCGTCAGGCCTTAGTGTTGGAAGAACTAAAACGTAAGATTAATGACTTAAATATACTCGCGACGGTAAAAGGCGTAGTGGGAAATTTATTAGTTCAACAGCGTGCATTGGTTAAAAAGAATGACGCGTTGATGACTCTTGTCGATTTAAGTGCATATGAGGTTGAGCTGAACGTAGCAGAAAGCTATGCCAATGATCTTGGAATTGGAATGCAGGCAGAAATTAACATTGCGGGAACTACCTTCTTGGGCAAATTATCAGCCATATCGCCGGAAGTAAAAAATCGACAAGTTACTGCCAGAGTGCGTTTTGATCAGCAACAACTTACCGGTATTCGCCAGAATCAACAAGTTTCCGCAAGAGTTCTGCTTGAAAGCAAAACGAACGTAATGAAAGTTCGCCGCGGCAGCTTTATGCAATCAGGCGGTTTTTATGCATTTAAGGTCGAGGGCGACATTGCTAAAAAAGTTGAGATCCAACTTGGGGCTAAAAGCATGAGAGAGGTAGAAATACTGTCCGGTTTAAACCCTAGTGATCAAATTATTATTTCGAACTATGACGAATACAGTAAAACCGACTCCTTCTTATTAAATTAAGAAGCGGATTAATAAAGAATAAAACAAAATTTGCGCAGCAAACCAGTTAAACATAGAAAGGAACACAACCATGTTAAGCATGAAAAATATCAGCAAAGTATATCAAACGGAAAAAGTTCAAACCCACGCGTTACGAGATTTTAATTTAGAAGTTAAAGAAGGCGAATTCATCGCTGTGACAGGACCATCGGGTTCGGGAAAAACAACATTTTTAAATATAGCGGGCATGTTAGAACCCTTTTCTGGTGGCGAATTTATGCTTGATAACGTGAATGTTGGTTCTCTTAGTGACAATGAAAGAGCGGACCTAAGAAACCAAAAAATAGGTTTTATTTTTCAGGGCTTTAACCTAATACCCGACTTAAGCTTATATGAAAACATTGAAGTTCCGTTGCGCTATCGAGGTATTAAGGCAGCGGAACGTAAACTTCGTATCGAAGAGTGTTTAGAGAAAGTTGGATTAGCCAGCAGAGCAAAACACTTACCTCAACAATTGTCAGGCGGTCAACAACAGCGGGTTGCAATTGCAAGAGCATTAGCCGGCAAACCGAGGTTTTTACTTGCCGATGAGCCAACCGGTAACTTAGATAGCCTAATGGCGCGTCAAGTGATGGAACTGTTAGAGAATATTAACAGTGAAGGCTCAACCATCATTATGGTGACGCACGACCAAGAGCTCGCTCGTCGAGCGCCACGTAATATTCAAGTTGTTGATGGGCAGTTGGCGGATTTTACCTTGTATCAAAACAAATCCTCGGACTCTGTTGCAGAGCGCGTACAACAGTCTATGGCAGAGGTGTAACATGTTTCTTCATTATATCGATTTAAGCTGGCGCAGCTTAAAGCGCACACCATTAGTATCGGCCCTAATGGTCATGGCCATTGCGATAGGCATTGGCATAACGATGACCAGTTTGTCGGTTTACCACATGATGTCGATGGACCCTATTCCGCATAAGAGCGACCAACTTTTTGCGGTGCAACTTAATACAACGGACGACGGAAATGAGTGGATGACGTCTGACAATGTGCCGTTACAGCTGACCTACAAAGACGCAATGTATTTGCACAATGCTGACACGCCAGTTCGTAAAACGGCGTCTATTCGCACTGCCTTTACCGTTCATATGAATAATCAAGACGTAAAACCTTTCTTATCGTCAGTTAGGGCGTCAGGAAGTCACTTCTTTACCATGTTTGACTTAGACTTTGTTTATGGCTCACCTTGGAGTTCAGCGCAGGAAAAAACCGCTGAAGCTGTTGTTGTTATTAATGAAGAAATAAACGATAAGTTGTTTGGCGGCGAAAACTCCGTTGGTAAACAAATGTATCTTGATGACACCATTTTTACGGTGGTAGGTGTAATTAAACAGTGGGACATTCATATTAAGTACTACGACTTAAATAACGGATCGTTTAATGCGCCGGAGCCTATCTTTATCCCTATCTCTTTGTGGGAACCTATGCAACTTGTCAGTCGTGGCAATACCAATGGCTGGAAACATGAGAATGTGACTACGTTCGAAGGCCAACTGCAGTCTGAAATGTTTTGGGTGCAGTTTTGGGCAGAATTACCAACAGAAAATGATGTGAAACAATATCATGACTTTCTGTTTTCCTATTTAACTGAACAAGGCACTAAAGGCCGATATACACGTGAAAAACCAGAGTTCAATTTACAAGATGTCAACGAATGGATGGAATACAACAAAGTGGTATCGGAAGATAATAAAATATTGGTCGGACTCAGCTTTATGTTCTTAGCAGTCTGTTTAGCTAACATTTTGGGACTGCTGCTTGGTAAGTTTATTCGTAGAGCGCCTGAAATTGGAGTACGAAGAGCGTTAGGTGCAAACAAGCGTCAAATTTTTCTTCAGCACCTTGTGGAAGTCTCGGTACTTGGTTTACTCGGTGGAGTTATTGGTATTGGTATCGCCCAGCTTGGTTTATGGGGAGTGCGAGTGACGAGTAGCCAATATGCTGATCTTGCTGGTATGGATCTGACCATGGTTTTAACCGCGCCAGCAATAGCGATAGGCGCTTGTATAATCGCCGGTCTTTATCCCGCTTGGCTTGTATGTAAGACGCAACCTGCCATCTACTTAAAAACGCAATAGGAGCTATCATGTTAGAAATTAAACCTATATTTAATTCACTGCTTCGCTCCAAAGCGGGTGCAATAATGTTGCTTATCCAAATCGCTATTACAACCGCTATTGTGAGCAACGCGGCTTTTATCGCAAAAGATCGAATAGACTTTTTATCGCAAGAAACTGGCTATCCAGAAGATGAGATATTTAGTTTTACCACTATGACGTTTGATAAAGAACTCGACATAGTGCAAAAATTTGAAGAAACCGAAACGATGTTGCGGAATATTCCTGGCGTTAAGAATGCAAGTTTGTTTAACGCAGTTCCTTTATCTGGCAGTGGTTCAGCGGGTGGTTTAAGCCTAAAACCTGCGACTGAAGAGGGCCCAGATGTTCGAGCCGCCTATTTTTTAGCGGATGAAAACGCATTAGATACGCTTGGTGTAAACTTACTTGAAGGGCGAAATTTCCGTCCAGATGAAGTGATTATGTCTGCAAGTAGAGATGTCTTCCCTGAAGTTACCATCATTACACAAGCACTAGGTTTAGAGCTATTTCCAACCGGGGATGCACTTGGAAAAACCGTTTATTTTGGCGTTGCACCACTGAAAATTATCGGTATTGCGGAGCCGATGAAGAGTGCTTGGTTGAAAGACAGTCGTCCTGATAACGTATCCATCATACCGTTTGTCGGTGCCTCGATATTTCAGAAAATAATTGTCCGTACCGAGCCTGAGCAACGAACTGCCATCATGCGCCAGATTGAAGACTTGATGATCCAAGATCACAACAAGCGAGTAATTATTGGCTTACAAGGCATGGATGAAGATAAACGAGATAATAACGCTTCAGATATTTTAATGTTACGTATGCTCATCACTCTTATCATTGTCCTTGTGCTGATAACGGGTCTTGGAATATTTGGCCTCACGGTGTTTAATATTAATAAACGTACCAAACAAATAGGAACGCGGCGCGCATTAGGGGCTAGAAAGTCAGCGATTGTGCGTTACTTTTTAATTGAGAACGCCATTATTTGTGTGTTCGGGCTTGTGCTTGGTTCGATTGCTGCAATATTTATGGGTCAGTTGCTATTAGAAAATTATTCCATGCCAGCGCTTGATACATTCTATGTATTAATGACCGCACTATTTGTTTTTATTGCGAGTCTACTTTCGGTCGTCATGCCGGCAACTAAAGCTGCTAACATATCTCCGAGCATTGCGACTCGTAGTATTTAATGGTCATAATTGGTAGGCTATATGCTTATTCCAAAAAGGATATATTCAAGCAATGAGCAGGCAATGGATAAGATATTAATCGTTGATGATACACCGGCAGTTCTCCAAGCTCTGTCGTTATTGCTTGAAATTCATGGTTACGATGTTATTACAACAACATCACCTGTCCAGGCTTTACAATACGCGAATCAATTGCGTGTCTCCCTTGTTATTCAAGATATGAATTTCACCGGAGACACGACTTCCGGCGATGAAGGTAAAGAGTTATTTTACCAACTGCGCCATTTAGATCCCCATCTGCCTGTTATTCTAATCACAGCTTGGACTGATTTAGAGCAAGCAATTGAATTAGTTAAAGCCGGTGCGGTGGACTATATAGCAAAACCTTGGGATGACCAAAAGCTACTAAATACAATTGTAAATTTAGTGGCATTAGGTAAAGCAAATCAGGCAAGTGAGAAGCTACAACGTCAACAAGCGATAACTGAAAGCACAAAGTCAATTGCGAACAATGTCGGTCTCGTATATGCGAGCCCTGCAATGCAGCGTGTTGTTGACATGGCGGTTCAGGTCGCAAAATCAGACATTTCAGTATTAATTACAGGTGCTAACGGGAGCGGGAAAGAAAAAATAGCAGAAGTCGTGCAAGCTAACTCCCTTATACCTGACGCGCCTTTTATCAAAGTGAACTGTGGTGCGTTACCTGCTGACTTAATTGAGGCCGAATTATTTGGGGCTGAAGCGGGTGCCTATACTGGCGCAAACAAAAAGCGAATTGGTTTATTTGAAGCCGCCGATGGCGGAACCTTGTTCTTAGATGAAATTGGCAATCTTCCCTACTCTGGGCAAACAAAGTTGTTGCGGGTTATTCAAACGGGCGAGTTTCAACGTCTCGGTTCGGTAAATACAATAAAAACCAACGTTAGAGTTATTTCAGCAACAAACAGTAATCTTCTAGACGCCATTGCAACTGGCGAATTTAGGGAAGATCTGTTTTACAGACTGAATGTAATTGAATTGCACGTGCCTTCACTAGCCAACAGAGTAGACGATATCATGCCTCTGGTGCATCATTTTTTGCCAAATCGAGAGCTAAGTTTATCTGCAGAAAATGCGCTTAAAAGTCATCTTTGGCAAGGGAATGTAAGAGAGCTTGAAAATGGCTGTAAAAGGGTCGCTGTCTTAAAGCCAACCGGTGTGATTGAAGCTGAAGATTTTGCGCTTAGTGAGCAAGTGAATAACAGACTTGAACCAACTGTAGCAAAACAAGCCAATGCGGGACCTACAAAACAACAATTAGAAATTGCAATGCGAGAGCACAAAGGGGTGATTGCGCGCGTCGCTCGTCACTTTAACTTAAGTAGACAAGCTCTATATCGGCGCTTAGATAAGTTTGAGATACCCTACTGATGTTTGCCAATGTGCTTCCTAGAATTATAGCCGTCGTTGTTATTGTGAGCAGCATTTGCACTATGCCACTGTTTTTTTTAGACGACCTTTCTTTAAATACGAAAATAATAAGCGCAATCGCGGTGGTTATCGGAAGTGTTTTATTAGCACGTTATTTGTTAAGGGATATCCGAGAGGGCCTATCTGCACTAGAGCTAGGCTTATTAAATCTTAAAGATGGCGAATACTCGACAACGTTGTCCTATCAAAATGACGATGAACTCGGCAAATTATGCTCGTTGTATAACAGCACAGCGCTGAATCTTCGCGAAGAAAAGCATTGGTTATATCAGCGAGAATTGCTGTTAGATAAAATAACCCAAAGTTCTCCAGAAGTGTTATTTCTTGTAAATGATCAGCAGCAAGTGATTTTTAGCAATATCGCGGCTAGACGTTTTTTTAATTCTTCAAAAGGGCTGGATGGTAATCGAATCTCGTCATTATTAAAGTCAGCTCCCAAAGGTGTTGAAGTTGCGATTGAAGAAAAAAGAGAGGGACTTTTTTCTATTACGTTTGATGATGATGAGCCGCAAACATGGCACATGTCTACAGGATATTTTTCGTTAAATAATCAAGGTCATACACTTTTTATTTTAAAGCAAATGACACGTGAGTTAAGTCGTCAAGAAGTGGCGGTATGGAAAAAGGTTATTCGAGTAATAAGCCATGAGCTAAATAATTCACTTGGCCCCATCTCCTCTATGTTACACAGTGGACAAATTTTAAGTGAAAACATCAAAGAGGCTCGTTTGGCTCGCGTTTTTTCTACCATTGATGAGCGTATTCAGCACTTGAGCGACTTTGTGCAGGGGTACGGTAAATTCGCTAAACTTCCTGAACCCAAAGTGCAAGCAAATGACTGGGGACAGATTATAGCGATGTTGAAGTCTCAATGGCAGTTTGTCGATTTATCTGAGCCCGGACAAATTGTCTATGCAGATCCTGTGCAATTAGAACAATTGCTAATTAATCTGTTAAAAAATGCACATGAGTCTGGTTCTCTAGCGGCGGATGTGTGTATCAAACTTGAACAACGCCAAAACGAATCTTGTATCTCTGTTATGGATAAAGGAAAAGGCATCTCAGAAGCCGTGATGGCAAACGCACTAATTCCTTTTTATTCTACCAAACCTAGTGGCAGCGGACTTGGACTTGCTTTGTGCCGAGAAATTGCTGATGCGCATCATGGTCACATCGGACTTTTTAACCGTGATGAAGGTGGATTGACGGTAAGGGTTGTACTACCTTTTCAGTAACCTGCCAGCGATTTTTCCGTTCTATTCATCACGAGCTTTAGGCTGTAAATTCATATAGCTGTCGGTTTGCATTTATCTGATTAATAATTGCACCGTTTGGGTAACTTAGTTATTGTTATTTACTCTAATCGAATGGAGTAGGTTGCATGAGCTTTATTAGCGAACTCAAACGACGGAACGTATTTAAAGTTGCTACGGTTTATCTAATAACGAGCTGGCTAATTCTGCAAATTGTTTCTGTTATTTCCCCCGCATTACATCTACCCACTGTATTTAGCACCATCATTACTGTGTTGCTGGCGATCGGATTTCCTGTAGCCTGCATTTTTGCCTGGGCATTTGAGCTAACGCCAGAGGGGCTGAAATATTCTCATGAAGTTGACGAAGCGGAGTCTATTCGACATGAAACAGGCAGCAAAATAAATTATATGTTGGCAGTGGCACTTTTGCTTGCTCTGGGGTTCATTTCATACGATAAGTGGAATGACTCAAGTGCTGACGATAGTCTAGAACGTTCAATTGCGGTGCTTCCGTTTCAGGACATGAGTTCAGATAAATCTCAGGGGTATTTTGGTGATGGTATTTCTGAAGAGATCTTAAATACACTTGCGCGTTTAAAACAGCTTGTGGTTATTGCTCGGACTTCGTCTTTTAATTTTAGAGATTCAAAAGCAGATATCCGTGAAATTGGTCGTCTTTTGAATGTTAATTATGTGCTAGAAGGAAGTGTTCGAAAAGATAAAGATAACGTGAGAATAACCGCTCAATTAATTGAAGTCGATTCAGGAGCTCACATTTGGTCGCAAACTTACGACCGAGAATTAACAAACATTTTTGCTCTGCAAGACGAACTCACCTATGCGATTACCCAAGCCCTTAAACTCAATTTATTACCCGACGAGCTCGCTGTTGAAACGGGAATGACTTCAAGCTCCAAAGCGTATGAATTATTTCTTCAAGGACGTGAAAACTCTTACCATCGTACCACGGATTCACTTCAACAAGCGGCAAGATTGCTCAATGAAGCAATAGGACTTGATGAAAACTTTCATCTTGCCAAGGCTCAATTGTATTTTGTTTATTCATTGGCTCAATTTTATGGTGGATTTGCAATAGAGCAAATTGAGTTGGAACAAGAACGCCTCTTTTGGGAGTTGTTAACTGCTCCTAGTTTTCCTTTAAAGACGTTAGTCATCGCTAAACAAGCTGAAAATAATAGCAAGTATGATATTGCAAACTCGGCTTATATGCTGGCCTTCAATCAGGCACCTAATGATCCATTAATTCAAAACATCAGCCTTTTGGCGTTGGATGATATTAATGTAGGGCTTGAGCTTAGGGAGCAAATATTAAGAACAAACCCTCAAAGTGAAGTTAATATTTCGAACCTTATTTACGGTTATTTTATATCAGGGCGCATAAAAGAGGCTAAAGATTTGGTTGAGATGACCAATCAACAATTTCCAGATTCGCCTTTAAATTATGGGAACAATATTTTTAACACTTATGGATACGACAAAAATTTACCAGCTATGATTAGTATCATGAAACAATACAATGGTCCGGTGAATTATGATGTTAGAAATTCGATTGCAGCGTTCTATGTATTAATTGGCGATATAGATGCGTCGTTGACTTATGTTGCAAAGGAATTGCGAGAAAATGCCGATTATGAAGAACAATTGTATTTTTCTTTGTTGTTGCTACAAGAGCTGTATATGAATGGCAAAATGGATCAAAATCAGCGTCTTTCTTTTGACAAATTACCAATCACCAAAACGACAAAATTAACACTGTTGGCTCTAAACAAACTGTTAGTGGGGGACGAGACGCATTATGAAATACAAAACGACCTAACTGGATTAAGTGCAAAGGAGTTTGTACATAAGGTCGAACTGAACACATATGAACCCTATTTATATGCCGCGTTAAAAAAATCGAAGGGTGATGACCGTTATGCCCAGGCGGTTTTACCTATATTAAACAAATCAAATATTTTGTGTGGCAAGGCAATAAGTGGTGCTGGTTGGCCATGTGCGATTTATTTTTATTTACGTGACGGAGAGTCATCTGAAAATATACGTAACATGCTAAACCGCAACGTTTTGTTTGACGGCTATAGTATTGGAATTGAAAAGAACCTACTGACTTTTCCTAGTTTGATAGGTATGGGCAATGACCCCGACTTCAAAAAACGAGCGAATGAAATTCTGGATAAAACATTCAGGAAATGGAATCCAGACTTGGTTTCTGAACATCCATAATTTGTCTCGTGAGGTTTTTCAATGGGAATTGTTTTCTTGCGATCAAAGTTACATTTTTGTGGGTTTAAGTATAAATAAATACACAAGGTTTTATGTGTTTGCGGTCAGTTATTTTTTAGTAAGTATTTAAAAAAAACAATTCGCCCACAGGTTCTCAAAAATTTCGGCTATTATGAGTTGAGCAGGGGTTGGCGTGCGCTTAGATGGATAATCTATCCCGATTAAAAAGCTTCTTTTTATGCGCGGTTTTTGTTGCTATTCTGCAAATAATTAGTCAATTATAGAAATGAGTTTGTTGAAGTTGGTCATGTATAAATATCTCGGATTACATCAGTTAATATTTCTAGTGTTGTTTGTTGCCACGTTACCGGTCAAAGCGAACGACTCAAAACGTACTGTGTGTGATAAAAATTTGGCCCTATGCATTGATGACTTAACTCAGAGAATTGAAAAAACTCCTGTTGCTTCACATTTGTGGTTTCATCGTAAATTGAATTTATTAGATTTATTATTCCAAGCCCAAGATTACCCTGCAGTACTAAAAGAAACTAACGCTTTGTTATCGCTGCCATCGTTGCCGCACCGAGTTGAAATCAATTCTCTGATGTACAAAGTAAAAATGGGTAAGCTCAACGGTGATGAAGATCTCACTCCTTATATAAAACGTGTAGATGACGCGTTTTCCAATTTAACGAGTAGCGCGCCACAAAGCATTATCGACTATGCTACCTTTCAAATTTATACCGGTGACTACACAAAAGGGCGAGCATTACTTTTAGAGTTAGAACGAAAATTTTTGAGTCACAATAACTATTACATTAAGAAGCAGATTTATACGATACTTGGTCATCTTTCCCACCGTTTAAACGACCGTGATGCGACCTTGAACTATGTTTCGTTAGCTTATGATTTTGCACATAAAGATGTGGGTATTCATTATCAATTGATGACAAGTTATAACGTGGCACGAGCTTTACATTTTCAAGGACGATTTGATGAAGCTAAGATTAGATTGAGAGAAGTGATTGAACAAGCATCGTTAATAAAAGAAATTTCATATCAAAGTCTTAGCTACTTAAGACTGGCGGAAATTGCAAATGAAATGAATGACGTAGAAGGCTTGAGAGAGTCACTCAATCGCATTGAAACAAAACGTTTTATGGCACACGACATTGAATTGTTTCATAAATTACAAAAACGCTTGTAATGATTTTGATTCGATAAAATTATCAGAACAGAAAAACGTCAATTTTAAGCAATAATTAAACAGAACAAAAAACGTCATTCCAAAAGAGCATTAGCGATATTTGGAATCTCCAACCAAGTGCAGAGGAAGTTCATAATTCGCCCTAAATTGGTTCACAATAACCAGAACAAAAACGTCATTCCAAATACCCAGGAAAAACCGTCATCCCAAAAGAGCCACAGCGATATTAGGGATCTCCAACCGAGTGCAGAGGAAGTAATAAAATCAGCGACTCTGACCCCACAGGTCGGAAATCAACAAAAAAACCGTCATTCCAAATACCCAGGAAAAACCGTCATCCCCTAGCTTGTAATATGAGTCGAGCCACAGCGATATTAGGGATCTCCAACCAAGTGCAGAGGAAGTAATAAAATCAGCGACTCTGACCCCACAGGTCGGAAATCAACAAAAAAACCGTCATTCCAAATA
>NZ_JAUORW010000050.1:0-1278 GCF_030548245.1 Psychrosphaera sp. 1_MG-2023
GTCATTCAAAAGGACAAAAAACAGTTTGCTTTTGCTCCTTCGTCGCTTATTTTAGCAAACTATTTTTAGCCTCTTAACGAGGCGTTATAAGCAATCGCATAGGTTTCCGTAAATGGATAATGAAGAGTTAGAAAGACGAGCCAAAATTACAAATGAAACGTGTGGCGGAATCCAACCAATGCACAAAGTTTTTTACTCTTTATCTATAAAGTATTCTGCAGATCGCTGTTTAAATGCTTTTAGAGTTTATGATTATCTATTGAGTAAGAATGCAGATGCTGAAGAGTTAATAAGCTCTGTTCAGGAAGCAATTGGACATGCAGCAGCATTGTCCCGCTATTTCTGGCCTACATCTATGGGCAAAAAGAAGATTGCGAAAGAGCAAATGGATATGAGGCAAAGTCGTGGTGAATTACTGAGAAACCAATATGGAGTAACAGACGACTCACCAATTTCTGATAGGGATATCCGAAATGCTTGGGAGCATTTCGATGAAAAATTAGATATTTATGTATTGTCTCATGATGCGGGGTATTTTTTTCCATCGCCTATTTTAGGTGATCATAGTTTAGCTGATGAGGCTATCGGTAAAATTTTTAAATTAATAGATCCAACTAATGAATGTTTGGTCTTATTAGGTAACAAATATTTTTTTAGGCCTATTCGTGATGAAGTTGAAAGAATTTTTAATGAGTAGTGGTAAACTGCTTATAACAAGGCATTTAAACGGAACAAAAACAGTGGGTTACGTTTCGCTTCGCTACACATTTTAACCCACTATTTTTGTCCGCTTAATGCGGCGTTAGCAAGTCAAAGGAAGGGTTAGGGTTTTTATTTAAACAAGGAATGTGTTCTGCTCAAATCAAAGCAATATTTCATCACTTCCTAGTTTGCACCAAATCCCGATAACGTTTCGTAAAGTATTTAAGTAGTGTGGTAGTTTGGCTACTCACATTTTATGTTTTGAAAAATTGAGGTTTTTCTGAGAAAGTTGAACCATGAATTATTAATTAAAAATTGTCTCACAATGGAATTCTGTTTTGGCTTGGATTAGTCGGTAACTTACAGTGGCAGCAGTAAATTGCACACTCTGAAGGTTGCCAGCTAACAAGTCACTAAAG
The DNA here is from genome assembly GCF_030548245.1 of Psychrosphaera sp. 1_MG-2023. Lineage (NCBI taxonomy): Bacteria > Pseudomonadati > Pseudomonadota > Gammaproteobacteria > Alteromonadales > Pseudoalteromonadaceae > Psychrosphaera > Psychrosphaera sp. 1_MG-2023. The sequence continues at coordinate 1,122 of NZ_JAUORW010000050.1, forward strand.
AAAGACAAAACAGAGTTGTACCAGTTCTTGCAAACGACGCAACAACCGGCCCAACAAACAGTTTTGCTTCTTAGTGAGGCGTTGGACCTGCCTCGCAAGCTCGGGGAAGATACTTCACCCTCAAAGTAATACTGGATAAACCCTCAGTTGTGTTCTA
>NZ_JAUORW010000051.1:0-1148 GCF_030548245.1 Psychrosphaera sp. 1_MG-2023
GAAAATTCTCTGGATGTCAAGGGATGGTAAGGTTCTTCGCGTTGCATCGAATTAAACCACATGCTCCACCGCTTGTGCGGGCCCCCGTCAATTCATTTGAGTTTTAACCTTGCGGCCGTACTCCCCAGGCGGTCTACTTAATGCGTTAGCTGCGCAAGACATCTCTTAAGAGACGAACTGCTAGTAGACATCGTTTACGGCGTGGACTACCAGGGTATCTAATCCTGTTTGCTACCCACGCTTTCGTACATGAGCGTCAGTGTTGATCCAGGTGGTTGCCTTCGCCATTGGTATTCCTTCAGATCTCTACGCATTTCACCGCTACACCTGAAATTCTACCACCCTCTCTCACACTCTAGCCATCCAGTTTCAAATGCAGTTCCCAGGTTGAGCCCGGGGCTTTCACATCTGACTTAAATGGCCGCCTGCGTACGCTTTACGCCCAGTAATTCCGATTAACGCTCGCACCCTCCGTATTACCGCGGCTGCTGGCACGGAGTTAGCCGGTGCTTCTTCTGCGAGTAACGTCAAATCTAGCAGGTATTAACTACTAAACCTTCCTCCTCGCTGAAAGTGCTTTACAACCCGAAGGCCTTCTTCACACACGCGGCATGGCTGCATCAGGCTTGCGCCCATTGTGCAATATTCCCCACTGCTGCCTCCCGTAGGAGTCTGGACCGTGTCTCAGTTCCAGTGTGGCTGATCATCCTCTCAGACCAGCTAGGGATCGTCGGCTTGGTGAGCCTTTACCTCACCAACTACCTAATCCCACTTGGGCTTCTCTAAAGGCGAGAGCCGAAGCCCTCTTTAAGCCGTAGCTACTATGCGGTATTAGCAGTCGTTTCCAACTGTTGTCCCCCACCTAAAGGCAAATTCCCAAGCATTACTCACCCGTCCGCCACTCGTCATCAAACTAGCAAGCTAGTTCATGTTACCGTTCGACTTGCATGTGTTAGGCCTGCCGCCAGCGTTCAATCTGAGCCATGATCAAACTCTTCACTTAAAAGTTTAATCGGCTACTTAATAAAAATACTGTTCAAATAAATTTGTGCAGACATTCTATATAAGTAGCTTTATACATATATATTTGTTGTCACTACTCTACGGAGTGCCCACACAGATAATTAATTACAAATTGTTAAAGAACG
>NZ_JAUORW010000052.1:0-1118 GCF_030548245.1 Psychrosphaera sp. 1_MG-2023
GATACAAAACGGGTGACAAAAATGTGTACGAGGGATTGGATATGCCTGACCTAATCTTTTTCCGAAATGGTATAAAAACTATCAAATCAAACATGAAGAATATGATACAAAAACCCGCTTTGGTGTGACACAAGGTGCAGATCTAAAACGTTATTTAAATCCACATTAGGCCTTATTATTCAACGAGGGGATTGCATATGGCCATTATCTAAAGCTATCTCCTTGTTAGCCGTTAACACGTTTTGTGAAATTTGAGCTGATGGCTCAGTCGTTCTTGATACGGCCAATTAAGGTGTTTCATTTTTCACCTAATTTTCTAAATAATGGGGATATCGTTTTGACTACAAACAAATTTCTAAATCAATTGATAGCAATTAAGTAATTGGTTTTAGCTGCCAGTACGTCATTCCAAAAGAGTCACCGCGATATTTGGAACCTCCAACCGAGTGCAGAAGAAGTTCATAATTCGCTTTAAATTAGCTCATAAGTTCAGAACAAAAAACGTCCTCTGCATATTGAAGGAGATCTCAAATATCGCTTCGCGATTTTGAGATGACGAGTTTTTCTTGCCGTAAATGTCATTCCATAGCTAGTAATATGAGTCGAGCCTTAGCGATATTTGGAACCTCCAACCGAGTGCAGAGGAATAGCATGTTTCACCTTGCAGGCAGCTCATAAGTTCAGAACAAAAAACGTCATTCCAAAAGAGCTTTAGCGATATTTGGAACCTCCAACCGTGTGCAGAGGAATAGCATGTTTCACCTTGCAGGCAGCTCAAAAGTTCAGAACAAAAAACGTCATTCCAAAAGAGCCAAAGCGATATTTGGAACCTCCAACCGAGTGCAGAGGAATAGTATGTTTCACCTTGCAGGCAGCTCATAAGTTCAGAACAAAAAACGTCATACCAAAAGAGCCACAGCGATATTTGGAACCTCCAACCGAGTGCAGAGGAATAGCATGTTTCACCTTGCAGACAGCTCAAATCTTTAAATCCCAGACGTAAAAAAACCCGTCAATCTTTCGATTAACGGGTTCGTTTATTGGGAGCCTGGCGGTGAGCTACTCTCGCATGACAAATGCCACACTACCATCGCCGCAGCTGCGTTTCACTTCTGAGT
>NZ_JAUORW010000053.1:0-856 GCF_030548245.1 Psychrosphaera sp. 1_MG-2023
CTCAATAAAACTCAGATAACGTTTATGCCATAAAAATTAATAGATAAACGAGTTAATCTACAGGCTCGTTATGTGCCGTAATGATATCGGAGTTGTGCGATTAGAATAGAGCCATCTTGTTGTTTATAAACGATTCGGTGTTCATCATTTATACGACGAGACCAATATCCCGACAAACCATGTTTTAACGGCTCAGGTTTTCCAATTCCTTCGTTTGGAGTTCTTTGGATATCTTTAATGAGCAAATTAATACGCTTTAGTATTTTTTTGTCTGTTGTTTGCCAATAAAGGTACTCTTCCCAAGCCTTGGTTGAGAACGTTAGTTTCATTCAATAAGTTCTCGTTCAGTTCCATTGCTAGCTTCAAGTTCGGCAATGGATTCTAAAAGGTGTCTAGCATTTGCTGGAGATCTAAGTAAATATGTAGTTTCCTGCATTGCGTTATAGTCTTCTAAAGACATCATAACAACAGGTGCTTCACTTTTACGGGTAATGATAATTGGTGCGTGGTCATTACAAACATGCGCCATTGTGTTTGCTAGATTTGCTCTAGCAGCGGTATAGCTTATTGCGTCCATGGTAGTTCCAAAGTGTTGTTGTACGTTTATTTGTACAGGATAGCTTAATGGCACATAACAAGCAATTCAACAGGACAAAAAACAGTTGGTTTTGCTCCTGCGTCGCTAATTTTAACCAACTATTTTTTGCCCGTTAATGTGGGCGTTAGTTTTACTTCTTACCTTGCATTATAATTGCGATATAACTACACTGTAATTTATCAGTGATATTAATTTTGAATGGGATCCTAAAAAAAGCCAGCACTAATATCAAAAAGCATGGTGTGAGTTTCGAAGAGG
>NZ_JAUORW010000054.1:0-775 GCF_030548245.1 Psychrosphaera sp. 1_MG-2023
GACAAAATCAAAAGTTACATGTGGTTGTACTGCACCGGCACAGACTCGCCAAACCCAGCTAACGATATTCCCAACATCGTGCTCTACGACTATCAAAATAGTCGCGCGGCCTCTTGCGTGGTTGATTACCTAGATGGATATTCGGGTTATCTGCAAGTCGATGGTTATCAGGTTTATGAAAAAACAAACGCCTCACTGGCAGGCTGTTGGGCGCACGCCCGTCGCAAGTTTATTGAAGCCAAACAGGTGCAAGGCAAAAAGAAAACGGGTAAAGCCGATGTCGTCTTGAGCCTTATTCAAAAGCTTTATGGCATCGAGTCGAAAGCGAAAGGTAAAACGCCAGAGGAAAAACACGAGATAAGAACGGAACAATCAAGGCCTGTGGTTGATAAGTTGCGTCTGTGGTTAGAGAAAAATCAACCACGGCTTATTGGCAAAACAAAATTAGCTGAAGCAGCGAACTACTTAGCAAACCAATGGCCGAAACTTATTGTTTACCTAGAAGATGGCCAAGTGAACATCGATAACAACCGCGCTGAACGAGCGATAAAGCCGTTCGTGATTGGCCGCAAAAACTGGATGTTTAGTCAAACCGCAAACGGTGCACAAGCCAGCGCCAACTTATACAGCATCATTGAAACCGCTAGAGCTAATGGCTTAGTGCCGTTCGATTACATCATGCAATGTCTAAACGAACTCTGCCAAGCCGAGCCAAATATCGACAGCTTACTGCCTTGGAATATTAAACCCTAGGTGGTGATCACCGGACGTTTAC
>NZ_JAUORW010000055.1:0-741 GCF_030548245.1 Psychrosphaera sp. 1_MG-2023
CTTTCTCCTTTTGGTTTGGTCGCCTTGAAGTTTAGCTAAAAGCTAAACTTCGGGGAGAAGGTTCAATAAGTATCAAGTTGCTTAAACGGACACAAACAGCTGGCTGTGCTTCGTTCCTCGCTATTTTAGCCAGCCATTTTTAGCCGCTTAGCAAAGCGTTATATGCAAAGGAAGTTGTTGTGTTAGATTGGTTAGTTCAGTTGTTAATTCGAATTTTTATCGAGTTCTTACTCAACACAGTTTGCTATTACATTGGTTGGCCAATTTGCCGTATTTTCACATTAGGTAAATACCCAAAAGAGTATCCGCATGAAGAGGGGCTACTCACAGGTTACATTTTTTACAATGATGTAGTTGTAGTAGGCTTTATAACTTTGCTTATAAGCATCGGTTTATTTTTATCGTTGTAAATTTGCATATAACAAGCGCATTAAGTCAGACGGCCTCAACTTCGGCCTCATTTAATGCAAAAAGAAACGACGCATAAATGCGTCCCAAATTGGTCCGCTTCTTATGCGGGCGTTAGCTGTATAAATATAGGTTCGTGCAAATGGAAATTTTAGAAGCAAAAATTGAAGATGCGCCTATTATTCTTCAAATTCAAAAGGAAGCGTATATTTCAGAAGCTGAATTACATAATGATTTTAGTATACCCCCGTTAACTCAGAGCTTAGCTGAACTTGAGTCTGAATTTAATAATAAATGTATTTTAAAAATTGTTTTGAACGATCAGATTATTGC
>NZ_JAUORW010000056.1:0-636 GCF_030548245.1 Psychrosphaera sp. 1_MG-2023
GTCACTGTTATAGTTGATTGACTGCCCACTGCGGCGGCATCATCAATGAATACCACACCGCTAGCGTTAACCGTTGCCACACTCGTACTTGAACTTGTCCAAGTTGAAGCCCAACTCAAATTCCCGAGTACCTCTGTACTGGTATCGCTAAATGTACCTAAAGTAGCTAACGTTAAGTCTGCGCCCTTCGGAATCGTTGGGGCAGCAGTTGTAATGGCAACGCTTGAAATAATTGGATTATCAACAGTCAGGGTTATGGTATCAGTAATATAAGTGGACGAATCGGGCAATTCTAAGGCCTTCAATTCAATAACAACCGTATCGCCGACAGTCGCATCAGGTTTTATCGTCACTAAACCACCATTGTCTACCGTTGCAATACTCGTATCGCCACTACTCCAAACCTGAGTTGTTAACAACGTTGTACTGGTATCCGACAATACTCCTGCCACTGAAACTTGTTGTGTGGTACCAACCGGAACCGACGTCTCGCTTGCTGACAGGGTTAATGTTTCTAATATTGGCTGCCCAACTGTTACAACTACCGTACCGGATACTGTGACGCTTGACCCACTTTCGACTGGCGTAGTCACTGTTATAGTTGATTGACTGCCCACTGCGGCGGCATCATCAATG
>NZ_JAUORW010000057.1:0-604 GCF_030548245.1 Psychrosphaera sp. 1_MG-2023
TGGATCACCTCCTTAACGAAAAGTCGCACATGCGAAGTGTCCACACAGATAATTAATTACATATTGTGAGCAAGAAGAAGCTGAAGGCCTGTAGCTCAGCTGGTTAGAGCGCACCCCTGATAAGGGTGAGGTCGGCAGTTCAAGTCTGCCCAGGCCTACCAAACTTTATGTTTGGATAGCGTATGCCAGAAGTTAGGTCCTCAGTATTTAATTGGGGCTATAGCTCAGCTGGGAGAGCGCTTGATTTGCATTCAAGAGGTCCGCGGTTCGATCCCGCGTAGCTCCACCATTCACCACAAGCACCTGACTAGCAGGTGGGCGTAATAAGTTGCTTAACCGGAAGGGGACCTTCCTGACAACTTATGTACTCGCTAAAGTGGCAATCTTCTGCGTAAGAAAGTGCTAAATAATAGATTTTGATAAGAACTTATTATTTAGTATTTTTATAAATACATTGCTCTTTAACAATTTGGAAAGCTGATAAATAAGGTAAACATTATTGTTTATTTAATTTGTTATTCAACAATTTAAAAAATAATTTTGATTATCACTGTAAGAAGAAAACTCAAGCGTTATTTATGTCGATTGTACTTTTAGCGAGTGC
>NZ_JAUORW010000058.1:0-599 GCF_030548245.1 Psychrosphaera sp. 1_MG-2023
TAAACTCATCCCTGACACATTTATTCTTCATGTTTAACTCAAGAGCAGGGTAGTTGTATTGGCTATTCGTGTTTACAACATGAGCTTTAAGTTGGGCTCCATGCTGAACCAACTTAGTTCGTCGGCGCAGTAAATCGCGAGTCGCTCTCATCTCTCTTGGATAATCATAGGCAAGAGGAAAGTTACCGCCTCTTAACAAACTAGCAATTTTATATGAGTCGATTTTATCGTTTTTGGCTTTACCACCGTGGATAGCCTTCATATATAAAGCATGACCCAGGACAAAATCAATGTTGTGCTCAGCGCATAAATCACTGACCCAATACCAGCAATGCATACACTCAACGGCAACGACCACGTCACCTATATAGGGTTGCAGCAAATTTAATAACGCTCGTTTATCAGCGCCAATCTTCTGGTGAAGAACCTTTTCGCCTTTGTTATTTAATATGCAGACATAAAGAATTCGAGCATGTAGGTCGATTCCGCAGTAAAAATTGTGTAATTTAGTATAAAATTTCATTGAGCTTTCTCCTTTTGGTTTGGTCGCCTTGAAGTTTAGCTAAAAGCTAAACTTCGGGGAGAAGGTTCAATAAGTA
>NZ_JAUORW010000059.1:0-594 GCF_030548245.1 Psychrosphaera sp. 1_MG-2023
TGCAACTCTTCAAATGTTCCGCTCCACTCTTTACTGGCATTCGATTTGATTTTACAACCATCAATGGCAAACATGTTGCGACCGATTAAGCCTTCACGGTCGCATATCATCAACACTTGGGTAAACAGTGGCTCGATTTGCTCTTTCATATTTGCGACAAAACTCGCAATACTGGTGAAGTGAGGCTGGATATCACCAGATAGACTCATAAAGGTGATATTCGTTTCACAGGCCAACGCGATTTTTCGGCTGCTGATAATACCGCGGGAATAGGCAAATAAAATGACCTTTAACATGACACCTGGCGAATAAGCGGTAGCGCCCGTTTTATCGTTGTTATACCACGCATCAAACCCCGTTAAATCCAGATGATTATCGACAATGTGAGCCAATGCATACTCAAAGGTTCCTGGAAGTATTTGACGCGAAAAGTCGATGGGAATGAACTTACTCTGGCAGGATAAGTCAGGTTTGTACTTTGCCATTGGGAATTATCTCTGGCGGAATAATATCAATTAGATCATAGCGAAGCGCATAGTACAAACGAAAAGGTGGCTAAATAACAAACAAGTTTAGCAATCAATACTGACCGAA